>JAJZMB010000172.1 GCA_021803205.1 Bacillota bacterium | reverse complement strand
CCGATCTGCCGCCGCGTGGCAGGCGCACCTCCGTACCTTCCTGTCCGCGGCGGGCGGCATCAGCGGGCGGGAAGCCCGCGGGCAGGCCGATCCGGCGCGTTCCAGCCAACCCTTCCACATCTCCCGCCACCCCCGCCGAGATCCAAGATTTACGATCAACTTCCAGTTCAACGAACCCGGCGATCCCCGTGCGGAGACGACGGCCGAAAGGCTGATCTTCATGATGCGGGGACGGCTGAACGAGTTGGCGGCCACTGAGAATCCGGCCAGCGCCGTCTTCGAACTGTCCCGGGAGCCGAACGGCATGCCGTGGGAGGGAAGGTTGGAACTGGTCCGCCACATGTGGGACGAGGCGCGCCACAGCATGCTGGGCCAGGCTGTGATCGAGAGCCTTGGGCGCGACGTGCGCGAATGGCCGCTGCGGATCGGGCCCGGCTATTGGTACCTTTCGGTGAGCGCCCTGGACCGGTACGCCCATCTGGGCCTCAACGTCGAGCAGGCGATGATGCGCTACCCGCCCGGCAAGCGGCAGGAGTACGAATGGTGCCGCGATGTTGCCAAAAACCCCCTGGCGGCGATGTACCAGGATTACGACTGGGCCGACGAGACCTACCACACGCAGATCGCGCGGCGTTGGGTGGCCCATGCGCTCCAGGCCGGCCACGTCGGCGGCGAACAGCCCGATGAGTCGGCGCCGGGCTGGGCGAGGCTGCGCGCCTTCGCCGCCGAGGCGGGTCGGCGCATGGCCGCCAACGGCCAGGCGATCGCCGCCCTCTGGCAGGCGCGGCGGGCGCGCGATGAGACGCTTGGCCCCGGCGACCCCTTGCCCAGCGGGAACGGGGAGGCGGAAATCGAGAACGAATACCGGCAGGATCCAGAACTGACGCTCACACGGGAACAGGTGGAGGCGGACCTGCACCTGGCGGAGTGAGGCGGCCGCGGCCGGCAGGCACCGGTCCCGGGTGGGTGGGCGGGCGTGCGCCGACCGCGGCCGTCGGCCACGCGTCGGGACGCGTCCTCGATCCGGCACGTTATGGGGCGACCAGGGAACGGAGCACCCGACGCGGATGAGCGCCAAGATCGGACCAGCCAGGTGGCGACCGCTGATTTGCGCGGCCATGGCGGATGAGTGGCCGGCGCCGCCGGCCTCCCTGGGACGCGGGATCCACCCCGCCGGCAGGCCCCGCGACGCAGGGCCGCAGATGCCGATCCGTCATGGCGGGTGCCTGGCGCCAGTCCTTCAGCGCACCGACGTCTCCGTGCTTGCCGGTCTCCGGTCCTGGCTCGCCTGACCTGCGCCGTGGGGGATGATCCGGCGGGCAAACGCCGCCCCGGGGCGATACGCATCTTCCGGCAAAATCGGGTCACTTTGCGGTGCGCGTCAGCGCGTCGGCTACAAAATGGGGCGCGATTCCCTCGCGGGACGGCAGGAGAGGTACCTCTAAGGGAGTACCATATCCACATCCGCAGGGTGGGCCGGTGCGTCCCACTGTTTCCGTTCTCGCCAGCCCGTCGGCGGTGGCCGGCCCCCAGGGCCCGCCGCCCAGGGGGATACGGGTTTGGCTGCGGATTTGGGGACACACTCCCGGCCACCCCTGCCGGTCTTCTCGGAGGCGGGATGGCGGCCGAATCCGGCGCTGCGTCTCTGTGGGGGCGGTCCGGCGCTGGGGCGATGCAGCGCTGGCGAGGCGTCCGGCGGCGCTGGGCGCGACTCCTGCGAGTATCTGATTCCTGGGAGGGGATGGGGTTGAGCTTGCGGCGCAAGCAGGTACCCGCGGTGTTCTGTGGCGTGCTGCTGATGCTGGCGGCCTGCGGTCACCCGGGCGGGAAGGGCGCGGCGAACAAGTCAAGGACCTCCGCTGCGGCTGCGACGTACGCGTCGCTTCTGGCGGCGTCGACGAAGGCGGCCACTGGGAACACGGGTGCGCTCTGCGGCTTCCCGCTGAAGCCCTGCGACCCCGCCACGCTGGGCAAGGTCAGCGCGCAGCAGCCCAAGGCGGGGACGGTGGGCAACTTCGTCGAGGTCGACCTGACG
This sequence comes from Bacillota bacterium, assembly GCA_021803205.1. Taxonomy (GTDB): domain Bacteria; phylum Bacillota; class Sulfobacillia; order RBS10-35; family JAJYVN01; genus JAJZMB01. The sequence goes on along the minus strand of JAJZMB010000172.1, from coordinate 527 downwards.
AAGTTCTTCCAGTCGGACGCGATCATCCCGCCGGTGAAGGTGTCGCCTCCGCCCAAGACCGGTCCGGCCTACAAGGGCGTGGGCAAGTACAAGCTGGCGGGGGCGGGCAACGGTCTGAGCGTTGGTTCTGTCCCGGTGCCGTTCGCGCCGAACACGGGCACGTGGAAGGTGCCGATCACCTGGCACGGACAGACGGCGACGGTGCCGTTCCTGATGCCGGCGGGCGGCACGGGGGTGAAGGATGCCTTTGACATCCAGAGCCAGGTGACGATCCCGGTGCCGGCGGGCAAGTACCTGGGGTTCTGGCTGCTGGAGACGGGGATCAACGGGGGCGGGGGCCCGACCAACGTCGCCGCGGTGTATAAGAGCGGCACGGTGAGCAAGTACGGCGTCTACTACCAGCCCAACTGCAACACCGCGACGTCGCTGCCGCAGTTCTGGGTGTACGCGGCGCCGTACTTCCTGACGTCGACGGGCGTGAGCACGACCTGCCGCAGCCTGTTCGCCGAAGCGGTGCCGATCAACCC
>JAJZMB010000014.1 GCA_021803205.1 Bacillota bacterium | reverse complement strand
CTCGTCAATCCGCGGCGTGGTGTCAACAGCTGCCCGTTTTGCCTGACAAAACCGGACAACCGCCGTTCGTGCCGCCCCTGCCGCAGGACCGGCCGGTAGGCCGGGGCCCGCTTCAGGCACCGAGGTCCGCGTGCCACACGGCAGGGAGTCGCGATGCGCCTCTCGGGGCACGCCCCTGTGCCGCTCGCGCACCGCCAGCAACCAGCCCCACCACTGGCCGCCGCCTTTCGGCTTTGGCCGCAAGGGCATCAGGCCGCGGGGGCATCCGTCGTTGACCTGACGTTAGCCCCTACCGTCTCCGGTGAGCCCTCTCGGCTCGCGGCTGCGCCGGCCTTTCGGCCGCGGCTTGCTTCAGCGGCTCGCCTCTCCTCCGCTGTGGGATAGCGGAAAACCCGCCCCCACTTTCGCTGGAGGTTCAGGGCCGCCACGACATTGGCATCGCCCGTCCAGCCACAGTGCCCGCAGCGGAAGCGGCTTGGGTAGCCGCGCCCGTCCGGCGAGAACCTCTCGCCGAGTCGGCTGCAGTGCGGACAGGCTTGACTGGTCCAGGCAGGGTTCCGTTCGACCACGAGAATCCCGTGACAGGCGGCGAGGTGCCGCACATGCTTCAGCAGTTTGCCCCGGAGCCAGTACGCGCGCTTGCGGTTCGTCCGCCGACTCCAGGAGAGGCCCCGTTCGGGCCGGTACGGCCGCAGGTGCTCAAAGACCAGGACCTGCAAACCGGCGGCGACCGCCCAGGCGACGATGGCCGTCGCCACCCGCCAGGCCACCGCCGCGTCCAGGCCGGCGATGTACCGCCACAGGCCCCCGTTGCTTCGCTGCCCCTTGACGGGCCGGCCGCTCCGCTTCTGCCGCCGGGCGACCTTCTGCAGTGCCTTCTCCCGCTTGGCATTCTCGCGGGCATGCCAGACGGTGCGGATGCCCCGGCAGCGTGCGCCTTCCCAGGCAGCAGCCCCCGCCGAGTCCGCATTGAGGTCGACGGTGCCGACCTTCAGGTCCGGCTCCGCCAGACGGCGGTCCTCGGCCTTGCCTGCGATCTTGGTGCGCTTCTCGAACGGGAGGTGGAGCCACCACCCCTCGCGCTTACGGATGAGGGTCGGAGACTGTGCCACCCACACGCCTGGCGCCGGACGCAGGGCCCGCCGCTCGGCCTCCGTGCGCGCCGTACGCCCTTCGGCCGCCATCCGCCGGTTCTGCTCCGCTCGCTCGGTCGTGATCCGCTCCCGCTCCCGGTCTGACTCCGCCAGAAGGTTGTCCAGGTATGGCGGCGCGTGCACGGGCAAGTTCTCCCACATCCAGCGCGTGCCCACCTTGACCTTCAGACGGACGAATCCCGCACGATAGTCGCCCAAGCGAACCGTTGCCATCTGCCCGTAGGCGGTCAGGTGGGGGTGCGGATGGGGCGGCTTGGGTGGCTGGCTCCGTCGCTTGGGATTCGCCTTTTCCCACCGGTGTAGGTTGCTCAAGTAACTCTGGACGGCCCCCGCCGCGGCGTGGATGGCTGCCCGGCGCAGGTCACGCGGCGCACCGGGGCAGGTCGCGGCGAAGTTCCGCTCTGGGACGATGCTGGGATGCGCCGGTGTGGCCACGGTAACGGACTCTGCCCATGTCAGCCGATCCTTGTCGGTCCAGGCAGCCTCTTTGGTCTTGCAGGCATCGGGACCGCTGGACAGCACGACCGTTCTCCGTGCGTCGAACACGCCGGGGTGGTCGAGGAAGAGGTTGGTGTAGAAGGCGACGGCCCGGTCCCATTCGGCCGTCGTGGCGACCATGGCCGCGACCTTCCCTTGGTTGACCGAGGGGGCAATGCGCAGGCGAACCGTGCGCGTCGCCGGTATGCTCTTTTCACCCGGCAACCGCCCTGCCCTCCTCCTTGGCCGCTTCCCGTACCTTCCGGCGGAACGCCTGTGACCGGCTTCCGTACAGACGGGCCGCGAAGCAGGTCACGATGGCCAGCATGTCGGCCACCAACTCCTGGGTTGCGTCCACCGCCACCGGGCCGTCCAGGACCTCGACCCGGACCCCATGTGCCTGCAGCGCCTCGACCAGATAGGCGAAGCCGAAACGCGCCAGGCGATCCTTGAACTCGATCAGCACGACGTCGATTTCACCCACGGCGGCCAAGCGGAACAGGCGTTGCAGGCCGCGGCGCTTCTCGTTGAGACCGGAAGCCCGCTCCGCGACCACGGCGGCGACCCCATATCCCTTGGCTGTGGCCGCCGCCACGAGGCGCTCCCTCTGCCGTTCCAGGTTGCCCGCCTCGGCCTGTTTCTCGGAGGAGACCCGAGCGTAGACCGCACACCGCTCGGTGGCTCCTGTCCTTGCTCGGACAAGCGCGTCAACGTCCCGTGCCGCAAACCGGCGTTGCCCGCTGGGCAGCCGGGCCATCGCGTGAAGTGTTCCAGCGGCCTCCCAGCGGTAAAGCGTGCGAATGGAGATGCCAAGGCGCTTTGCCGCCTGCCCAGTCGAGAGCACCTGTTTGGTCTCCATGTTCTCAGTGTCCTACCCTTGGCAAGGGATGTCAAGCCCTAAAGGCAGCTCCCGCTCCACAGGACGGTCGGCG
>JAJZMB010000076.1 GCA_021803205.1 Bacillota bacterium | reverse complement strand
TGCCGGGGGGCTTGGACCGTCGGGACGGGGCCACCAGACGGCCGTCGGGACGGCGGCTCATGACCATCGTCCGGATCTCAAGCAGGTTCGGCCCTCGGTCCTTTGCAACCACGGGGGCTTTCCGTTTTGGGGCGAGGTGGCACTGAAGGGCGTGCCAGATTCAGGTGTGGGACAACCGGGAGCCGGGCGTGATGGGGAGGTGGCTGAGGGAGGCGTGGGTTGCCGAGGGGGCGAGCCCGGCGGTGTCCCACAGGCGGGCACCGCCCGTCGGCGAGGATGACGGTTGTCATGGCCGGTTCGCACGCACTGCCACTTCCGCCCGCGGCCCGCCCGGCGTTACCCTGGGGGCGCAGGAGGTGCGGCCCTTGGCCAACGCAGTGGAGTTCCGTGGCGTACACAAGGATTTCGGGACGACGCGCGCAATCGACGGCATGGATTTGACGCTCGTCAGCGGCGAACTGATGGCACTGCTTGGTCCCAACGGCGCCGGCAAGTCCACTGCGGTATCGCTGATGCTCGGGCTGAGACAGCCAACTGCGGGCACGGTGCATGTGTTGGGCGGCAGCGCCGCAGCAGCCGTGGCGGCGGGCCGCGTCGGGGCCATGCTGCAGTCGGGCGGCCTTCCACCCAACTCCCGCGTGGCGGAACTGGTCGGCTTCGTGCGCAACCTGTACCCAGACCCGTTGCCGCTGGGCGAGGTGCTGGAGACCGCCGGTTGCACCGAGTTCGCCGAGCGCCACGTGGAACGGCTTTCCGGCGGTCAGGCGCAGCGGGTGCGGTTTGCGCTGGCCATCGCCGGAGACCCGGAACTGCTGTTTCTGGACGAGCCCACCACCGGCTTCGACGTCGACACACGCCGACGCTTCTGGCATTCGATCCGGGGGCTCGCGGCGCGCGGGCGGACAATCGTCTTCGCCACGCACTACCTGGAAGAGGCCGACGCCGTCGCCGACCGCATCGTGGTGCTGCAGCGGGGCCGCGTTGTGGCCGACGGGACGGCCGCGGCGATCAAGGCGCGCACCGGCGGCCGCGATGTCCGCTTCCGCCTGGTCGGGGCCCAGCATGCGCAACTCACGGGGCTACCCGGGGTCACGGGGGTGGATATCGACGGAGAGCATGTACGCTTGCGAACCGTCGATTCGGACGCCACGGTGCGGGCGGCGATCCGTGCCGATCTCCCGCTGCGGGATCTGGAGATCGGCGGCGCGGGCATCGAGGAGGCCTTCCTGGCCCTGGTCAACGAAAACGTCCCCTCGCGGGAGGCCGGAACGGCATGACGGGCTTTGGGTCCTACCTTTGGCTGGAGATCCGCCGGACGTTGCGTAACGGGCGTTACCTGATCTTCACCGTCGGCTTTCCGGCCGGTTTCTACCTGATCTTCACCTCGATCTACGGCAACGCGAGCCTGGGTGTCGGCGCCGTGAACTTCGGCGTGGAGTACATGGTGGCCATGGCCGCTTACGGGGCCATGGGCGCCGCGCTCAACAGCAACAGCGCCGCCCTCGCCGCGGAGCGGGCGGCGGGCTGGGCGCGCCAATTGCGGGTCACGCCCCTGACCCCGATGGCATACGTGTTCGGCAAGGCGGCGATGGCTGTACTGGTCACGCTGCCGGCTGTGCTGCTGGTGGCTCTTCTCGGAATCACGCTCCACCACGTGCAACTGAGCGCCGAAGCCTGGACGGGGTTTGTTCTGGGCACGTGGCTCGGCAGCATCCCCTTCGCCGCCCTGGGCATCTTCATGGGATACCTGCTCGACACTCAGTCCGCACAGGGTGGGACGATGATCGTCTACCTGGGCCTTGCCCTGCTGGGTGGCATGTGGTTCCCGTATCAGGTGATGCCGCACGCCATGCAGACCATCGCCCGGGTCCTGCCCTCCTACCACTTCGCCGATCTCGGCTGGAACGCGGTGGCGGGCCGCTGGGTGGGCTGGGGCAACATACAGGTGCTGGCGGCATACACCATTGTCTTCGGCGGGCTGGCAATGCGTCGCTATAGGCGCGATGAGGCGCGCGAGTATGCGTGAGGAGGGGCCGCAGGCGAGAGGACGCTCTCGGATCCGGGCTCCGTCCCCCAGTCGGGACGCTGCGCGCCAGGACGGCCTGCACCCCGTGGTAGACGATATCCCCCACTGGCACGTCCCGGGTAACGCCTCGATCGTGGAGGCGCGCGCTCGCCTGGGACCCGAGCCGCCGCAGGAGTTGTTCCGGGTGGTCGCTCAGCCGCTCGGGCATGCGGGGGATCGCAACGTCTGGTACCATGGCCGCTGGCGCGTAATGGCCATCGATGGTCTCCGTCTGGACGTGGCCGACACAGAAGCCAACGACACGGCCTTCGAGCGCCCCGGACACTCGCGCGGTGTGGGCAGCGCCTATCCGCAGGTGCAAGTGGTGGGTCTGGCGGAGACCGGCTCCCACGCCCACGTCGGCTTGGCCCTCGGCGGCTGTCGCCAAGGCGAGACAACCCTGGCGCGGGAGTTGCTGCCGTGCCTGCAGCCGGACATGCTCTGCTTGGCGGACCGCAACTTCTTCAGTTACGACCTGTGGCGGGCAGTCGGCGAGCGGGGCGCCGATGTGGCGTGTGAAGAAG
>JAJZMB010000020.1:74534-169469 GCA_021803205.1 Bacillota bacterium | reverse complement strand
CCCACGTGAGGCTTGCGCCGGTGGCGGCGTACCCGGCAAACCGCTCGCGCGCCAGGGGATTGGTCTTGACGATCCGATGCTCTGCGCCTTCGGTTATGACCACGATCGCCGGGACCAGGGACAGCAGTGCCTCGATCCATGCATCCTCTTCGGGGGGCGGTGTGTCCAGGCGCACCGCCCCGGTGATCGGGTGCGTCTCCGGCGGCTGATCGCCGCCTGCGGCGACCAGCACAGCGCCGGGAGGAAGTTGCGCGGCCAATTGGAAGCGGTGCGGGTGCGTCAGCAGGGGTGAGACGGTGGATGGCCCGCCGGCGGACCGGTCCTGGAGGGCCCGCAGCAGGTCCGGCTTCCGCCGGTTCCGCTCGGAGGGGGGCGCCGCCGCCACGGCCAGCGCCAGCAGCGCCTCGACGGCGGCCGCCACGGCTTCGTCCGTGGCGGCGCCCGCCGTCTCCGGCTCGCCACAGGCGAAGGCCACAATGCGCCCGAAGCACCGCAGGGCCACCAACGGGCGCCCGGCGGCCCAACCCGCCGCATCTTCGGGCACATCTCCGCAATACGCCAGAACGTCCTCGGGATGCTCGTCCGGATCCGCCTGCAGGAGGACCGCCCGTGACCAGCCGCGGGCTGCGCAGAGGCGGCGGCACCCACCGGTCAGCACTTCGTCGGCGTCGCCGAAACGGCAGAGGGAGAGCAGTGCTTCCCGGGACGGCGGCGGATCGATGGGCACACGCATCTCCAGCCACACCCTGTATCCGGCGCGCTCGTTGTCTATAAATAAGCGCCGCCGCCGTGGCTTCCCTGCGGAGAAAGTGCGTTCCTGCCGAAGCGGCGAACGCCTTATCGCTCTGTTTCGACACCATGCGTCACGGCTCTGCCCGGTGGACCCTGTTTCCCGGCCGGATCCCGTTGCGCAGGCACGGCGGGATCTGCCTCCGTGTGGAGCATGGCCCCCCCCTCGGATCTCCCGGCCTTCCTTGCCGGACCATGGGGCGACCGCCCCAGAATGCGTGGGGCCACGGGTTCCCGCGTCGGTCGGTCGGCCCGGAAGCCGCGCGGTCCGCCCAGCCGGTCCGGGGGATCCCACGCCCGCACACGGGCTGCGGGGACGCCTTCCAACCGGGTGGCGTAACGCCGGTACCAGTCGGGGCTGACGGCGTACCACACCTCCTGGCAGTCTCCGGTTCCAAGCTGCCGCGCGGTGAAGGCGAGCACCGTGTGGCGGGCCTGTGAGCTGAGTTCGAGTTCCACCGCCACCCTGCGCCCGTCCCGCAGAAGGAGGATGCCGTCGGGCAGATCCACCCGGCAGAGGTTGCGGTTGTGGGCGTATGTTTGGACCAGTTCCCGATTGGTCAGCCAATCGCCCCCGGTCTCGGCGCAGAGGGTCCTGGCCAGGTCCACCAGACCCAGGGCGTGGCGGCGCTGCGAAGGCACGCGCGGGACGGGCGCCAGGCCCTGGCCGGTGACGCTGATGCCGAGGGCTGTCGCCGAGTAGACGTCCTTATGCAGGTGATGCTGGCGGTGGCGCTGTACCAGCCCCAGTTTCTCCAGCGTCGCCAGCATGATGCTGGCCGCGGTGGAGTGCGTACCCTGCTCCGCGGCCAATTGGTCCACAGTGGCATAACCGAACCTTGCGAGAAAGGTCAGGACCCGCACCCGCTTCGGGGTGAGGGCGTCTCGCTGCCGGGATGCCTCGGGTGCCGGTTCGCCGCGCCAATCCTCTTCCCCGGGCACCCATGGAACGACCGTGGCGCCCAGGGCCCGCGCATCGGCCCCCAGACTGCCGCAGAGATGGGGTGCCGCGTAGACCCGGACCGCTGTGGACGCCGCCGCCTGCTTCGCTCCGGCCAGGCGCTGGCGCAACGCAGACCGCCCCGTCTGGCGAAGAACGATGCAGACGGGAATGGCGCGCCCCGCACCCGCTGGCGCTCCCGCCGGCACGAGCAGGCCGTTCGCGGACGCCTGGACGGCGTCCGTAAGCACGCGGCCTTCGCGCACGGCCTCGGGCCAGGTCAGCCAGGTGCCGAGACCGTCAGCCTCCACCTGCAGGGCGATGTCGACGGCCGCCAGCATGGTGTCCATCCGGCTCGGGTGGACAGGGTGCTTAGGCGTCAAGGCCGGCAGGCGCCGCAGGCCGGCGGTGGTCAGGGTGCAGGCAGTGGCGAGGCCTCCCGACCGCAGCAGCGGTATGGGACGGATCAGGGCCTGTGCGCTGAGCGTTCGCTGCGCGTGCTCGATCGCGGAGAGTGGCTGCCCGAGATGCCGGGCGATCTGGCCTCCGGTGGCGACTCCGAACCGCGCGAGCAGGCGCAGAATGTCCTCGGTGAACTGCTGGGTCGCCGCCGCCCCGGATCGGCGGCGGGACTGTAGTCCGGATGTGGTGCTGGCACCCATGGACTGGCCCCCTCCCAGTCCGGTTATCGTGGAGGGGGATGTCGGACGATAGTGTGGGGCGCGCCGCCTGACCGCGAGCCGCCGGCAACGGCGCCGCCAGGCGAAGCGGCGCGCGGTCGCTGTGGGGACCGCGCGGATCGGGGCACCGCGGCGGAAGGTGGAGTTCGAGACGGCCAGGAGCAGCACAAACCACAGCGGAGGAGCCGCATCCGGCCATCCCGCCGCTCCCGGCTCCCGCGGGCCATCGCGCAAAGAACGTGCCCCGTCCCGGATCCGGCGCGCCCGCGGCTGTGGGGGCGGTCACCCCGCACCCGCGGGCGCATCCTGGGAGTCAGAACGCCCCGAACGGGGAGGCGTAGGCGCCGGCCGTAGCCAGCAGCGCCTCGGTACGCGCAGCATCCAGCGTCTCCAGCCGTTCGACGGCGTCGATCACCTTCGGCAGGAGGCCGACGTCGCCCGGGCCGGCGATTGCGGTGATCTCAGGCCGCGAGAGCGCGAACCATACCGCCTTGTCGATCTGTGCCTGCTCGTCGTGCGGTTCGTACCAGGTGGTGTACCGCCGCGGGGCACCGGCGGGCCACGGCCCGCGGGCCACGGCCTTGATGACGCGTAGCGCCACATCGCGTTCCGCACAGGCCGCCGCGAGCGCGTCGAAGTCCCGGCGGTAGTCGGCGTTGGCGTACAGCACGAAGTTGTAGGGCGTCAGCACGGCGTCGAACGGGAAGCGGCGCAGGGCCTCAAGGTGGACGGCCGGGGCCTGGTGGCCGTGTCCCGTGATGCCGATCGCCCGCACCAATCCCTCGTCTCGGGCGGCGATGGCCGCCTCCAGGGCACCTCCGGGCCCGGTGGCCTTGTCGAGTTCGGCGAGGTCGCCGACGGCGTGGAGTTGAATCAGGTCGAGGCGTTCCACCTGGAGGCGCTGCAGCGAGCGTTCGATCTGCGCGCGCGCCTTGTCCCGGGAGCGCTCACCGGTCTTGGTGGCGAGGAAGATCTCGTCGCCGCGTTCCCGCTTGAGACGGGCCATTGACGCACCCATGCGCACTTCGGCCTCGCCATACGAGGCGGCGGTATCAAAGTGGTTGACGCCGTGCTCAAGCGCGTGCGCGATGGAGGCGTCGGCCTTCTCCTGGCTGACCGATCCGAGGGCGGCCGCCCCGTACATGACGACTGAACTCATGTGCCCCAGGCGGCCCAGGCGGCGGTAGTACATTTTGGCTGGTGCCTCCCTCTCTGTTCTGCGACCCCGGGACGGTGCCGCCAATATTCGTTTTCGCGGCGCCGTCAGGATCCGAATCCTTTTTCCTCAAAGCTCCCAACGATGAACGCGGCACCGGCGGTATACGGCGCCACGGCGCCCCGCAAGGGGGTGCCCGAGTGTCGGCGGCCACTCCAAGAGTCCTCTCTTGCGGGGCCACGGTTCAGATGCCCCACGTCCCGTCGCGGTCCCCGCCCGATACGGAACCCCACTTTTGTGCAATGGCGGGAAGGGGCTCCGGGAAGCCGGGTTCCCGCACATGGAAACCCTGGCGGCGGGAGACGGTCCTCTTCCGATCCGGAGAGCACCGTTTGCGGACCATTCGGGCGCGACCCCCGCGATCCTGCCGATCAGTCTCCCCGTTCGCGCCGCGCTGTCCGCAGCGCGCGCGGCGACAGGGAAGGCGAAAGCGCGGCGCCGGCCGCCGCGCGGGTTGGCATGAGCGGCACTGGGCGACGCCTACACTGGATCCGGGGCTGGCGACCCCGGGGGAGAGGGCGAATCTGCAGGAATACGCGGCGGTGGACCTGAGGCTGGGGATCCGCAGAACCGGGCGCCCTGGAGTCGGAACCCGCATCATCCGCTTTCAGGGTACGTTGCTCGTGGCCGATGGGGACATTGAGGTATACCTTACGCCGGAGCGAAGGCTCGTCTTCTATCGAGATCCACGGTTCGGCACAGACGGCAGCTTTTGGGTATTCACTTCCCTCGGTGATGCGGCGCAGGCCAGGGCGGCGGACGGGGGCGCGCTCTTCGGCGTCCGTCTGTTGGCAATGGTTGCGGGCTGCTTGAACGGGGGGTGAGGCGATGCGGCTTACAGACGGCGTCGGGATGGTGCTCATGCACATTCAGCGTGTGCCGGGCTGCCACCGGCGGGCAGCACCGCCAACGGGTGCCGTGGCGGCGGGCCGGAGACCCGCGGGCGATGGCAGCGGTGCCGCGCCAGGGAGACCCGGTGGGCACCGATCGGCTCAGAGTCCCAGCACACCGTCGACCGCGGCGGCGAAGCTCTCGAATTCGGATACCGCTGCTGGCAGCGGGGCGAGATCAAGCAGCCAGGTCGGGACGCGTACATAGAGCGCGTCGAATCCGGCGGCCAGCGCCGGCAGGATGTCGGAGCGAGGCGAGTTGCCGATCATCACGCGCCGGGCATGACCGCGTCCCAGTTCGGTGAAGACGGCCTCCGTCTTTTCCGGCACCACGTGGACGGCGTCGAAGAACGAGGCAAGCCCCGAGTGGTGCACGCGGCCGGTCTGGATCACGCGGTCCCCGGCGGTGACCAGCCACAGGGGGCCCGGGTGCGCTGCGCGTAAGCGCTCCAGGGCATGGACGGCGCCCGGTTTCGGTTCAGGCCGTGCATCGTAGGGATGGGCCGCGATGGCGGCGAGACGCGGCAACAGTTCCAGGGGAACGGCATCCGATCCGCGGACGGCGCAGTAGGCCGCGAGCACGGTCACCAGGAAGCGGTTGCGGTGGCGGCCGAGGTGCTGGTGACGGGCATCGATGCGCCGGAAGGCATGCAGTGCAGCGGTGGTGTCGGCTCCGCACGTGTCGCGCAGCAGATCGGCGAGTTGCCGTTCGGCTTGGGCGAAATGCTCTTGATTCGTCACGAGGGTGTCGTCGAAATCCACACAGATCAGCGCATCGCCCGCCAGTGCCATGGGTTCTCCTTCACGGCCGCGTGCGCGGGGCGCCGCAGGCCTCAGCCGGCGGACGGTGCCGGCCGCCGCGATCAGTATACAGGCGGAGCGGGCGGGAGCGTTCCGAGGCTGTCCATTGCTGCTCGCGAGCCGCCGGCCGCGCAACGGTCTGTTCTGCGATCCGGGATGCCGGGGGCGCGGCGCCCTCCCGTGAAGGATAACAACGCCGCAGGGCGGGCAGCGCCTCATCGGCAGTTCCGCCCGCCCCCAACGTTTGTGCCGGAACCGCGCCTCCCTTCGTCGGTCGGGTCAGGCCGGGACCACCAGCAGGAGACTGCCGTTGGCCGCGCCACTGACCGCGGTCACTTCGGTGTCGAGCGCGATGCCGCTCAGGGGCACGATACTGCCGCCAGAGACGGCGACCGGATCTGGACCCGTGGGCAGGGTCGCCTGGCCGCTGCCGCTGGCCACGGTGATTCCGCTGGTTGTGTCGGCCACCATGCTGCCCGCCGCGAACTGCTCGCCTGGCGGCAGGGCCGACGCGGTCACGGACACCCCCTGCCCCTGCGCGTCGACTGCCACCGCCACCGGATCTCCGGTCTGCAGGGCTCCGAGGGAGGCGACGCTGTTCCCGAGCGTGACCTGGGCGCCGCTAGGTAGCGAAAGCGTGGTCAGGGAAGGCTGGTTGTCGGCGTAGACGAGCACGACGACCTGATCCGTCGTCGCGTCGGCGGAGACCAGCACTCCGTTCACGCTTCGGCTCGGCGCCAGATTGGGCGTGGCGGTGACGTCGATACTCGCCACCTGGCCGCCGGAGCTGAGGGTCAGGGTGACCTGGTCCCCGATGGCGACGCCGGAGAGGGTGGTCTCCAGACCCTCTACAGAGGGGCCGCCGGAAACAAACGAGTAGACGAAGGGTCCGCCGCCCCCTGCGGGCGCGAGGGTGATGCTCGAGGTGCCGACGCCGGTGACGGTGCCGCCCACTGCGGGGCCGGCCGGGCCGGTGGGGCCGGCGGTGACGTCGATCTCGGTGACCAGGTTGGCGGCGTTGAAGGTCAGCGTGACCTGGTCTCCCGGCATGATCGCCGCGAGCGAGGCGGCGCCCGACACCGTGAGATTGGCGGCGAAGACAAAGGTAGCCGTGCTTGCTCCGCTTTCGGCGATGGAGATCTGCGTGGTGGAGATCGTGCTCACCGCACCGGAGACGGTGCCGCCGCCCGATGTGGCCGTTCCGCCGGATGTGATCTCCACGAAGGCGCCCTGCCCGCGGCCATCGATACCGATGACCACGCCCTCGCCCGCCTGCAGCGCCCCTATGCTGCTCGGCACGCCACCCTGGTAGACGACCACGCCGGTGGTGAGCGGCACCGTCACCTCACCCTGGGCGGCGGCGACTGTGAGCGATCCCGGCTGCACGGCACTGATCGAACCCACGACCACCGAATTGGCCTGTGCCACCACGGCCGGCTTGAGCTGCTCCGCGCGCTGCAAAAGGACCGACAGCTCTGCCCGGCTGACGGGTTGGTTCGGCATATAGATCTGGCCCAGGAGCCCCTGGAACAAACCGGCGGACACGTCCGCGGCCACGCCCGCGGCGGCCCACCCCGGGGTGGTGGGCCCGTACGGGAGTTGCTGCAGATCCGTCACGACCGTGTTGGCGGGCACGGACGGGAACGAGAAGACGCGGTCGATGATCACTGCCGCCTGCGCCCAGGTGACGGCCTGCTGCGGCTCGAAATCGTCGCCCTGCTCCCCGCGCAGGATCCCGGCCTTCGCCGCCCGTTGGACGAAGGCCATTGCCCACGGTGGGATGGCGGCATTGTCGTGGAACACCGGCGGCGCGATCGGGGGAGGGCTGCTGCTCCAGCCCAGGAGCCGGCCGAGCATCGTCGCCATCTGCGCGCGCGTGGTCTGCCCGTTCGGTTGGAGTTGGCCGTTACCCTCGCCCCGGATCACCCCCTGGGTGACCAGCAGGCGCAGGGCGGGCTGCGCCCAATTCGCACTGCCCAGATCCTCGAAGTCGAAGTGTTGGGCGTGTTTTGGCCGGTGAGGTCCCTGCTTCGGTCCGTGTCCGTCGGCCAGGGCGAGACCGGAACTCCCGATGACGGCGAGCCCGATGCTCAGGGCGGCCACCCGCTTGGCGGCGCTTCGCGTCCACTGCTGCATGTCTCCGACACCTCCGTGGCGCACCGGGCGCCGCCTGTGAGGCAGGCATGCGCGGTGCGTAGTTGCCGTGCGGTGCGGATCGGGGTCGGTCATCCCCTCCGCCCGTACGGTGCGTGGTCCGCCTCCAGGCGGCCGGGCGGCCACCGTGGCGCTTCTCCACCCCATTCGCCGTCCGGGTCGCCTAGGTGAGGGTGGCCGCCGGCCTGCGGCCCTGAGAATCTGCCACTCCCCTGACGGGGCGGGTTGGCGGGGGGAGGTGCGGGGAGCGGTCTGGAGGAGACGCGCAACGACGATGTCGGCGACCGCTGACCCCTGGCGGGGTGCGCGGCAAAGTCACGTCAGGGCGGGTGCCCACCACCAGCGTTTGTGGGTCACGACCGTCCGGGCCCCCGCCGCTTGGCCGACTGGCCGACTTTGCCGGGTTCCTGTGGCCCCTGGGCGTCAGGACTTGACAGGCAGGAATCGCCTACCCTCATGATAAAGGGATGCTGGCGAATACGGCGATGTGTCGGCGACCGGGGCCGGCGCGCCCGGAGGCCGCCGGGGTACGGGCGGGATGCCCGGTGCCGGCGGAGCGGCTCCGTCTGCGCCGGTGGGGTGGAGATGTGCGGCCCAGCTGGGCGCGCGATCGCAGCGGTGCCCTGCATGTGGCGCGTGGTGCCGTGCCCGGGCTCTGTGAACCCGAGCGGATTTGTCGCGGCGCCTGCGTCGGCGGGTGGGGAGGCTGGATACGGTTCCGCCGCGGCATTGGTGCCCGCGGCAGCCGCTCTTATGGCACAGCGTGAGCGCAGGTCCCTGAAAGAGTTCCTCATCGGCCGGCCGCTGAAGAACCGGGAACTGCGCAGCGAGCGGCTGCATACGCTCTCCGCGCTTTCCATCCTCTCCCCGGACGCACTCTCGTCAGTGGCGTACGGCACCGAGGAAATCCTCACTGTACTCATCGGCATCTCCGCTGCGGCGCTATGGTTTTCGCTGCCCATCGCCCTGGTGATCGTGCTGATGCTGACGGTGTTGGTCGTCTCCTACCGGCAGGTCATCGCCGCCTACCCCGGAGGTGGCGGCGCCTACGTGGTCGGGCGCGACAGTCTGGGCAAGCTGCCCGCGCTGGTCGCTGGCGCATCACTCCTGGTGGATTACACCCTGACCATCGCCGTCAGCGTCACCGCCGGTGTGGACGCGATGATTTCAGCGTTTCCGCCCCTGGCCCACCTGCGGGTGCCGCTCGACGTCCTACTCATCGCCGTCATCTGCCTGATCAACCTGCGCGGAGTGCGGGAGTCCGCGGCGGTCTTCGCCGGCCCGACCTACGCCTTCGTCCTGCTCATCCTGTTGATGGTCGGCGTCGGGCTGCTGCGGGGTGGCGTGCACGGACTGGCGGTGCACCACGCCTTCGCCCTGCGCAGCCTGGGTGGTGTGTCGCTGTTCCTGCTGCTGCGCGCCTTCAGTTCCGGGTCCTCGGCGCTGACGGGGATCGAAGCCATCAGCAACGGGGTTCCCATCTTCCGCGATCCGGCGGTGCGCAACGCCCAGGCCGGCATGGCGCTGATGGGCGCCCTCCTGGGGGCCATGTTCCTGGGAACCACCATCCTGGCGCTGGCGTTCGGGATTGGCCCGGTCAAGGACAACACCGTGCTCAGTCAGGTCGCCCAGCATGTCTTCGGTCACAGTGTCCTCTATTACGCGGTGGCCTTCTCCACCACGGCGATCCTGGCGTTGGCCGCCAACACCAGCTTCGCCGGTTTCCCGCAACTCGCCTACACCATGGCGATGGATAAGTTCATGCCCCACCTCTTCCAGACCCGCGGTGACCGGCTCGTCTTCATCAACGGCATCATCTTCGAGGCCGCCCTGGCGGCGCTGCTTGTGATCGTGTTCGGGGGCAGCACGGACAGGCTCATCCCGCTCTATGCCATCGGTGTATACGTCGGATTCACCATCAGCCAACTGGGCTTGGTCGTGCGCCGGGTGCAGGAGGCGCGTGCCCGCGGGGGCTACCGGCCGGGGGATGTCCGTAAATCGGTCCTGAACGGTTTCGGAGCCGTGCTGACCGCCGTGGTCGTCGGCGTGTTCGCGGTGACCAAGTTCGCGGAGGGGGCCTGGATGGTTCTCATCGTCATCCCCCTGCTGGTGCTGATCTTCCTGAAAATTCACGTCCACTACGACGCGATAGCCGAGGAACTGCGCCTGCCCTCGCTCGACTTCCACCCGGAGCCCGCAAAGTCGGTGGTCATCGTCCCCGTGTCCACGGTGACGCGCGTGGTCGCCCACGCCCTGGGATACGCCAAGTCCATCTCGGACACGGTCATCGCCCTGCACGTGAGTTCGGACAGGGAACAATCCGACAAGCTCGAACGGCGGTGGACGGAATGGAACCCAGGTGTGCGGCTGGTGACCATCGAGTCCCAGTACCGCTCGGTGGTGCAGCCGCTGCTTCGCTACATCGATTTGGTGCGCAGCCAGTCGCCGGGAACGATGATCACCGTGCTCATCCCCGAATTCGTCGTTGGCAGGTGGTGGCAGGGGATGTTGCACAACCAGCTGGGCTTTCTCCTGCAGGCCCGCCTGGTCTCCCGGCGGGACATCGTCATCGCCATGGTGCCTTACCGGCTGAGCGGCCGGTGATGCGGTCGTGGGCCGCTCAGCCCAGCCGCTTTCGCGCTCCGCCTTCAGTCCAGCCCCTGCCAGGTCCGTCCGCCATCGGTGCTGCGGTAGAGCGTACCGTTCGCCGTCGTCAGCCAGCCGTTGGCCGGCGTCGTGAAATCGACCGCGGCGGCGTCGAGGCGCCCGAGGGCCAGGGCGGTCCAGGTCCGCCCGCCGTCCGCGGTTGCCCACAGCGCCTGCGCACATGCGCCCGGCCCGTCGCAGGCCTGGGCGGTGAGCACCCAGCCGTGGTTGCCGTCCGGGAAGGAGAGGGTCAGGGCCTCGTACCCCTTGGGCAGGACGCTGGCTGGCAGCCAGGTGCGGCCGCCGTCCGCCGAGCGCTCGAGCGCGCCACGGACGATCGCCCACCCGTTGCCGTTCAGAGGCATGGCCAGGGCGGAGATTCCGCGGGCGGTGCCGATGGCGGCGAAGTGGCGGCCCGCATCCAAAGTGCGAAAGAGCGTAGCGCCGGAGACCAGCAGGCCGTCGGCGGCGCTTTGGCGCACGGCGAGTTCCGGCATGCCGGGCGCGCCCGTGACCGTCGTCCACGATTGGCCGGCGTTCTGCGTCGCGAGCAGCTTTGGCGGGCCTCCCGCCTGCGACACGATGGCCCAGCCGACATCTGGGGCGGCGAAACTCCAGTTGATGAGGGCGGCGTTCGGCGGCAGGTGGCCCACGGGTCGCCAAGAGACGCCGCCGTCCGAGGTCCGGAACACCGCGGACGGGTCGGCTGGCACTCCGACGCCATAACCGACGCGGGGACCGACGAATTGAACGGCGGGGCCGCCCCCCGCCCCCAGGAACGGGCCCGTCGCGGGATAGACCCCGCTCCAGGTCTGACCGCCGTCTACGGAGCGGAGCACCGCGGCGGTCGGCCCCAGGCCGACCACGACATAGATGTCCGCTGGATGGACGGGCACCACGGCGAGGGCCACCAGGTTGGCCCCGCCGAGCTGTCCGGCCGCGGGACTCCAGACGTTGCCGCCGTCGCGGGTCACAAGGAGCGGACCACCGACCGGCCACGTGCAGAGCCAGCCGGTGCGCGCCGAGGAGAACGCCATGTCGACCACCCCTCCCCCGGTCGGGATGGCGGCCTGCATGCTCTGCCAGCTTTCCCCGCCGTTCGTGGTGCGGAAGAGGACCTTGGCGACAGTCACCCCTGCCTCCGGCGACTCGCAGACCGCGAAGCCCGACTGGGGCCCCGTGAAGGAAAAGGAACCGAGCTTCGGCTCCTGGGGTGAAGCGGCACATGGCGCGGCCACCGCAATCCAGGTGCGGCCGCCGTCGGTGCTGCGCAGAAGGCCTCCCGTCTGGAGACTGAGCCAGCCGCGCTGCGCGTTGACGAAGTCCACCTCCGCCAGCAGGGCGTCCGTGCGCGAGTACACCGGAGTCCAGTCCACGCCCCCGTCCGCGGTTGCCAGCAGGGTGGAGGTGCATCCCGCCGCAGGGGCATCAGGGTTGCACGTGCCGCCCAGTGCCCACCCGCGCACGGGGTCGGGGAAGGAGAGACCACGCAGGAAGCCGTGGGTGCTGTACACGGCAATCCAGGTGTGGCCGCCGTCGGTGCTGCGCAGGACGCGGCCGGTGCAGGATCCGGCTTCTCCGTAACAGCCGCCGCCGCTCCAGGCGGCGAGAAAGCCGATGCCCGCGGGGAAGGCGGCGGAGTGGATATCGAGCCCGGGCAGCGGCGCCGGGAGGATGCGTGCCGCGGGCATCCCCGCGCCCGAAGTCTGGGCGGCTGCGGGCGAGCCCCCGGTGCGCGAGGCGGCCAGTGCCACGTGAGTGGGCAGGGCACGGCCACGTGCGGCCTTGAACGGCCACACGCCGCACGCCGCGGTGAGACTGGCAATCCCGAGGACGGCGAGCAGACGCAGGTAGGGGGCCACGTGCGGACGCACTGCCGAGACCTCCACCGGATACGACGGCGCGGGGATAAGGGTCGGTTCCGCGCGGCATGGGCACAGCCCCTGCGCGGCTCCGCCGGTCGCCCGCGCTCCATTATCGCCGGAATCCCGCGGCGCGTGCAGGGGGACTCCCGCACTTGGCAGGCGATGTGTTCGACAAGTCCGCGGGGGGGGCGGCCCCCTCTATTTCCCGCGGCGGCGGCGGCTCCGGCGGTCGGCAAACTCTGCGATCACGGCGACTGTCATCGCCACGACCGCGACCGCGGTCAGTATGCCGCCCCCATGGCGGGCGCCGGTGCTCTCGGCCAGGGACCGCAGCAGCCCGGCCGGTGCGCCCGCAGCCATCAGTCTCCACCCAAGGGTTGAGGCTCCGGCGGCAGGCCTTGCTTGAGACGCTGCAGGCGGTTCCAGTACGCTTCGACGCGTTCGCTGGACGCGGCGAGGAAGAAACGCAATGCCGCCAGATCGCTCTCCAGCTGCGCCAGCTCCGCCTTGTGCGGCCGGTCTCGGAGCGCGTCGCCGCTCGGGGGGAGCACGGAACTACCCAGATGCTGGAGCTGACCCAGCAGGATCTCCAGCTCGACCCGCTCGCACTCCGACAACGTGCGATCGGTGGCCAGACAGATTCCGCAGTGGTGCAGGAACCTCCGGGCGGGCTCGTCGAGCCAATCCCGCCCCCGCGCTTCGCGTGCGGCACCGAAGAGATCGGTGGGGCCGATCCGCCGCCCCGCCCAATCGAAGGTGCCCATACCCGCCGCCCCCCGTCATCGACGATCCCCACCGGTGGAGCCAGTAACCCGTCACCCCCGGGCCGTGCCGCGCCCTCAGACCGGGGACGTCCAGACGCATCCCCACACGCCGACGCCGCCAGTGGCCAGCGGCGCGGTCCGGATGCGCCGCGCCATGCCGCTGACCGCCCGGCGGGAATGCCGAGTCGCGCGCAGCTTGGGGTCTCCCGTTATAAAAATATTGTGCTAAAGACGAATGCGAT
Source organism: Bacillota bacterium (assembly GCA_021803205.1). Lineage (GTDB taxonomy): Bacteria > Bacillota > Sulfobacillia > RBS10-35 > JAJYVN01 > JAJZMB01. The sequence continues at coordinate 156,482 of JAJZMB010000020.1, read as the reverse complement.
CGCATATCATTCGAGACTCTGGTACGGTTTCCTTCCGGCGCAGACGCGGCGGCAGGGTGGCCTCATGCCCGCGGGGACTTCGGCGGCAAGGCTGGTCGCCCAGGGTGACCGCCGATGCAGGACCCGGTGGACGGCGGAGGCGCAAGCGCTTGCGGGGCACGGGCTTCCACCGCGGGGCCTGCCCGGCGGCCGGATATCCCCTGGCCGACAGACGGAGCGATTTCTGGTTGTGCCCGCAACCGTCTTTTGCTCCGGCTGTTCACCGAAGGCGGCCCTGGGCGCGGCTGCGGGCTGGCGGGCGGGCGCCCGGCAGCGCGGGGCGGCGGGGGCGGCCCTGGACGGGAACTGCGGCCTGTCTCCCGGATGCCGCGTCCGGGATTCCATTCTAAAATGCACCGGCGCGTGCGGGGGATCGTCGCATGGGCGTACGGCAACCCGGAGGATCGTCCTGGCGCCCCGCGAATGGCGACGGGGCGGGTCGCACCAGTTGGCGGTTGTCCGGAGTGCGCCTACCGGCTGGGAGGCAGCGCCGTCCTGTCTCGCGGAAGGAGGTCCACAGCTTGCTCCGTTTGGGCATCATCGGTATGGCGCGCATCCTGCCGGCGCACCTGCGCGGGATGAAGCGACTGCTGGACGCGGGTCTGGCCGACTTCCGCGTCACCGCCCTGGTCGGCCGCACCATGGCGGGGGCTCTGTGCTTCCGCCGCCGAGGCGAGGGGCCGGTTCCTCGCGTGCCGGTGGGACCGGACGGCGATCCCCTCAGTGCACCCCACATGTACTGCAGCGATCTGCATCCGGACACGCTGCCCGAGTGTTTTACCGACATCTCCGCGATGCTGGAGGCCGACCGCGTCGATGCCGTGCTGCTGCTCACCCCGGTGGGGCTACACCACTCCCAGGCCCTGCAGTGCATGCGCGCCGGCGTGCATGTCTTATGCGAAAAGCCTCTGGCGGTCAGTGTTCGGGCGGCGCGCGCGATGGTGGAGGAGGCGGAGCGGCGCGGCCTTACGCTTGGCGTCGCGGAAGGCGCCGTCTACGACCCCACCGCGCGCCTGCAGCGCTGGGCGGTCGATTCTGGCCTGCTCGGTCCGGTGGAGATGCTGCTCACCGGAGGGGTGGGCGGGTTCTGGTCTCCGGACCGTATCTGCGCCGAGACACCCTGGCGTCACCGGAAGGTCGAAGCCGGAGGGGGGCCGGCCGTCGATATCGGCGTGCACCAGTTCGCCCACATCCGTTACGTCGCCGGCGAGGTCGCCCTGGTGGCGGCGATGACGGCGCGTCTCGCGCCGGAGCGCTTCACCAGGGACGCGGCCGGACAGGTCTTGCAGCGCGTGGCGCCCGACGTCGAAGACACCTATCACGCCCTCTTCCGCCTGGCGGGCGGCGGCACGGGTCAGGCGTCCTTCTCCTGGGCCGGGCGCGGCCAAGCCACCTTCTGGCCAGGGGCGCCGGTCGTCTACGGCGCGCACGGTGTGCTCAGGGGCCCGCGATTCTTTGGGGAGGACGGCGTGGCGGCGGATTTGGCGGGGCGCGTGCCGCCAGAACTGACCGCGCGGTGGTTCCCGGGCGGCATCCGCGACAGCAAGGCCCTGCAACTCCTCGATTTCATCCGCGCGGCGGCCTCCGTGGGCGGGATGGAGGCTGATGGCCGGAGGGGCATGGCGGACCTGGCGTGTGCCTTCGCCGTCCTGGAGTCGGCGGCCGCCCGCCGCACGCTGGCTGTGGAGGAGGTGCTGGCCGGCAGCGCCGACGCCTACCAGCGCGAGATCGACCAGGCGTACGGTCTGGTATAGGTGCGGGCCATGCGACCAGGGGCCGCGGGCACCACGCGGCTCCGGTGCGGTGCCTGCCCCACGGGGGTGAAAGTCCCGCCCGGGATCACTTCGTGGCCAGAAGCAGGATGCGCCGCTTCAGCCACCTGCCCTCGCCGCCGCCAGTTACCGACGCGCGTTCCTGCCGGTCCAGAGCGCTCAGTGCGGAACGTACAGCGGCGGCCACCGGACCATCGGCGGGCAGGGGCCGCAGCCATTCCTCCAAGGACATGCGCTCTTGCACCGTTTCCACGCAAAGGATGTCCAAGCCGGCGGCTCGGACGACATCCCGCCACTGCGCATCGTCCAGGGCGCGGACGTGCGTGGGATCGCGCATGCGTTCAAACCGATTCAGCAGTCTTGCGGCGGCGGTTGGAGGGCACATGTCGCTGATGCCCAGCCGCCCGTTGGGACGTAGGATCCTGGCCATCTCGCGCAGCGACCCGGCAAGGTCGGTGAAATGGTGGGCCGCACGGCGGCAGGTCACGATATCGGCACAGTCATCCGGAAACGGGATCGACTCCGCGGAGCCCTCCACGAAGTCGACCATGTCGGCACAGGCGCACCGGGCGGCGTATGCCCTTGCCTCGGCCAGCATGGCGGGCGTCGGGTCCACACCCGTCACGCGCACACCCGCCCTCGCCATGGCGAGGGCCGTATGCCCCGTCCCCGTCGCCACGTCGAGGCCGACAAGGCCTGGACGCGCGCCCACCATGCGGATCAGGCGGGCCAGGTCTGCGCCGGCGGCATGTCCCGCTGAGGTGGTATACGCGTGCGCATGCTCCGTAAAGAAGGGGTTGGCCTCCACCGAAAACATCCTTTTTGCCAACTGTAGTCGGAGGGTTCACTGCGAAGCAACAACGCCGTTGCGGTGATCCCGCCGACGCGGGGCGGAGGCCGGACATGAACAAACGCTCCGTCGACCGGTCTGGATGCCTTCGAGCCGGGAGGCCTCCCGCAGCCGCGCCTGCCCAGCGGACGAGGGAGGACCGGCGCTCCGCCGACTGGGGCAGAGCCAGCGTGCCAGCAGGGGTTTCGTCACGGCGCTGCGGGCGCGACGTCGAGCCGACGGGAGACATCGGAAGCCCATGGACTTGGACCCCGCACCGCGCCCGCGCGTCTTCCGCGTCCGGTTCTTGCGGTCCCGGACCACGCCCCCGCCGGGGGCGGCGCCTGCCCGCTGCCTGCCCCGACCGATGCGGCAGAGCGTGTGCCCCCGGTGGTGCGCACAGGCCACCGGTGTCGAGGTCGCGCACCCGTGGTAAGGGGCATGGACCCGTCCTTCCCGCGGGGCCCTTGTCCGGAAGCCGGCGCACATGCGGCGCCGCGTCCGCTGCGCGCCCCCCGGCGTCCGCACCACCTGGGTCTGGTTTACGCCGCGTACTACGGAGCACTCGGGGCCCTTGCCCCTTTCCTGCCGCTCTTCTACCGTGCCCATGGGATGGACGGTCTGCAGATCGGGGCTCTGGCCGCGGTCGCCCCGGCACTGGCCCTGGTCTGCCAACCCCTCTGGGCCGGGCTGGCCGATCGGCGCGGCCAGCGGCGCACCCTGCTGCTCACCCTGCTCGCCGGGTCCGGTATCACCTCCCTGCTTTTCCTCCTGGCTCGCAATTTCGCTGCCTTCCTCCTCTGCGCCGCGGCGATGTCGGTCTTCAGCACGTCCGTCGGTCCGGTGGCGGACAGCCTGACCATCCTGCACCTCGGCGTGGCCCGCGAGCGATACGCCCGCATCCGTCTGTGGGGCGCCGCGGCCTTCGCCCTGGCCACGGTGTCCGTGGGTGCCGTCCTCGGCCGGGACGGGCTGGCCCTCATCTTCCCAGTGTACGCCGTTGGGCTGGCCCTCGCCCTGGTGCTGGTGGCGGGCGGCCCGAGCGGCAGCGCCCCAGCCGCCCAGCGCCGCCGGCCATGGGATGCGTTGCCAGAACTCTGGCGCACCCCTGCCTATCGGGCCTTTGTCGGGGTGGCCTGCCTGCTGCAACTCGCCAGTTCGGCCAACAACGCCTTCCTCAGCGTGTACCTGCACACCCTGGGCAGCTCGGCGCGGGTCGTCGGGCTGGCCTGGGCGGTGGCGGCCGCCTCCGAGGTCCCCGTCATGGCCTTGGTCCCGCACGTCGTGTCCCGGCTCGGCCCGCGCCGGGTGCTCACGGCGGCCCTGCTGGTGTACGCCGCGCGCTATGCGCTGTTTTCCGCCTTCGCCGCCCGCGGCGCCGGTTGGATCCTTGGGCTGCAACTGCTGCAGGGTCTGTCCTTCGGCCTCTTCTATACCACCGCGGTGCCCTACGTGAGCCGTCTGGCCCCCCCGCACCTGCAGACCTCCGGTCAGGCGGTCTACGCCGCGGCGACGCAGGGTGCCACGGCGATCGTGTCCGCGCTGCTGGCCGGCCTGGCCTTCGACGCCCTCGGTCCCCGCGCCGTCTACGAGGGGGCGGCCGTAGCGGCGGCGCTGGCGGCACTGGCGCTGGGGCGAAGCGGGCTACCCCTGGCACCGGGTCGCGAGGCGGCGCCGGCTAGTGGCGCGTCCATCAAGTTCTGACCGTCGCCAAGGGGCAGGGGCACCGTCTCAAGGTAGCGGTCATCGGGCGCGGCCGTTGCGGCCCAGGTGGAGGGCGTCGCAGCAGACATTGGCGCCAGGACTTGAGCCGCATGCTGTCGCCGGCGCTCGACGCAGCGAGACAAGACTTGGTGGACGCGCCGGCTAGCGGGGGGGCCGTCCCTCTGAACGGCGACACGCTTGCGGTGGCGGCATCCCGTGCCCGGGTGCCGCGTGCTGCGCATTCGATATGAGAGTAATTGTTCACACGAGACGCGGAACTCCGGGGAGAGTACAATCGTCGCGAACATACTGGCGTTTTCGCCTTCGACGCCCCTGCCGGGCCGTGAGGGGCGAGCGGACGGATCGAAGATGCCTGTGGTGCGATGCCTTGCGGTACAGGTGCGGCAGTCTCGTGCCCGCGGCCGGCGCCCGCGGCCCGTGCTCGTTGCGCGGCGCCGGCCACTCCATGGCAGGGGGACCATTTCGGCCGTGAATACAGGAGCCCGCTCCGCCGCTCATGGCGGGCGGTCCGTCCGTGGACGCGCTACCCTGCGGACCCGACATGCGGAAGGAGTGCACCGTTGAAGAGTCTTGTGCGCTTCGGCCGGTTCCTTCGGCCGGATGTCCGGCTCATCCTGGCCATCCTGTTCAGTCTGGCCGCGGGCACGGCGCTCGGGTTGGTGGGCCCCTACCTGACCGGTTCCATGGTCACAGTGATCAAGCACGCCGTGTCGGCCACCGGGAGTCCGCGAGCGGCGGCGGCGCCGGGCGGCGCCGGTCTCCACGCGCTGGTGGTACTCGGCGCCCTCATGCTCGGGGCGGCCGCCGGCAACGGTGTGCTGCAGTTCCTCCGCGGGTACCTCTCTGAACTGCTCGCCCAGCGGACGATGCTGCGCACACGCACCGCGCTCTATGAGCACCTGCAGAGCCAGAGCTTCGACTACTTCGACCGCCAGGAGACCGGGCAGCTCCTCAGCCGGTCCACGGGGGACGTGGAAACCCTCCGCCGCCTGATCAGCCGCGCCGCCCCGGGGTCGTTGGCGGCGCTGTTCCAGTTCGTCGGCACTGCGCTGATTCTGTTTCGACTGGACGCCGGATTGGCACTTGCCGCCCTCTGCGTCGCCCCGTTCTTTGTCTGGACCACCCTGACCATGAGCCGGCGCCTGCAGCCCGCTTCGTGGGCCCTGCAGCAGCAGTTGGCCGATCTGACCACGGTGTTGCAGGAGGTGGTTTCCTCCATCCGGGTGGTCAAGGCGTTCGTGCGGGCGGATTTCGAGCGCGAGCGCTTCCGCCGGGAGAACCAGGGCTATTTGGAGCGCAGCATGGACGTGGCGCGGCTGCAGGCCAAGTACCAGCCTCTCCTCAGCCAGATGCCCACCATGGGTACGGTGGCGGTACTGGCCTACGGCGGCCTGCAGGTCGTCCACGGCCAACTGAGCCTCGGGATGTTCGTGGCCTTCAACGCTTACGTGATCACTCTGCTCGCTCCGCTGCGCATGATCAGCTTCCTCGTGAACCTGGCCGCCACAGCGGGCGCCTCGGCCGAGCGCATCATGGAGATCCTCGACTCCGGCGGCGGCGTCAAGCAGCCGGCGCACGCCGTGACCTTGCCGCGCTTGCGCGGCGAGGTTCGGCTGGAGGGGGTGTGGACCCGTTACGGCGGCGGCGACCGGTGGGTTCTGCAGGGCGTCGACCTCGCGGTCCATCCCGGAGAATCGGTCGCGCTGGTCGGCATGACCGGCGCTGGCAAGAGCACCCTGGTGCAGTTGGTGCCGCGCTTCTACGATCCCGAACAGGGCCGCGTACTGGTCGACGGCCACGACGTGCGCACGCTCGATCTGCGCAGTCTGCGCAGCCAGATCGGCTTCGTGCTCCAGGACCCGTTCCTCTTTTCGGCGAGCCTGGAGGACAACATCCGTTACGGCCGCCCCGGCGCGTCCCGCGAGGCGGTGGTGGCGGCGGCCGAGGCCGCCCATGTCGCCGAGTTCATCGCCTCCCTGCCGGATGGCTACCGCACCCTGGTCGGGGAGCGCGGCGTCGGACTCTCCGGCGGGCAGAAGCAACGCGTGGCCATAGCCCGTGCCCTGCTCACCGATCCGCGCATCCTGATCCTCGACGACGCCACAAGCAGCGTCGATGCCGAGAACGAGCACCTGATCTGGGATGCCCTGCGCCGGCTGATGACGGGCCGGACCAGCTTCATCATCGCTCACCGGCTGGCTTCGGTGATGTTCGCCGACCGCATCGTCGTTTTGGAGCAAGGCCGCGTGGCCGCCACCGGCAAGCATGCCGAACTGCTGAGCACCTCCCCGCTCTACCGGCGCATCCACGACCTGCAACTGGCGCCGGGCGATCGCGCCCTGGCCGGAGGGGGGCTGCTGGCATGAGTTGGAGCGGCATGAGCTCGAGCGGCATGAGCTCCAGCGGTGGGCTCGGACACCTGCGCGAACTGGCGGGGACCGAGAAGCGCCCGTTCGACCGGCGGGTCTTCGCGCGGCTCCTTTCCTATACCTGGCCGCACCGGCGGTACCTGTGGGTCGCCCTCAGCGCCGCGCTCACCGGCACGTGCATGACACTGGCCGGGCCGTATCTGCTCAAGGTGGCCATTGACCGTGGGATCACCGAGCGCCACGCCAATGTCCTCCTCTGGACCGCGGGGGTGTACCTGGGGACCCGCCTAGTCGCCGTCCTGGTGTCGGCGCGGCAAACGCTCGCGGTGAACCGGCTTGGCAACGGCGCCATCCTCGACCTGCGCCGCCAGTTTTTTGACAAACTCCTGACGTTGGGTTTTAGCTTCTTCGACCAGGAGCCGGTCGGGGTCCTGGTCAGCCGGGGCACCAACGATATCTCGGCCCTCAGCAACCTGGTCAGCTCCGGCATCGTCAGCATCTGCACAGACGCAGTGACGCTGGTGGGCATCATGGTCGTCATGCTGGTCATTAACCCCATGCTGGCGCTGGCCTCCTTCGTCACGCTGCCGCTCCTGGTGGTGGCGACGTTCGGCTTCCAGCGGCGGGCGGTCCGCGCCTACCGTGAGGTGCGCAACACCATCGCCCGCCTGACCGCGGACATCGAGGAGAGCCTGAGCGGCATCCGCGTGGCTCAGGCGTTCGCCCGTGAGCGGGAGAACGTGCGGCAGTTCAGCGCCACGAACCGGGCCAACCTGGACGCCAACATGGACGCGGCCGCCGTCAACAATCTGTTCGCTCCGACGGTCGCGGTAATCGGCACGATGGGCACCGTGATCGTGCTCGGCTTTGGCGGTGTTCTCACTACGCGTGGGGTGGTCACCATCGGCGTCCTGGTGGCCTTCTTCAATTATCTGTCGCGCTTCTTCCAGCCCATCCAAGACCTCACGCAGCAGTACAACCTGATCCAGCAGGCGATGGCCGCCGCGGAAAAGCTGTTCGGCGTCCTGGACCAGCCGGTGGACGTGCGGGACTCCCACGAAGCCGTGCCGGTCGAAGCGATCGCCGGGAACGTGCGCTTTGAGCGTGTGTCCTTCGCCTACAAAGCTGGGCAGCCCGTCCTCCAGGACCTCGACTTCGAACTGCCCATAGGCTGCCGCGCGGCGTTGGTCGGGCCTACGGGGGCGGGAAAGACGACGGTGACCTCGCTGCTTTTGCGTTTCTATGATCCGAATTCGGGGGCTGTGCTGGTGGACGGTCACGACCTGCGGCTGTGGACGCAGGATTCCTACCGGCGGCATCTGGCCGTGGTGCTCCAGGACCCGGTGATCTTCTCTGGGACCGTGGCCGACAACATCCGTTACGGCCGGCTGGAGGCCACCGATGCGGCGGTCGAGGCCGCCGCCGCCGCCATTGGTGCCGACGGCTTTATCCGCAGGCTGCCGCAGGGCTATGCCACACCGGTCGGGGAGCGGGGCACGCGGCTCTCTCAGGGTCAGAAGCAACTGCTCTCTTTCGCCCGGGCCCTACTGGCCGATCCGCGCATCCTGATCCTGGACGAGGCGACGGCCAACATCGACAGCCAGAGCGAGCACATCATCCAGGAGGCTCTGGGGAGGCTTCTGCACGGCCGGACGTCGCTGGTCATCGCCCACCGGCTCTCCACCATCCGCGACGCGGACATGATCCTGGTCCTCGACCAAGGCCGGTTGGTCGAACGGGGTAGCCACCGGGAACTGGTGGCCGCCGACGGCCTGTATGCCAGCCTGTACCGGCGGCAGTTCGGCGCGTTGGAGGCGGTGCAGCCGGTATAGGGGAGGGGCCGGGGTTTTCGGCGAAGTTCCGCTTGCCCATTGAAGCGCCAGCGCCCCGGCGCCGCGATGCCGCATTGCCGGCAGGGCTCCAGCGGCAACGCTGGCTTTGCCGAATCCCCGGGGAACGGGCGGGCAACGGCCGCTCCTCCCCTGCGGCACGCGGCCTCCGGTGGCGCCGCTGAACGGGAGCGCCGCCAAACGGGTCGCGTGCCCGCCGCCGCGCTCCTGTCGGGATGGGCGCGCGGCCGTCCGTCTTTGGCGGTCTGAGCCGGCGGCCTGCGGCGCCAAGGCCCGAGCGGTGGGGAGGATTGTGGCGTATTGCGTGCCTGGGTGATCAGCGATGTCGACGGCTGCGTGCTCCCGAGTCCGTCTACGCCCCCCCTGCCGGAGTCCCTGGCCGACCTCTGTCGCCTGGTGTGTGATGGTTCTCCGTTTACCCTCTGTTCGGGACGGTCCGCTCCGTACGTGCTCGCCGTCCGGGACCTCCTTGGTGCCCGATCGCCGGTTCTTGCCGAGTACGGCGCAATCCTGGCGTGGTCGGTGAACCTGGCGGAGACCCTGCCCACGCTCCGTGATGTGTCCGGTTGGCGGACCGCGGTGCGCTCCCGGTTGCGCGAGCGCGGGGTCATGCGCACCGCTCTGGAGGAGATTGGCAAGTCGGTGGTGGTGACGCTGGTGCCGGCTGCGGGCGGTCCCATGGCAGAATTGCGCGCGCGGGTCGCCGCGGCGCTGGCGGAGGTTCCGCACACGCTGGCCGACTCCCAGTCGGCGGTGGATCTCCTCCCTCCGGGCCTCGACAAGGGCGTGGGGGTGCGCTGGTGGGCGGAGGAGGTCGGGGCCGCCCTGGCGCGGGCCTGCGCGATCGGAGACAGTGTCGCCGACCTCGCGATGTTGGGTGCCGTGGGTACGCCGGCGTGTCCGGCCAACGCCGCGGCCGAGGCGTGCGCCTTTGTGGCGGGTGCCGGCGGCGTGGTCGCCGGAGGCGCCGCGACCGCGGGCGTGGTGGAAGTGTTGCATGCGGTGTGGCGGGACGGATGAGACCTGGCGCCGCTGGGCGACCGGCGGTACGGGTGGGAGGCGAGTGGGCGTGGAAACCGGTCTGGGCGCCGGTCGGCTCGCGGATGGTAGCGAAATGCAACTCTGCGTTGTCGAGGGTCCGGATACGGCCTGGGCGCCAAGGATCACCGGGCTCCTCGGACACAAGCGGCCGGTGTACATGGGCCATATCGCGGCGGCGTTGGATCGGCCGCTGGGCGGCTTGCAGACGCTGTTCTACGTCGGGTGTGTCGGCGGCGACCCCATCAGCGTGGCCATGGTTGCCGGGGCGCACGGGGCGGGGCTGCTCGGTCACGTGTACACGGTGCCGGAGTGGCGCCAGCGTCGCGCCTCCACCCTGGTCATTGCAGCCCTGGATGCCGACGTGCGCGGGCGAGGCTACCAGGTGCTGACGCTCGGCACCAACCCCGCGGGACATGCCCGCCGGATTTACGAGGCGGTGGGCTTCCGTCCGGTGGCGCCCGGGAGCGGGAGCATGTGCTGGTTCGCGACGGCCGATGCCTCGACCGTGCCAGGCGGGCCCCTGTCCGTGGGTCCGCTGCGCTGGGATGACTGGGGCTGGATCAGCGCGGCTGCGGCCGCGCCGCCCACCGGGGGGGAACCGTTGCCCCGCAGCCGGATCCTGGGGGTTGTGGGGCCGGGACATGTGGAGGCGGCCTTCCTCGCGGCGATGCAGGCCGGTGTGACGCTGACCGTGCTGCGCCACGGCCCGGCCGCCGTGGGGTGGGCCGCCCTGTCCGCACGGGACGCCACGGCCCTGGGTGGTGCTTGGGCCATCGACTTCTATGTCCGGCCGGACTGCGGCGCGGATGCCGGTGCCCTCTTGGCGAGCATGGCCTGGCCGGCGGGTCCGGTGGTGTGCGCATTGCCGCGGCAACTCGGATACCGGCAGGAGGCCCTGCGGGCGGCGGGCTTCGTCCCCTCGGCCCCCATCGATGCCCTGGACGGTCTCATCCTGTGGGTGCGGGGCCTCGGGTAGCCGGGAGGGCGTGGGCTGCCGGCTCCGAACCGTCAAACGGGACCGGAACACGTTCGAACATACGCAGCCTCCCCCCCGTGGCGCGGAGCATCCGCATCCGGAGACGGGGGTTCGTGGCGGGTTTCCGTCTTCGCGCGTTCCCTGCTGTCGGCGCACCGACGATGGGTGCGACCGGCCCGCGCGGTGCCGCGCCACCCCGCTCTGCCCCGACCCGGGCGCGGAGATCGACCGAGCCGCCGAAGGACAGGTCCCACCCGCCGCCGAAAGCCGATAGTCCAAAGACCCGCCCGGGCGGGGCGTGCCCGTCCGGCATGCGGAGGAGGTATCGTGATGGCGCGTCCCGTGACCCTGTTCACCGGCCAATGGGCCGACCTGTCCCTGGCGGAGTTGGCGCCCAAGGCCAAGAAGTTCGGTTACGACGGCCTGGAGCTCGCCTGCTGGGGCGACCACATGAGCACCGCCCGCGCTGCGGAGGACACCGACTACTGCGCCCGCCAGAAGAAGATCCTCACCGACAACGGCCTCGGTCTGTGGGCTATCAGCAACCACCTGACCGGCCAGCTCACCTGCGACCCGAATACGGACCACCGCAGCGACGACTGGGCGCCCAAGGAGTGCGCCGGCGATCCCGAGAAGAAGCGGGCCTTCGCCGTCGAGGACATGAAGCGCGCCGCCCGCGCGGCACGGAACCTTGGGCTCAAGGTTGTCAACGGGTTCACCGGCTCCCCGATCTGGCACATGATCTACCCGTTCCCGCCCGCTGCGGAGAAGGACATCAACGACGGGTACAAGCGCTTCGCCGAGATCTGGACGCCGATCCTCGACGAGTTCGCCAACAACGGCGTGCGTTTCGCCCTGGAGGTCCACCCGACGGAGATCGCCTTTGATCTCTACTCCTTCGGGACGGCCCTGGAGGCGGTGAACAACCACCCCGCCTTCGGCATCAACTTCGATCCCAGCCACCTGCTGTGGCAGGGGATGGACCCGACCGAACTCATCTACGCCTTCCCCGATCGCATCTTCCACGTCCACATCAAGGACGTGTCTGTGAACCTCAACGGCAGGAGCAGCATCCTCTCCAGCCACCTGCAGTTCGGCGACCACCGGCGCGCGTGGGACTTCCGCTCCCCGGGCCGCGGCGACGTCAAGTTCACGCCCATCATCCGAGCGCTCAACCAGATCGGCTACCACGGTCCGCTCTCGGTCGAGTGGGAGGACAACACCATGGACCGCGAGATCGGCGGTCCGGAGTCCGCGGCGTTCGTGCACCGGATCGACTTCTCGGCGCCGGCCGGCGGCAGCTTCGAGGACGCCTTCAAGCAGAAGTGATGGAGTCCAGGGCGGCCACGCCTGAACACTGCGCACGCTCCGGTAGGGGCCTCGCCAAGGCGGGGACCCTGCGCGCTTCCGGGCGGCGGACAGGGGGCCGGCCCGCCGACCCGTCCGCCGGTCCGAGGGAGCAGGCGAGGGGGAGGACCGGGGCTGCGCCCTCCGGTCCTCCCCCTCCTCCCCGCAGGTCCTGGGCCCTCCCCCGCATAACCCCCCACGCACCGCCCGTACCGCAAAGGGGGCCCGTGCGTGCCCAACACCGACTGGTACCTCCACGGCGGCACCGTGCTCGACGGCCGAGGCGGCGCCCGCGGCGCCGACGTGCGCATCTCGCAAGGCCGCATCGCTGCGATCATCCCTCGCACGACGGAGCCGGAAGGCGCCCCGGCTGCGCTGCCCGCCGCCCGCGCACTCGACTGCACAGGCCTCCTCGTTGCCCCGGGCTTCATCGACGCCCACACGCACGACGACACGGCGGCCACCGATCCCGCCTGTTACGAGGCCAAGATCCTCCAGGGCGTCACCACCTCCATCGTCGCGCAGGACGGCTTCGGCTGGGCGCCCCTATCCTCGGACCCCGCCGCCCGTGCCGCCTTCGTCCGCTACTGGCGGCCCGTCAACGGCCGCCCACAGTCCCCCGACGGCACCGGCCTCCTCCACGACCGCCTCTCCGGCTACATGGACGCCCTCCGCGGCCGCCTGGGCCTCAACGTCGCCGCGCTTGCGGGCCACGTCAACCTCCGTCTGCCGCACGCCGGCTTCGACCTCCGCCCCTTGGCTCCCGCCCAACTCCGGCAGATGGCGCTCGCCCTGGAGGCCGCCCTCGACGAGGGCGCCTGTGGCCTCTCCACCGGCCTCACCTACATCCCGGCCCGTGCCTCCGACATCGCCGAACTCCTCGCCCTCACCCCGTCGCTGGCGCGCCGCGGCCTGCCCTATGTCAGCCACATGCGCGGCTACGGCAGCGACATCTTCGACGCGGCGGACGAGGCCCTCACCCTGGCCCGCGAGACCGGGTGCGCCGTGCACCTTTCCCACCTGCACATCTCGGCCCGGGCCGCCTGGGGCCGCGCCACCGAACTGATCGACCACCTCGACCGCGCCATCGCAGAGGGCCTGCGCGTCACGTGGGATCTCTACCCGTACCAGGCCGGTAGCAGCGTGCTTTACCAGTACTTCGCGCCTGAGATGCAGGACGGCGGTCCCGACGCCTTCCTGCGGCGGTTGCGCGATCCGGGGACATCGGCGCGCCTGGCGCGGGACCCGGCGTTCACGGGGCTGGACTGGTCGTCCTACGTGATCTCCCACACGGCGAGTGGCCGCTTTGTGGGGCAGAGCGTCGCGGAGATGGCCGCCGCCTCGCGGCGGCCTGTCGCGGAGGCGGTGGTCGATCTCCTGGTGGCGGAGGACCTCGATGTCGGCGTCATCGTGCACCAGACGCAGGAGGCCGACGACGACCTCTTCCTGCTGCATCCGGCATGCGCTGTGGGGAGCGACGGCATCTTCGCCTCGGGGCGGCAGCACCCGCGCGCCCATGGCGCCTTTGCGCGCTTCTGGCGGCGTTACGTCCACGACCTGCGCCGCCTGAGCCCCGCCGAGGCGGCCTGCCGCATCTCCGGCGGCGCGGCGCGCATCCACGGGCTGCACGGCCGGGGCGCCCTCCTGCCCGGGGCGGCCGCCGACGTGGCTGTCTTTGACGGGGAGACGTTCGCCGATGCGGCGACGTACGCAGAGCCGCGCCTCCCGGCGCAGGGCATGCGCCATGTCTTCGTGGGCGGCGTGCCGGTGCTGCTGCACGGCGTCTTTGATCCCTCGGCGCGAGCGGGGGAGGCCCTGCGGCCGGGGTGAGGGCCGGGCACCCGCCCGGCCCTCACCCCCCGGCGGGAGCCAGAGGGGACCAGCGCGCGCCGCCCTCGGTCGTCCGCCGGCTCAGGATCGGCCAGCGGCTGTCCTGGCCGGGGCGAGGCGCCGGGCAGGCGACCTACGCAGTGGCGGGGCTCAAAAACGCCACGTTGCAGGACCAGTTCCCCACATCGGCCGAGGGGACGTCGGGCGGTGTGGCCTCCGGCCGTCGCCTCGGCGCCGAAGCCTTGGCCGTGCCCGGCCGGTCCGTTCGCGTGGGTGCCTCCGGCCGACCAGCGGCGCCAGCCCTCCCGACCCCCGCGACCCGATGGCGGCGGGGACCGCCCCGTTCGACAGATTTCGTCGCGCCGAGGGCATAACGTCGCCGCGCCTGCGTGTGGAGGTGGGGGATCTGTTCGTCGAGGCTTGAGGCTGACCGGCACGCCCCGGCCCGTACCCGCTGGCGCGGTCACCCGGAGCGCCGGACCGCCGAGGGCAGACGCGCCTGCCTCTCACTGCGCAAGCCTCTTCCGCGTCCGGCACCGAGCGGGTTGTCCCCCGGCGGCAGGGCGCCATCCCCTCGCGGACCCCATACCCGTCCCCTGATCGCGTCGCCGTTCACCACCGCTGCCCTGCGGCCATTCGGTCCCTGCGCCGGCGACGGGGCACTCCCTCAGATCCGTGCCACCGGGCGCGCGATTGTCTGCCTCGAGCGCCCGGCGGTCGGTGGAGAATGGCAGTTCCGCCGGCGGCAGGAGGCCGGGTGTCGGCACGAAGGCGGTGGGGACGTCCACCACCGCCGGCCGGCCGGAGGCCAGCGCCAGCACCTGCGCGCCGAGTCCGGCGGTACCGCGGCCGACCGGCCCCGCCCTGGCCCCCGCGTCCCGCCCTGCCCCGGGCTCCGGCGTACTCTGCCCCGGGTCTCCGGCCCCGGTTCGCATTCCGCACCCGTCCCGCGCAGGCTTTGCCGCCCCTGCGTCCAATCCCGCCGCCGGGGGGTGGCCCCGATGGCCCGTTCCCTGGACGACCTGCTCACCCCGGCCCTGTGCATCGATGTCGACCGGGTCGAGGCGAACCTCCGCCGGATGCAGGACTACTGCAGCGCCCACCGCCTGGCGCTCCGCCCGCACATCAAGACCCATAAGCTCCCGGCCTTCGCCCGGCTCCAGGTGCGGCTGGGGGCCTGCGGCATCACCTGCCAGAAGCTCGGCGAGGCCGAGGTCATGGCCGACGGCGGCTGCGACGACATCCTGCTCTCTTACGAGATCGTGGGGAGGCGAAACCTCCGTCGCCTGACCGACCTCGCCGGCCGCGTGCGCGTAACCGCCGTCGCCGACAGCCTCGCGGTGGCGCTCGGGCTGTCCGAGGCGGCGTCGCGCGCCGGCCTGACCCTGGACGTCCTGGTGGACGGTGACACCGGCTACCACCGCACGGGGGTCTCCACCCCGGCCTTGGCGGTGGAACTGGCGCAGCGCATCGCGGCGCTGCCCGGCCTGCGCTTCGCGGGCCTGTTCACCTATCCGACCCTGCCGGCCACGCGCTCCTGGCTGGCTCTGGCGCTGGAGGGCCTGCGCGCCGCGGGCCTCCCGGCCGGCACCGTCAGTTCGGGCGGCACCCCGGGCGCCCTCTCCACCCACGAGGTGCCCGAGATCACCGAACTGCGGGTCGGTACCTACATCTATAACGATCGCGCGACCATCCGCCAGGGGGTCGCCGGACCGGACGACTGCGCCGCCACTGTCCTGGCGACGGTGGTCAGCGCCAATGACCCCGAACGCGTCATCCTGGACGCCGGGAGCAAGGCCCTCGCCGCCGACCTGTTGCAGCACGACCCGGGTTTGGGCCACGGCGACATCGCTGGCTACCCGGCGGCTGTGGTGCGGCGTCTCTACGAGGAGCACGCCGTGGTGGACATGACCGCCTGCCCGCGCCTCCCGGCGGTGGGGGAGCGGGTCTCGGTCCTGCCCAACCACATCTGCGCCGCGGTCAACCTCTACGACGAGGCCGCGCTGGTGCGTGGCGCCGCCGTGCTCGAGGTGGTCCCGATCGCCGCGCGCGGCTGCAGCCGGTAGGCCACCCGGGCCCACCCGACCAAGGACCGGAAAGGGGATGCCCAAGCGATGCCGACCCCGAAGCAGGAGATCCGCACGCCCGACGCCCCGCCCCCCGGCGGAGGCTACTCCCAGGGGATCCGCAGGGGCAACATCGTCTACACCGCCGGGCTCGGGCCGCAGGACCCGGTGACGCGGCAGGTGGTGGGGGAGACGATCCAGGAGCAGACGCGCCAGACCCTGCGTAACTTGGCCGCGGTGCTCGCGGCGGCGGGGGCGACGTTCGGGGACGTCGTCAAGGTCACCGTGCACCTGCAGGACCTGCAGCGGGATTTCCCGGGCTACGACCGCGTCTACCGCGAGGTCATGCCGGAGCCGCGGCCGGCGCGCACGACGGTGGGTTCGCAGTTGGCCGGGATCCTGGTGGAGATCGACATGATGGCAGTCCTGGGTGAGGAGTAGGGGCACAAGGGCATGGCGGGCCGCGACTCGGTCGCGGCCTGCCTGCCCCGGCCGCCCCTGCCTCGCCCGGAGGACGGAGTTCGCCGGCGGTGAGCCTGTCCGCTCCGGGCCGCACAACGGAGGGGGGAGCGGACAGGATTGTGGGCCATTGCCATTGCCAACCCTCATGCGGTCGGTCACCATCAGGATGTCGGGGCCATCGGCGCTGGCAGAGGCTGCCCCCCGTCTGAAGGCGGCGGCTCGCGAGCCGTGTGCGCCAGCCCCGGCCCCGCCGTTTGCCCCCCCTGAAGGCGCGACAGCCCCGGTGTCGCCGGTCCGAGACGCTGCGCTCGGCCCGCCGTATGGCAGCGCATGCCACCGCAGGCCTCCGGCCGCGCCGGCTGGCGCGGGCCGTTGGGGGCGAGGCGATGTCGCCGTTTCGCCCGAGTGCCGGGCGGGCAGAGTAGTGTCCACAGACCAAGCGCCGCGCCTGAGGCGCCAGGCGCACCGGGCGCGAAGGGATGTTCCCGTTTGACCGATTTCGCCGTTTTCACCCGGGCCGACGCCGCGCTGGAACCGCGATTGCGTGAGTTGTACGCGCGCCACCGCGAGGCCGCACGCAGGGTGGATTGGAGCTACGCCTACCTTCTACCCTGGGAAAAGGGCCGGAACTTCGAGCGCGAGCCCTGGTCCCCCGATCAGCGCCGCCTGCGCGAACCTCTGTATGTGGCGGTGGAGACGGCGTTGCTGACCGAGGCCAATCTGCCGTGGTTCACCGTGTCGCTGGACGGCATCTTCCGCGGCAGCCTCACGGTGCTGCACGACTTCCTGCGCGCCTGGACGGCCGAGGAGGATCAGCACAGCGACCTCCTGCAGACGTATCTGCTGCTGACGCGCAACAGCGATCCGGGCCGCCTGCACCAATTGCGCCACCAGGTCGTCGAGCAAGGCTTCACCGTAGAGTACGACACGCCTATCGAGGTGATGGTCTGCACCACGATCCAGGAGCTGGCGACGCGGGCTTTCTACCTCAGCGTCGCCCGGGCGGGGGAAGCCCAGGATCCCGACCTGGCGCGGATTCTGCGCCGCTTGGCGCGGGACGAGAGTCTGCACTACGGTTTCTACCGCGATGTGATCGCCGCCCACCTGTACGCCGATCCCAACTACGTGTGGCCCGTCGCCCGTGTCCTGCAGGACTTCAACATGCCCGGCCACGCCATGCCGGACTTCAACCGCCGGATGAAGCTCATCGCCGAGCAGGCGGGCTATGGCCCGAGTGAGTACTACCATCAGGTTGTGGAGGCCCTCGTCAAGTATTGGGGCGTCGAACGACTGAAGCCCACGCTGGCCGGAGCCATCGCGGCCCGTTACCAGATCCTCGCCTACACGCACAGGCTGGGCCGCGTGGTCCGGCGTCTGGAAGGCGGCCGCCGTTCCGGTGGCCCCGGTTCGCAACCGGATGCGTCTCCGGTCTGACGCCGCCCGCCGCCGGAGACGCACGGACGCCCCTCGGGTAGTGGGGGAGCCGGGCGGTTGCCGCGGAGGCTGCTGCGGCAGGATTCGACCGTTGCCGCACGGAAGCCGCGGCACCGAACGGCCGGGTACCGCCGACCGCTCCCATCCCGACCGTCACGGAGGCGACTTCGTGCCCGACTTCGACCTCCTCCCCGCCGACCGGCGCGCCGCCTTCTACGCCTTCGTGGCCGCGGCGGCCCGGCCGGAGTTCCTGCAGGCCTGGGGCTGGGGTGACCTGAAGGCCGCCACCGGCTGGCGGCCGCACCGCCTGCTGGTGCCCGGCCCCGCCGGCCGGCCGGTCGCCGCCTGCTCCATCCTCGAGCGCCGCCTGCCGGGCCTCGGCCCCCTGCTCTACGCCCCGCGCGGCCCCGTCGTCGACTGGGACGACGCCCCGGCCACGGAGGCCGCCCTTGCCGCCCTGGTCGCTTTCGCGCACCGCCGTCGCGCGGTCGCCCTGAAAGTGGATCCCGGGGTGCCCCGCGACCATCCCGGTTGCGCGGCGGCGCTCCGCCGCCACGGTTGGCGCCCGCTCCGCGCCGGGCTCTCTTTCGAGGGCGTGCAGCCCCGCTTCCACATGCAACTGTCGCTGCGGGGCAAGGACGAGACCGCCCTCCTCGGGGCCATGCACCACAAGACGCGCTACAACGTCCGGGTGGCGGAGCGCAGAGGGGTCGCGGTGCGCGCCGGTACGGGTGCCGACATCCCGGCCTTCTACGCCATCCTGCGGGAGACCGCCGCCCGGGATCGCTTCCTGGTGCGCGGTATCTCCTACTTCGAGGCGATGTGGCGGGAGTGCCTCGGCCGTGGCCTGGGCTGGCTCCTGCTCGCGGAGGCGGACGGTGAACTCCTGGCCGGCGCGATCATCTTCCGCATGGGCAACACGGCCTGGTACCTCTACGGGGCGAGTTCCAACCGGCGGCGGGAACTCATGCCCGCCTACGCCGTGCAGTGGGAGGCCATTCGCCGGGCCCGCCGCGAAGGCTGCGCGGTCTACGACTTCCGCGGGGTTTCGGGAGACCTCTCCGAGGACAACCCGCTGTACGGTATCTACCGCTTCAAAAAGGGCTTCGGCGCGGAATTGCTGGAGCTTGTGGGGGAGTGGGACCGTCCGGTCCGGCCACTGGCGTATCTCCTGGCGCGCCGGGCCCTACCCCTGGCTCGCCAAGCCATGGCCGCCCTCCGCCGGGGGCGGGGGGGTGGGGGAGCCGCCGCAGAGTCGGCAGATGAGTAGGGGCGTGCCGCAGAGGCGGCACGCCCCTACTCATCCCCGGTCCCCGACGCCGGCGCATTCCGACCGGTTCATCGGCGGGCCGGGGCCTTGGTAGGCCCGCAGCGGCGGGTGTCTGGCGTGACCATGCCCCACGCCTCCCCGCCTATCCCGCGCCCGAGTTGGTACGCCCCCGCCTCACTCCACCACAAAGCCGCCGTCGGCCACGGCCCGGGCGAAAGCATTCCCGTCCAGCCCGAGCCCGAACCCCGGCAGGTCAGGCAGACAGACCCGCCCGTCCCGGATGCGGTAGGCGGACGCATCAAGCCCTTCGGCCGCGGCTTCGTCCCACTCCACGGCGGCGAAGCCGGGGATGGCGGCGGCGAGGTGGCCGGCGGCATAGTTGCCATAGAGGGCGCCGTAGTGGTGCGGGGCGGAGTGGGCGTCCGCCGCGTCGCACGCGCGGCCGATCTCCAGCCAGCGGGAGAATCCCGGCGAGAGGATGTCGTATTGCACGACGTTGATCAGCCCACGGCGGACCCAGTCCATCAGGGCGGGGGCGGCGGAGCCCTCGCCGTCGGCCAGCAGGGTCGCCAGCCCCTCGGCGCGCAGCCAGCCCTGCAGGTCCTCCAGCAGGACCGGGTCCTCGTGGAACGGCTCCTCGAGCCAGTGCAGGCGGCAGTCCGCCGTCTCGGCGAGGAAGCGCTTGGCGAGGTTCAGATTGAAACCGTTGTTGGCGTCCGCCATCAGGCGCGCCTTGGACCCGACGGCCGCACGCACCGCGCGCACCACCGCGATGTCCCGCCGCATGCCCTCCTCGACGGGCATGTGCCGGGCGCCGCGACCCACCTTGATCTTGAAGGCCCGATGGCCCCGGTC
This sequence comes from Bacillota bacterium, assembly GCA_021803205.1. Lineage (GTDB taxonomy): Bacteria > Bacillota > Sulfobacillia > RBS10-35 > JAJYVN01 > JAJZMB01. The sequence goes on along the minus strand of JAJZMB010000020.1, from coordinate 136,617 downwards.
CCAACCCCGCAGGGCCTCCGCCGCCATGCGTTCGGCCGCCGCGCTGTCCTCGACCAGGTCCAGGTCGTCGAAGTAGAGGGAGGTGTCGTAGCATGGCACCTCCAGCGGTCCATTGCCGCCCAGCAGGGCATGAACAGGCTTGCGCTCCCGCCGGCCCGCCATGTCCCAGAGGGGGTACTCGAGGGCCGCGAACGGGCCGGAGGCGCCGCGCCCCGTCGTGAACGCCTCCGCCGCCGGCCGGCCGAGCAGAGCCTTCGCCGCGTCAGGTCGCACCGCCGACCAGCCGAAGCCGGTCAGCCCGTCACTGTCGGTGACGCGGGCGATACTGAGCCGCACATCGATCCCGTGGGGCCCGAGGCGGGCGTTACTGCCGGCGGCCCGTGGGCGCCGCCCGGGAAGCCGGCCCCACTCGATGCGCCGGAGGCGCGGGGAGTCTCCCATACCGGGAAGAATACACCGCTGGTCGGCGCCCGCCTGCGGCGGAAAGTGCGGGCATAGGGCGTAGCAATTGCTGCCCCTATGCCCGCCCCTCCGCCTCTGCCTCCGCCCGACGCAGGAATGCGAGCAGGAACCCGTGGCGGCCGGCCGCCAGGTCGCGCGCGGTCCGGGTGTGCAGCGCACCCGCCAGCAGGAGCAGCTTGTCGTGAAAGTGCGCGACGGTATCACCCGGTGCGCCGGCGTCCAATCCCGGAGCCGGTAGGCCCGGGGAGCGGCCGTGCGCCCCCCCGTAGGCGAAGGCCCGGGCGATGCCCACAGCGCCGATCGCGTCGAGCCGATCGGCGTCCTGCACCACCCGGCCGGCCGGGGTGGCCGGGGTCCGGCCGCCGCTCCAGGACAGATCGGCGATCGCGGCGCGGACCTCCTCGATGAGCCCCTGGGGCGCGCCACCCTCCGCCAGCCAGGCCCCCGCGATCTCCGCTCCGCGGCCCCCGTGGTCCGCCCGCCCCGACCGGCTCTCGACGTCGTGCAGCAACGCGATAAGTTCGACCGCCTCGGCGGCGGCGCCCTCGGCGGCGGCGATGCGCAGGGCCAGGTGCCGCACGCGCAGCATGTGGGCGAAGTCGTGCCCCGAGGCGTCGCCTGCCAGGGCCTCCCGCACGCGCGGCAGAAGCGCCGCCGCCCGCTCGCCCCAACCCATCCCTACCGCCGCCCGCTCTTCCATGCGCATAGTCCCTCCAGGGGGCGGCTGGTGAGGCCGTCCGCCGCGGGCAGCCCGCCGCGGCGCGCCGTGATCACGCCGGCCGGTGGCAGCAGGCGGTTGTAGCTCCCGTCGAGGTCGAGCCGCTCTGGGGAGCTGTTGACCTCGATGACCTTGCCGCGCGCCGCGGCCGCGGCGACCAGGGCGGGCACGTCCATGGGGAAGGAGTCCCGCTTGCCCGGACGCCGACCGGCCGGGTGCCCCAGCAGGTCCACCGCCGGGTGCTCCAGCGCGTGCCGCATGCGCACCGCCAACTCGGCCTCGGACTGCCCGTAGGGATTGTGCAGGGAGGCGACGCGGAAGTCGAGACCCTCCAGGATCTCGTCTGGGTAGTCCAGGCTCCCGTCGCGCAGGATCTCGACCTCCGCGCCCTGCAGCAGCACCAAGCCGTCCGCGGACGCGGCGTTGACGGCGTCGATGCACCGCCGCTGCTCCCGCAGCGTTGCCACGCTCATCCCGTGGGCCACCACCTGGTATTTGGAACCGACCTTGGGCATGAATTTCCTCGATTGTGTGAAAAGTCCTCTTTTGATCGAAAAGTCATACGGCATCCAAAGTGTCGCACAAATCATAGTTCAGCACAACCGGCACTCCCAGGTCCGGCACCGCGGTCCCGGCCGGCCGCGCGCCGCCACCTGTCCGGGCAGGGGCACCCGCGAGCCGCATCAGCCCGCGCCGCACGCAAAAAGGGCCGCGACACCGTCGCGGCCCTTTGCCTCAACACTCCCGCCGCTGCTCCGCCGCATCCCCGCTCAGATCTCGGGGATCTCGATCCGGACCTCCGCCCTCTCCGCCGCCGAACGGTAGACGGCGTCGATGATGGCCGTGGAGTGGATGATCTCCTCGCCGGGGATCGGCGCCGGCCCGCCGGTGCGGATCGCCTCCACGAAGAGCTCGATCTTGCGCAGGAAGCTGTCCCCGCGCCCCTCGGGCCGCCCGAGCTCGGTCTGCACGCCCCTGCCGAACTCGTCGTGGTACAGCCGCATCTCGTCCATGTTCAGCCCACCCTCGGTGCCGAGGAAGAAGGTGGCGCCGAGCGTGTTGGCGTGCATCGCCCACGCGATCTTGAAGACCAGAACCGCGTCGCCCTCCAGCCGCACCATCGCCATGCCGAAGTCCTCGACGGTGAATTCCTCCGGCTTCATGTTCCCGCCCCAGGCCTGCTTGCTGTACACCGGGGACTTGCCGAAGCAGTCGGAGGTGTAGGCGGACACCGTGAGCGGGCGCGGGTTGCCGAGGATGTGCATCGCCGTGTCGATCGAGTAGCAACCGATGTCCAGGATCGCCCCGCCGACGGCGCTCTCCCTGCGCACGAACGTGCCGCCCGGGATGCCCTTGCGCCGACCGCCGCCCGTTTCGGCGTAGTAGATCCGGCCGAGGGTCCCCGCGGCCACGATGCGCCGCGCGACCCGGACCGGGGCGTCGTAGCGCGACTGGAAGCCGATCGACAGCATCTTGCCCATGCGCCGGCTCGTCCGCACCATGTCCACGCCCTGCTCCAGTGACACCGCCATCGGCTTCTCCAGCAGGACGTGCTTGCCGGCCTCCAGGGCCTGGATCGTCGGCTGGTAGTGCGCGGCGTTGAAGGTGCAGATGCTGACGCCGTCAAGGTCCTCCTTCAGCATCTCCGCCGTGTCGGTGAAGGCCCGCGCGCCCTGCAGGCCCAAGCGGGAGATGAACTGCTCGGCGCGGCCGGGGATCACGTCCGCGCAGGCGGCGAGCCGAACCCCCGGGATCTTCTTGTACCGCTCCGCATGGGCCCCCGCGATTCCTCCGGAGCCGATGATGCCGATGCGCACGTCCCTCTGCTCTGCCAACGTCGGATCCCTCCTCAGCACCGCCGCCTGCGGCCAGGCGGGCTGACGCTCCCCGGACCGCGACACGCGGGGTCGCCTTTCGGAAGGGTACGGACAGCACCTGCCGAGGATTGGCGGGCTTTCGCAGCGGGAGCGGCGGCCGCTGACGCGCCGACCGGTTCTCCCGCAGGTCGTTCCCCCACTGGGTTGCACCTGCGGTCGGGTCTCGGATGGCCGTGTCCACGTCTGGATCGCCGCGGCCGAACACGCTGCCGTAACCGGTCCGCCGCGGTTGCCGTGCCGGCGGCGCCCCGTCTTCACAGCCGGCTGTACAGGTAGGTGGAGATTGAGGACAGTGTGCCGGTGAAGACCAGCACGCCGAGCCCGGCCAGCAGGACGCCCCCGCCGCGGCGCAGCAGGGGCAGGAAGCGGCCGATGCCGGGCAGCACTCGCTGGCCGCGCGCGACCAGGACCGCAAAGCCGAGAAACGGCAGCGCGAAGCCCAGCGTGTAGGCGCAAAGCAGCACGGTCCCGGTGAGCACGTGGGCGGCGCTGCCGGCCAGCAGCAGGATCGCGGCCAGCACCGGTCCGACGCAGGGCGTCCAGCCGAAGGCGAAGGCCGCTCCAAGCAACGCCGTGGCCCACGGTCCCGCGGACTGGGGCCGGTATGCGACGGCGCGCGGGTTGCCGAGTAGCCGTTCGGGCAAAAGACCCGCCAGGGTCAGCCCGAGCGCGAAGATCAGGGTGCCGCTCACCTTCTGCAGGGGCAGGTGGTAAGCGGTGAGCCACCGGCCGATGGCGCTTGCCGACGCGCCGAGGGCGACGAAGACGGCGGCGAAGCCCAGCGTGAACAGCAGGGCGCCACGGATCGCCTGGCTCTGGTCGGAAGTGGCCACCTGGCCGATGTAGGCAGGGTAGAGGGGCCATACGCACGGCGAAAAAAAGGACAGCAGTCCCGCACCGAACGCGACCAGAACGAGCACGGCCCCCGAACCCCCTTTCGCCGCCACACGCGCCGCAACCCGCTGTCTGTTCCCGCTGGGAACGCTCCATGCATGATACAACAGCGCCGGGCCCGGAGTGGTCGGGTGAATTCCGCGGTTTGCCCGCCTGGGCCGGCAGGCGCCGGACCGGAGCGGCGGCCCGGTGGGCAGCGGTTGCCCCGGCGGCCGATCGGACCTGGGAGCGCCCGCGTGGCCACGAGCGTGCCCTTCTCGATGAACACCTTGGGCCACAGGAGATTGCGGGTGCGGCGCGAAATTGCGGCGTAGGTCCGCGCCAAGGGCAGCGGGCCGCCAGGGGGCCATGCGGGCCTGCGGCGGAAGCCATTGCGCGGCAGGCGATTGTGGGTCCGCCGTCCACCGGGTGCGGTATCGACCGGCAGCTGTCGGCTCGACCTTGCCGCCGAAGCTCTCTCACCGGAACGACGCCTCCCTGCCGGTGTGGCCCCGAGAGCGGGAAATCGCTGGCGTGTCCCGAAACGTCGTCCCGGAGACGGTATCGGGGAGGCTTGTGGCGTGACGGAGAGCGCCAAGGTGGCACGGGTGCCACATCCGGCGCCGGGAGGCGCGCTCCGCAGCGTCCGGTGCAGCACGGGCTTTGGGCGGCCCCGGGTGGCGGCCGTCGCCGCGCTCGCGCTCCTTCTTGTCGGGTGCGGCCGATTCGGGCCTGCTGGCTCCGCTGGCGCGGTGGCCGCGCATCCGCCCGCTGCGGCGGTGGAGCCGGCAAACCCCGCTGCGCCATACCCGACCATCATGGCCCCCTCGACCTTCCAAGCCATGAGCCCGGGGGCGCTGACCAGCCTGGAGGCGTCCCTGGAACCGGAACTGGCGGCGGACCAGGTCCAACTGCCCTCGGGCACGCCCTCGCCGATGTTGCCTCCACCCGGCGGTTGGTTGCCGCGCCGCCGGATTGTGGCCTACTACGGTAACCCGCTCAGCCCGGCGATGGGGGTGTTGGGTTGGTACCCGGCGGCCCAGGACATGGCGCGTCTGCTCGCGCAGGCCGCGGCCTATACCCGGGTCGACCCGGCGCAGCCGGCACTGCCGGCCATCGATCTGGTGGCGGACGTCGCCCAGGCCTCGCCGGGGCCACACGGCGCCTATCGGCGGCGCATGCCTTACAGCCTGCTCAACCAAGAATTGACGCTCGCGCGGCAGTATCACGCACTGCTCATCCTGGAGATCCAGGTTGGGCGCAGTACCGTGGCCCAGGAATTGCCCTACTTCCTGCCCTATCTGGCCCAGCCCGACGTCGAGTTGGCGCTGGATCCCGAGTTTGACATGCCGCCGGGCGAGATCCCGGGCAAGTGGATCGGCACGATGTCGGCCGCGGAAATCAACTGGGCGATCGCGCAGATGTCCGACCTTGTCTCTCGCTTGCATCTGCCGCCCAAGATCGTGATCGTCCACCAGTTCACGCCAGGCATGGTGCCCGACTGGCGGGGCATCCGCGTGCAGCCCGGGGTGCAGTTCGTCATGGACACCGACGGTTTCGGCGGGCAGGCCCTGAAGAAGAACAACTACCGCAGGTACATCGCCGACCAACCCATTCCGCCTGTGCGCTACGGCGGCATCAAACTCTTCTACAAGTACGACACCGGCCTGATGACGCCGACGGAGGTCGTCGCCCTGCAACCCCCGCCCAGCTTGGTGATCTATCAGTAAGGCACCAATGGGCGAGGGACCTTTGAGCATTCAGGTGGTACTCCTCGCAGTTGGCGGACTGGCGGCGACATTCAGCCGGGGCCGAGCCGTTCCGGGCAGGCATCCGACCGGGCCGGAGCCCGGATCACGGCGCTTGGGCGGGTAAGGAGCCGCCATCGAACAAGGTGGGCCGGCTTATCAAGTGGGCACCCGCTCCGCATGATTTGCTGGAGTTGTATCGCCGCGATCCGGGGTCACATCCCGCGAGATCAACAGGCACAACCCTGTGACTGTCGGTCGCACAGTCGCGACGCCTGGCGTCACGACTCCCGCGCGCCCCGCCCGAGGAAAAGTTGTTTCATGGCGGCTCCAAAGCGACTCAGATCCGCCTGGGGTGGAGGTGGCTTGGATGACCGAGCGACCGGTCGCGGCGCCGTTTGGCTACCTGCGTCCTCACTTGGTGCTGTGGGCAGGGGCATTCGCCGGCTTCTACCGACCAGAGACCGAGGAGTTGGCCCGGCTCGATCCGGTGTCGAGGTTCCTATACTCCGCCAGGAGCGTCATCCTGATCATCTCGGCACAAGCGGCCGTGATCGCCGGACTCCTGGCGGCGAGGGAGCATGCCTTCCACGTGCTGGCGTTCCTCCTGGTCCTGCTCGGCTTTGTGACCCTCCACATGATCAGCAACCTGTCCAACGACTACTTTGGGTACCGGCGTGGACATGACACCGCCGGCTCGCCGCGCATGCGCTACACCGTGCACCCGCTGGCCGGCGGGGCGCTGGACCGGCGTACGCTGTTGACGGGGATAGTGATCCTGGTCGGCATCGCGGCGGCCATCACGGCGTTCTTCGTCGCCACAAGGGGCTGGCCGGCCGTTGGGTTCGCGGGTGTGGGGCTGGCACTGCTGTTGCTCTACGACGCCGCCCCCGTTCCGCTGAAGGCGATCGGTCTCGGGGAAGCCGCCGCGTTCGTTGTCTGGGGTCCGCTGATGGTCGGCGGGGGCTATGCGATGATCGCGGGGCGGATCTCCGCCGCGGCCTTCCTGGCGGCAGTGCCCTATGGACTCGGGGTGGCGTCCATCCTCGTAGGCAAGCACATCGATCAGCTGGACTTCGACGCGGGGCACGGCAACCGTACTCTGCCCGTACTTGTGGGGGAAGGGCGAGCGCGGGCTCTGAACCGGGCCGTGCTGGTCGCGATGTATGTCGCAACGGCGGCGCTGATCCTCCGCGGGGTTCTGGCGCCTTTCTCCGCGGTCGTCGCTCTGGCCCTGCCCAGCGCTGTGCGTGCGGCGTCGCTGATGCAGCGCCCCCGCCCTGCCTCGCCGCCGCCGGGATACGTCGGCTGGCCGCTCTGGTACCACCGAGTGTGCCTTATCCACAACCGGGTTTTCGGCTGGCTCTACGTCCTCGGGTTGGCCGCGGGCACGGCGCTGCCGGCCATCCGGCTCTGAGCACGCCACGCGGGACGCGGCGGCGCGGATCTGCCCGTCTGAGATGGTGGGCCGATCTGCCGCCAGTGGCGGCGCGAGAGCCTCGGTGCAGCGCCCGATGGCCTTCGGGCCGGTGAGGGCCCGCTCCGCTGGTCGGCAAGTCCACATCCGGGGCGCGATGCGCATTTACGAGCGCCGCGCCCCACGCGGCTCCCCGGAGTCAGTTCACTCCGAGTATGGTCCGCGTGTTTCGCTCAGGGCTTGGGCTGCAAGACCCCGGAGGGGGCCGCCCAGGGTGTCCCGCCATGATGGCGGACAGCCCGCCCAGGCCGCGCGTGCTACGGGAAGCACGGCGCAAACCGCTCCTCCTTCGGCCCAGACCGGCCATGCCGGTTTGGTTGCACTCGAACCCTGCGGGGGGGAGTCGTGTGTGGTGATCCCGCGGGCGCGGTCCTGGCTGCCTTGGTGGGCCGAGGGGGCGGCGACCACGGTTGTGCTGGGCGCTTTCGCCGGGTATTCGGTGTGGGAGGTGCTGGCCCACAACAGTGGACGCTACCAGAACTATCTCTCCCCGTTCTTCTCTCCGGCTGTGACCGCGCTCGGGATTCACCTCCGACCCGCGCTGTACGTGATCTGGGTGCCGCTTCTGTTTCGCTCCACCTGCTATTACTACCGCAAGGAGTATTATCGCGGCGTCTTTTGGGATCCGCCGGCGTGCGCCGTGCCGGAACGGCGGCGCGGTTACGCGGGGGAAACGAAGTTCCCTTTCGTGCTTGGCAATCTGCAACTCCCTCGCCGATCTGCTGGTCTTCGGCAAACGGGCTGGCGAGGCGGCACAGGCGTATCTCCAGGGGCTTGCCGCAGTGCCGCGCGCCGATCCCGCAGAGGTGGCGGAAGCGGCCCGGCAGGTTCTGGAGCCACTGGGACGGACCGCAGGGGAGAACCCGCATGCGTTGCAAGGCGAGCTGCAGCAAGTGATGGACGAGCATGCCGGGATCGCCCGCAGCGGGCACGGGCTGGAGCGCGGACTCACACGGATCCTGGAACTTGCACAGCGGACCAAGGGCGCAGGGGTGGGGGGGTCCCGCCGCTACAATCCGGGCTGGCACGCCGTGATGGACCTGCGTGCGATGCTCGTTCTGTGCGAGGCGATCGTACGCAGCGCCCTCGCGCGCCAGGAGAGCCGCGGCAACCACTGGCGCACGGACCACCCGCAGCAGGATCCAGCGCTGGGCGGGGTAAATTTTACCGCCCGGCTCGCCCGGGGGGCCATGTGCATCGCGCTAGCGCCCGTACCGGAAATGCCGCCCGAACTCCGGCGGCTGTTCGACTCCGCTATCGCGCCCGGAGCCTCCGCCCCAGGGGCGGCAGGCGGTGGGAGGTGAGCCGATGTCGGCGGAGATGGTCCTCAGCGTCTTCCGTGGCGAGCCGAGGGATGGCGCGGAGCACGAATACCGGGTGCCGCTCGCCCCGGGCATGGTGGTGCTGGATGCCATCAGGTGGATCCAAGCGCAGCTCGTTCCTGATCTGGCCGTGCGCTGGAACTGCAAGGCGGCGCGCTGCGGTTCCTGCGCCGCCGAGATCGATGGCCGCCCCAAATTGATGTGCAAGACCAGATTGGACGCTTACCGCGGGCGTGTTCTGCACGTACGTCCCCTGCACACCTTTCCCTTGGTGCGTGACCTGGTCACGGATGTGTCGTGGAACTACCGTGTGGCCCAAAGGATACCGCCGCCCGCCACCGCTCTGCCCGCGCCACTCAACATGCAGGCCAGGGATGTCGGGCGTAGTCAGGAATTCCACCGTTGCATCGAATGCTGGCTCTGCCAGGACGTCTGTCACGTATTGCGGGAGCACGGCGGGCAGGGGCAGTATGTCGGCCCGCGCTTTGTGGCCAAGATCGCCGAGTCCGAGATGCACCCGCTGGATGTGGGCGACAGAATCGACTTCCTGGTTGCGGAGTCCGGAATTGGCCTGTGCAATGTCACCCGGTGCTGCCAGGAGGTCTGTCCGGAAGCGATCCGCATCACCGACAACGCCATCATCCCGCTCAAGGAGCGCGTGGCCGACCGCGACTGGGACCCGGTTCGACGCCTGACGCGGCGTTGGCGGCGCAGGGCGGGACGCTCCGGTCCCCCTGGACGGACGGGCGGCTGAACACGCTTGCCGCAATGGCGCGGAGCACCGCCATCGCCGATCCTCAGTGGCGCGACTGGTTGGCAGCGGATCGGCCCGGCATCTCAGACGGGCAGATAGATCTTCCCAGTGCAGGACCGTGACCGCCGGGGCGCCACCTGAGCGTGGTCGTGCCCGTGCCCGCTCCCGTGGTAGGCTAGGACGGGGCCGCAAGAGTCGGTTTCCGCACCGGCCGCGAATGGTGCACCCTTGCGGGACAAGGGCTAGCGGAGCAGTGGCCTCGCAAAAGCGGACTTTTGCAGCGGCAACCTAGAAGCCGGCGGCCCGTCCGCCCCGGATCCGTCGTCTGGATTTCGGCTGTTGCTTACGTTCGGTCAATACCGCATCCCCTGAGGAGAGTGGCCGCGTGCCTGACGTTCCCGCCGGCCCGGGGGCCAGCTTGCCCGCCGCCGGGATTTCCGCCGTCCGCATGGAGCGCGACTCTCTGGGCGAGGTCCCCGTGCCGTCCGCCGCGTACTGGGGGCCCCAGACCGCCCGCGCCGTGCAGAACTTCCCCGTCAGCGGCCTGCTGCCCCACCCCGCCTTCGTCCGCGCCATGGTGCAGATCAAGCGCGCCGCAGCGCTCGCCAACATGGAAACCGGGCGCCTACCCCGCGACGTTGGGGAGGCGATCGTGCGCGCCGCGGAAGAGGTCCTGGCCCAGATCCCGCCCGCGCCACTCCAGTCCGTCCCTGGCCCGCAGCACCCCGGCGTGCCCGACCTCTCCGGCCAGTGGGTGGTCGACCCCTATCAGGCCGGCGCCGGCACTTCCCACAACATGAACACCAATGAGGTGTTGGCCAACCGTGCCGTGGAAATTCTGGGCGGCCGGCGCGGTGACTACCGGCGCGTCCATCCCAACGACCACGTCAACATGGCGCAGTCCACCAACGACACCATCCCCACCGCCCTGCGCCTGATTGGCCTCGACCTGGGCACCCGCCTGCTGCGGACCCTGACCCGCTGCGCCAACACCTTTCAGGACAGGGCGAACGAGTTCGACGGCATCCTGAAGACCGGACGCACCCACCTCCAGGACGCCGTGCCCATCCGCCTGGGTCAGGAGTTCGCCGCATACGCCCGCACGGTCGAGCGCGGGGCGCGCCGCATCGCCCAGGCCCTGGAGGCATTGCGTGAAATCGGATTGGGGGGCACCGCCGTCGGCACCGGCCTCAACGCCGATCCGGCTTACATTCCGGCCGTCGCCCGCCACTTGGGCGCCGCAACGGGCCACCCCCTGCGGCCGGCCTCCGACCTGCGTCAGGCCATGCAGTCCATGGGTGATGTGGTCGGCCTCTCCGGTGCCTGCCGCGCGCTGGCCGGGGACCTGAACAAGATCAGCAACGACCTGCGCCTCCTGGCTTCTGGTCCCCGCACGGGCCTCGGCGAGATCGAGCTCCCCGCCGTGCAGCCAGGCAGTTCGATCATGCCGGGCAAGGTGAACCCGGTCCTCTGCGAGATGCTGAACATGGTCTGCTACCAGGTGTTCGGCCACGACCAGACCATCGCCCTGGCGGGCGAGGCGGGCCAGCTCGAGCTGAACGTGATGATGCCGGTCATCGCGCACAACCTGGCATGGATGCTCACCATCATGGACGGCGGCGTGGCCGCATTCACCGAGCGCTGCCTCGCGGGCATCCGCGCAGACGCCGAGCGTTGCCGCTACTGGCTGGAGCGCAGCGCCGCGCTCTCGACCGCGCTGGCGCCGACCATCGGCTACGAGGCCGCGGCGGCCCTCACCAAGGAGATGCTCCGGACAGGGCGCGGCATCGCCGAACTCGCGCTGGAGCGGGGCTTGCTGACGCAGGCACAGTTGCAGGACATCCTCGACCCGGAGGCGATGACCTCTCCGGGCGTGCCGGGGCGCCAGGGATAGCAGCAGCGGCAGGCGGGGGAGTGGTGCCGCCACCATGGTGGCGGCCGATTCCGGCACTCCCTGGCCTGCGGCTGCTGCTGTGGCGCTGGCGCGGCCGGAACGCGGCGACCGGTCGTCTATTCTGCGCGGTGCACTTCCGGCTGAACGAAAAGGATGTCCGCTGCACCCCTGGCGCGGTGGGCCGTCGCGGCGTTCACCCGGGGGCCGGGTCAGTGGGGCTTGGTGACCGAGGCGCCGAGCGGCGCGGAAAGCCTGAGTGACCATGGTCGAGTCGGCGCAGGCCGCAACCTCGGCGGCCGGACCAAGACTCAGGTGGCGGCCGGGCGCCAGGTGCGGCATCTGGTCGGGCGGACACGCTCATCCCTGCGCGTTCAGGTACTCCTCGACCGGCGTCAGTTGGTTGGCGTCGAAGGCCCCGCTCCCGCGCAGCCAGTCCACCGTACGCACCAGCGCTTCCGCCATCGGCGTCGGCCGGAAGTCGCAGAGGGCCTTGAGCGCAAGGGAGCTGCACGCCAGCGGCAGGTTGCGCACCGGGCCGATCCTCTGCCCACGCAGTTCGCCGGGCAGGTCCTCAGGTCGGTAGTGCCGGATGTCCGCGGCGACCCCCAGCACCTGGGCGCAGAGCCGGATGAAGTCGATCGTGGTCAGCGTCTCGTCGCACGCCACGTTGTAGGCCCGGCCCGCCGCCTCGGGGAGGCTCGTGACCAAGAGGAAGGCGGACGCGAGGTCGGGCGCATAGGTCCAGTTGAGTTGCGCGATCCCCGCGTGGGGGAGCCAGATCGGCAGGCCGGCCGCCAGCCGCACAAGATAGAACGTGGCCAGGCGCTGGTAGTCGTGCGGCCCGAACACCCATTGCGGCCGCAACACCGTGGTCCGGACGCGGTCCGTGGTCGCCAGCAGGTCCTCGACCGCGTTCTTGCCTCGGTTGTAGTCACCCCAGGCCGGGTGCGGCCCCCTGGGGTGTGCCTCGTCGATGGGCTGGTAGAGCGCCGGCCCGTAGACGCTGGTAGTGCTGCAGACGACCAGGTGGCCGATGCGGTCGGCATAGGTGTGCAGCAGCGGGCGGATGTCGTCGGGGCGGTAGGCGATCATGTCGTAAACGACGTCGTAGTCACGCGAAAAGGCGGCTTCCAACGCGGCGGGGTCGTGGCGGTCGCCCTGGAGCCGGTCGACCTCCGGGTGTTCGGCGAGCCAGCCGAACGGTGCCTGGCCGCGGTTGAGCAACGTCAAGCGCGCCCCGGCGACGAGGGCCGCGATGCAGGTGTGCCGGCCGATGTACCGGGTGCCGCCGATGATCAGGACCCTGGCGCCACGCTCCAGCATGAACGGACCCCCCCGTCGGCGCAATGGAAGCAATTCGCCCTTCGGGACGGGCGGCAGGCACACCTCCGTCGGGGTGTACGGTTTTCCCCGCGGAGCCGGCGGTCTGCCCCGTGGACGCGGACGCCCCGCGCCGGGGCCCGCCGGTCGTTGGGTGCGGGTACGGTGACGGATTACCGACCCGACAGCGATAGGGGTTTCTTGGAAGGCACGGCATCTCATGGCGCAGCCATGGCGGCGGCTGTCGCAGATCTGCGGAGCCGCCGGAGTCGTGGTTCGGACCGGGTCAGGCAACAGCGACGGGGAGCGCGGCTTGAGGGTGCGGAGCACGCCTTGGCGGCGGCATCCCGGAGTGCCGGCCAGACGCAGCTGAGGGACGCGCGGCCGGTGCGACCGCTCCCGATGACACCCTGATCGGCTGCTGGCGGCAGGCGTTGTGGAGCGATGGCCGGGGCACGGGTGCGGTTCAGAGGAGGGTGGCCGGGCTGATAGGTTCCACGTCGCGGGCCCGCGGGCGGGTGCGGTCTGTCCACGCGGAGCGTTTGTCAGGAGTCGCGCCTCGCCCAGGTCCCACGCTTGGGGGTGATGACCTCCTGAGCCCTGTGATCCTGGATGCAGTGGCAGGAGTTCACGCCGCAACGAGCAATCGGGTGCCATGGCTCCCGCTTGCTCGTGCCCCCCTTGTTTGGGCCTGATGCGTCAGGCCCGGATGGCGCCGATAGGGCGGGCCTGGAAGTGATTTCTCATGGTCGAAGTGGGTGAGGCCCTGGACGCCGCGGACGTGGAGCGGGAACGGCCAACGGCGCCCTCAGGCAGCCCTGATGCGTGTGGGGTTGTCGACTCCGCCATCGCGGGCATTTCCCTGCGGCTGCAATCGCTGTTGGTCTTTGTGGCCCAGTCCCGCGACGGGCCGATCTCGCGGACGGAACTGGACAAAGGCCTCTGGCCAGACTCTCCAGATGCCCGTGCACTGGTCAACATGGGGTGCGGTGGGGACGTGGCCCGATCATTACCAAAAAGGCGGAAGGCATATGAACATCGGACCATGCGCCGGCATCCGTAAACACCCGCGTTTTTCGCGACTCCGGTCGGCGGCAGGCGGTTGGTGGAGGGGCGGGCGCACCTGGCGCCGGCGCGAAGTCCTGGCCAGGAGTGCAGGTGCCGTGCTCGCTGCGCTGCCCGTGCTCGCCGGGTGTGCCGGCCAGACATCGGCGCGTCCGGCCGCGCGCGGGGGGCCGCTGGTCCTCACCTTCCAGTTTCACTGGGCAAATGGGGCGGCGTGGAACGCCACCACCACGGCCCTGGTGCAGCAGTATCTCGACCAAACCTTCAATGCACGTACCAAGGGCGTGCGGGCCGTCCCCTGGGGTATCTGTTGCGGCAAGTCGGCGCAGATCATCACCGCATCCCTTGGCGGCTCGAATTACCCCGACGTTATCGGCGAGTGCTGCGTCAGCTTCGCCGCGATGCGTGACGCCGACATCCTGGCACCGCTGGATAACCTGCTGCGCCAGGACAACATCGCTACAAGCCTGTGGTCACAGGGTCACGTCGCCGTTCTGCGCTCGGCCGGCAGACAACTTGGCTTGCCTATGTATGACGGACCACAGGTGTTGGGTTACCGCCAGGATATCCTCGACACGCTGGGGCTCAGCTATCCTTCCCCCGACTGGACCTACCAAGAGGCGGCGCACCTGTGGCAGGCCTGCGCGAATCACGCTGGAGGTACGCGCCGCTACGGGGCCTGCCTGCAGTGGTACGACGGCTGGGAGTATCTGTTGCGCGGATTCGGCGGTACAGAGATGGACGCGAGCGGCACACACTGCCTCCTCGCCTCACCTGCGTGTATCCAGGCGGTCCAATGGTTCTACGACCTGCTCTTCGCCGAGGTGATCACCTACCGCCGGGACGTTACGCCACTGGTCGACGGCAGCGCAGTCTTTTCAGCCGTCGGTGGCTGGGATGTCTTCCAGGAGGCCACCCGGCTCGGCACCAAGGTCAAATGGAACCTCCTGCCCCTGCCGCAGTTCCCGCACGGTCGTTACACATACACCAACAAGGACTTCTGGGCCCTGAACCGGGCCAGCCGCTACCCGGATCAAGCATGGACCCTTCTGCGCTGGCTGGCGGCAGAACCGGAATGGCAGCGCTTCATCATCAAGACCGCCTTACTCGAGCCGTCGTTGAACAGCCTCTGGGGTGATTGGGAGGCGGCGATCGTGGCCGCCGCCCCGCCGCTGCGCGGCATCGCCTTGAAATACTACCGGGAGGCGGCCCAACAGGGCTATGGGATTCCCGCTCCGTTTTACACCTACGACCCGGTGGGGGCACGCACCCAGATCGCGACCGGTTTGGCGGCGATCGCTGCGCGCAAGGTCGCGGTTACGCCGGGGCTGCAGGGGATCGCCGAACAGATCGACGCCCTCGAGCAGGTCGGCGGCCAAGCGACCTCTCCCAGTTTCGCCGAGCAGCGCAGCGCGCTGCGGACCGAAGACGCGCGGATCGCCGGCATGTTCGCCCGGGGGGCGTGACCGCGATGTTCCGCTGCTCGGCAAGCGCAAACGGCACGTTTGGCTGGTCGCTGCGGGCAGCGGTGTTTATAGGGGGGCAACGACTGCATTGCCTCGTGTCCCCAAGAGTGACCGCTTGGCGGTCGGTGCAAGCTGGCGAGGGCGGGAAACGCCGCCAGCGGGCGGATGCAAAAACCGCGCCCACGACAGCGATCAGGCCGGAAAGGGGCCGCCGGCATGCGTGGGACTGTGCGGTCCAAGCGCGTTGCGGCGCCCGTCGGTGCCCCGTCACCGCCATGGACCCCTACGGCGACGCCGCCTCCGGCCCGGGCGCCGGTCCGGCCGGGCCCTCCGCCAGCAGGTGCACGGCCGCGGCCAGCCGCTCCGTGTCCGTGGCGTAGAGGACCACCACGTCCCCGGGAACAAGCTTGGTGGAGCCGGTGGGGACCAGCGTCGTCTCTCCCCGCACCAGCGACACCAGCAGCACGTCCCGTGGGAGTCCCAGGTTCCGCACGGGCACCTCGGTGTTCGGCTTCCACCCCACAACGATGGTCTCAAATGTTCCCCGACCGCGCCTGGGCATGGAGGGCCCCTGCTGGAGGATGCGTTCGGCGGCCGTCAGGTGCCCCTCCTCCGCCGCGTACAGCAGCACGCGGTCGCCGCCCCGCAGTTCCGTCTCGCCGCGGACGACGATCTCGTCCTCGCCGCGGGTCACGGCGACCAGGACGACGCCGCGGGGGAGGTTGGCGCCGATCACCGCGACGCGTACCCCCCGGCCCGGCGACCAGGTCAGGGGCAGGGTGATCTCCCGGAATCGCCCCTCCTGCCGGTGCCGCTCCTTGGGCACGAGGTCCAGCCGGCTCTGCAGTTCCATCGTCAGTACCGTGTGGCGGTAATAGGCTTTCAGCACCGCCTCCTGGGTGACGGCACCCAGTATCTGGGTCGCCTGCTTGTCCGCCACCACCGGGATCAGGTTGGTGTTGAGGATACCGAAGCGACGCATGGCGTCATCCAGCGAGGACTCCGGTGTGAGCACCGGCACGTCGCGCCGGGCCAGTTCCCCGACCGTGCGCGCGTCCCGCGCCGAGCCAGCGGCGCCGACAGCCTGCTCCCCGTCCAGCACCCCCCAAAGGCCGCCCGCCTCGTCGAGTACCAGCGCGCCGCGTGCCCCGCGTGCCGCGAGTTCCTGGTAGGCGTGCTCGGCGCTGTCTCGAAGGTCGAGCCGCATTACCTGGCGGTCCATGGCTGCCTCCACCGATACGCGCTGCAGCGGGCGCACCTCGGCGCCGCGCAGGATCTGGATCCCCCGCCGCGTCAGGCGGACGGTATACATGGAGTCGCGGGCCAGGGAGCCGTAGAAGAGGTAGCTGACGGCGCAGGCGGCCATGACCCCGGTCACCAGGCGATAGTCCCCGGTCATCTCCAGGATGATCGTCGCCGCCGTCAGCGGTGCCTGGGCCGCGGCGGCGAACACCGCCCCCATGCCGGCGACGGCGTAAAGGGGCGCGGGGGAGGTGTATCCGGGGAGCCAGCCGTGGAGCAGGCCGCCGTATGCCCCGCCCAGCATGACCCCCAGGTAGAGGCTGGGCGCGAAGACCCCGCCGGAGCCGCCGGAGCCGATGGTGAGCAAGGTCGCGACGTACTTGCCGATCAAAAGAAGAACAAGAGTTCCAACGACCACCCGGCCCGCCGCGGCCGCCTCCATGGGGGCATAGCCCACGCCGAGCACCTGGGGCAGCGCGAAGCCCACCAGCCCCACGGCCAGGCCGCCGACAACGGCCTTGCCGGCGAAACCCCAGCGCAGGCGCTCGTGGAGATCCTCGACCAGGTTCAGGCCGCGTGTATATGCGAGGGCAACCCCCCCGGCGAGCAGGCCCAGGGGCAGCATGAACACCACGCCGAAGGGGTGGACGAACTGGAAGGACGGGGTCGGTAGCACCGGCTGGGAGCCGTGGATCCAGTCGAACAGGGTGACGCCGGTGACGGAGGCGACGAAGCACGGGACGAGCGCGCCCATGGCGTAGCTGCCGAGGACGATCTCCAGGCCGAACAGCGCGCCGGCGACCGGCGCGTTGAACGTGGCGCCGATGCCCGCGGCGGCGCCGCAGGCGACCAGGAGCGACGTCTGCTGATCCGCCAGACGGAGGATCTGGCCGATGAGCGAGCCGAACGCCGCCCCAATCAGCGCGATGGGCCCTTCGCGCCCGACAGAGCCCTCGGCACCGATGGTGATGGCCGGGGCGAGGATGCCGAACAGCGCCACCCGCGGACGGATCCGCCCGCCACGCAGGGCCAGGGCCTCCAGGATCTGAGGCACCCCATGGCCCTTGACCTCCGAGGCGAGGTAGGTGGTGATGACACCGACCAGCAGCAGGCCGAGGACCGGCGCGAGGAAGCGCAGATCCGCCTGCACGGCCGGCGGCCACCCGGCGCCGGGTCCGAGCAGGAAGCCGATGAAAAACATACGGAAGACGTGGATCAACCAGCGGAAGACAAGGGCGCCGAGGCCTCCGACTACGCCCACCAGCACCGCCAGACCCACCAGGCGCGCCGGCTCCGCCAGCGGCGCGTCCCCCAACTGCTGCAGGGCCTGCCGTCCGGCAGCGCGGATGCGGCCCCGCCGGCCGACGGCCGCACCCCCCGTCACCACCCCGCGCCCACGCACCCGGCCACGCGCATCGCCCCTTCGCCCAGTGGTTCCGACCGCCACTGTCCGCCGTCGGCGCGCCCGCCCGCTCGACCCCCGTCCTTTCGCCGTCCGACGATCTCCGCCTGCCGGGTGCGTCGATCCCGCCGTCTCCGGCACCAGCGCGAGGCGGAGGCATCCCACGGGCGGCAGGGGCCGGCACGGGAGAAAGCCGCGACGACGTCGCGGCCCAATCCCGGACGGCCTGGCCAGCCCAGTGCCGCCAGCGGTCCTGCGGCGGGCGCGGGCCGGATACTACGGCGGGGCGCGGGGGCCGGCGATCACACACTGGCGCCATCGAGCGGCATAATGCGTCGACGGGCATTGCGGCGGGCAGCGGCGGGCTTCGCCGCGCCCTGCCCCCGCAACCACACCCGCACCCACCGCCCGTGCACCTGCCGGCGCGGCGATTCTTCCGCGCGTCCCTCAACAACGCCACCGTCCTCCGCGGGACTGCGCCCGGTGTTCCGGCGCATATATTGGGACGAGCCCGCGGGCGGAATTGGCGCCGGGCTGGCGCCGAAACGGTCTGCGCCGGGTCCGCGCCGTCGCGCAGGGGTCGCGCGCGCCTCGGCGTACGATGCGGTGGACGGCAACCGCTGTGGCGGGCGCGTCGGCGAAAGGGGTAGACCTCATGTCCGGTCTCCGCCTCGGGATCCTCGGCTGCGACTCCAGCCATGTCGTGGAGTTCAGCAAGCGCCTCAATCACCGCGACATCGCCGCCGAGCAATGGGTTGAAGGGGCCTCCGTCGTGGCCGCCTGGCCGGGCACCTCCGAGATCGTGCCGGACCGGCTGCCGGGCTTCGTGGCAACCCTGCGCGGCTACGAGATCGACATTGTGGATCGCCCGGAGGACCTGAAGGTGGACGCCGTGCTGCTGGAGGCACAGCAGGGGTCCACCCACGCCGCGCTGGCTGTTCCGCTCCTGCGCTCCGGGGTGCCGGTCTTCGTCGACAAGCCCTTCGCCTGCTCGGTCGCCGACGCCGCGGCCATGGTGGAGGCGGCCGCCCGCGGGCGCGCCCCGCTGCTGTCCGCCTCATCGCTGCGCTTTGCGCCCGAGGTGCAGTCCCTGGAGGTGGGCCGCGTGCTCGGCGCCCAGACCTGGGCGCCGGCGTCCCTGCACCCCGGCAATCCCGGTCTGTTCCACTACGGCGTGCACGGGGTGGAGATGCTCTACACGCTCATGGGGGGGCCGGGCTGCCGCACGGTGCGCTGCGTTTCCACTGAGGGCGCGGACGATGTCCTCGGGACCTGGGCCGACGGCCGCATGGGCGGCGTGCGGGGCCTGCGCGCCAGCGCCCGCGGGTATGGTTTTGTGGCCTACGGGGAAAAGGGGGTTAAGGCCACGGCCGCCGGCACGGCCTGGATCTACCACAACCTGCTGGAGGTCGTCGTCCGGGTCCTCGCCGGAGGTCCATCGCCCGTCTCGCCGCAGGAACTCGTCGAGGCCGTGGCCTTCCAGGAATGCGCGTTGCGCTCGTCCCAGGAGGGCGGAGAGGCGGTCAAGCTGCCGGTGATCTGAACCGGCCTATAGCAGGGGTGGCCAGGGACCCGGCGGAGCCCGGCCGCCCCTGCCCGCGCGCGGGCCGAGGTGGGCGACAGCCGGTCAGCGGTCTCCGCCGTGCCTGCGAGCTCGGGGTGTGACCGGTACCGCCGGGCCAGGAGGGAGCCGGAGTTCAGAGGCCCTCAAGGTGACGGGGGTGACGGGGTGGCGGCGGACTGTGGCGGCGGCCACCCCGCCTGGCCCGTCCCCTTGAGTTGTCCTCATGCGTGCGGCCATAGCTCCCGCATCCACCGCCAGAGCCCGCTGAGCCGGCACAGGCCGAGGCGTGCCGGCCGTGTCCCGGCGGGAGTCTCCGCAGGGGCTGCCGAGACCGGCGATGTGGGGCTCCTGGTCCCCCCCGCAGCAACTCCACTCCCTGTGGCGCCTGCGGCGGCCGCACCCGCGTTGGCCCCCGCCGCCGTGATCGCGGCAACCCACCCCGCCCTTTCCGCGATCCGCGCCGCCACCGCGGCGAGATCCGCCCGCACCGCGTCCGCGCCCGGCGCGAACCTGCCGCCGCCGACGCCCTGCATCAGGCCGGCCGCGACGGCCTCGTCCACGCTGAGCGAGTACCAGGCGTCCGCCGGCACGTCTCCGAAGTCGGACGCGGACACGTTCGAGGTGACCCAGCCCGCCCGCAGCGCGATGCGCGCGGCGACGGCGGCGAGGTCCGCCCGGGTGGCGGCGGCCTCTGGATCGAACAGTCCATCCCCGACGCCCTGCATCAGGCCGGCCGCGACGGCCTCGTCCACGCTGAGCGAGTACCAGGCGTCCGCCGGCACGTCTCCGAACGGGGGCACGGGCACAGTCGTCGCGGCCCATCCCCACCGCTCGGCGATGCGGGCGCCGACCGCGGCGAGGTCGGCCCGCGTCGCGTCCGCCTCCGGTGCGAAGCGATTCCCGCCGACGCCCTGCATCAGGCCGGCCGCGACGGCCGCGGAGACATCCGGGGTGTACCAGGCGTCCTCCGGCACATCGCTGAAGGTGGGCACGGGCACCTCCCAGAGACCGGAGTACCCGTCTGCCGCCAGGTCCAGGTCGACGATCCCGCCGAACGCGGCCTCCGCGAACTGCCACAGGACCACCGGGTAGTTCCAGCAGGTGGCGGGCCCCCATTCGGGGACCGGCGTCGGTCCCGGTTCCGGCTGCGCCGACCAGAGCACCAGAGCGGCCGCGGCACCCCCGGCTTCCTGCGCGCCTTGCATGGCGCCCTGAAAGCCCGGATCATACGGTGCGCCGTAGACCAGACCGGACCCGGCGAACGGCCCGGCGGCCTGCGCCCGTGCCCAGCCGATCACGTAGTCGGCCGAGGGCTGCCAACCGGCCTCCAGATCAAGCCCCAACCGCACGTTGGCGGGGGCGCCGAGGGCCTGCGCGGCGGCGATGGCCTGCCGGGCGTCGGCGGCCCCGTCCGCCGCGGTTCCCTGTACCCGGGTGGACGTGGTGGCGTTGTAGAGCAGGCCCACGGCCACGCCCAGACTGTGCAGGGCCGCCACTTCGGCGGCTGTCACCGCACCGGCCCCGCCGATGTACCGGATCCAGAAGTCCGGGGCTTGTCCGGCAGCCCCCACGGCCTGCCGCCAGATGAAGCGCGCGTCCGAGAGCGAGTCGAAACCGTAACGGGGCATGGAGCGGCCCCCCCAGGGTCGCGGAGACGGCACGGCACGGTACGCCCGCCCGCCGGGCCGCGGTTGTAGTCATCTCGCTATGCGCCCGGCCTGCCGTGCGCTACATGCGCGACGGCGGGCCGCCAGGGAAAGGGGGATTGACGCAGCGCGGTCGCCGAGGTGTTGCAATGATAGGGCTCCGACCCAGACTCACCGCACCCCGAGGATTTGCTTTTCAAAGAGACGGAAATGCGTACCGAGCCAGGCCCGTGGGCATGACGTCAGGAGAATAGCCGCTCGGCGTCGAAGGCCGGCAGGGATGACCGGGGCGCCCCGTGCCTCGGTACGCGGGCCTGTGGTACGGTGGGCGGGGTCGCGACCTGTCGGCGCGGGCGGAGCCGCCGCGTGCGCGGGTCCGTGCCAGGGAAGCATCAGCCGCGCAAGCGGATATCGGGGGGGGCGGCTGTCGTGTCTCCTGTGCCGGCGTCACTGAGCAATGCCCGCCGCGGCGCATCCGCCGCGGCCGCGATCGGG
Organism: Bacillota bacterium; assembly: GCA_021803205.1. Classification (GTDB taxonomy): domain Bacteria; phylum Bacillota; class Sulfobacillia; order RBS10-35; family JAJYVN01; genus JAJZMB01. Next base: position 115,292 of record JAJZMB010000020.1, on the reverse strand, counting down.
AGTCTGTTGCTGGCCGGGTGCGGTGCGCACGGCACGCCGACCGCGCCCGCCTCCGCCTACACCTCAGGCGAACTGGCGTCTCTGGACCCCGGCACGCCGTTGGGCGGCAGGCCCGCCCCGAACTTCACTCTCACCGATCAGTTCGGCAAGGCGGTCTCGCTGTCGCAGTTCAAGGGCCGGGCGGTGGTGGTCTCCTTCGACGACGACGAGTGCACCACCATCTGCCCCCTGACCGGCGCGACCATGGTCGAGGCCCTCGACCTGCTGGGGCCGGCGGCCTCCCAGGTCCAACTGGTCGGTATCAACGCCAATCCGCAGCACACATCGGTTGCCGACGTGGCGGCCTACTCGCAGGCGCACGGCATGGAGAACCGTTGGCTCTTCCTGACCGGAAGCCTGCCGCAACTGCGGCAGGTGTGGAAGGCGTACGGCGTGGACGTCCAGATCCTTCAGGGCAACATCGATCACACGCCGGCCGTCTACGTCATCGATCCGCAGGGCGGGGAGTCGCGCCTCTTTCTGACCAGTTCCGACTACGGGGTCACGGGCCTGGAGGCCGGCGCCCTGGCGCAGGCGATCTCGGCGGTTCTGCCCGGGCATCCGCAGGTGGCCAAGCCGAACCTGGCGCTGGGCGCGCCCGTGGCCTCCCCGGCAGACACCGTCCGCCTCCCGGCGCTGGCACCGGGCGGGTCGCCCGTCGTCCTCGGACCGTCGTCGCCGCACCTGGTGGTCTTTTTCGACAGCTGGGCGTCCGGCGCGGCCGAGCAGTTGCAGGCCCTCAACGCCTATTCGCAGGCGGCGGGCGCGCGCCACCTCCCGGCGTTGCTCGCCGTGGACGTGCAGCCCACCGAGCCCTCGCTCGCCGCGGCGCTGGCCCTGGCGCCCGTCGCGCAGGGCACGCTGCGCTATCCGGTCGCCGTCGACCCGAACGGGCGTGTCGCCGATGCCTACGGGGTGGCCGATATCCCGTGGCTTGTGCTGGTGAGCGGTGGCAGGGTCCGCTGGAGCCACGACGGCTGGCTGGCCCCCGCCGCCCTGGAGCAGCAGGTGACGGCGACGCTGGCGCCCAGGGCCAAATCCACCGGGACGCACGTCACCGGCGGTGCCGCTGCGCCCACCGCTGCACCGCCCACGGCCGCCGGCTGAGCGATGCGACGGCCCGGTATGGTGTTCCCGCCCGACCGTCGGATCGGTCGCGTTCTGCCCCCGCCGCAGGTGGCGCGGCGGGACGTGTCCTCCCCTTTGGCCAGGACCATGCCGCTGCCGAGGGCGGCCATCTCCGCCAGGCCGAGGCCGTAGGGCACCCACGGCAGCGGCACGCTGAGTTGCGCATAGTCGGGTCCATGTCCGTCAGGAGCGCCTTGAATTGGGTGGCCGCCCAGGGCCGCGCGCAGTGGACGGCCCGCGCGCTTTCCGCCCGCGGCCCGTACGCCTGCGGCCAACCCCGGGTCAGGGCCAGCGGCCGATGAGCCCGGCCCAAGTTCTTCGGGCCTTGCGCTTCTCGCACCATGCATAATCCCAGGCCGGCTCCGCCAGCTGGGGGTTGTGCACGCCTGGGAGGCGAGCTCCCTCAGCCGTGCGCAGCCCCGCCTCACGCTGGGCTGTCCGCCGCCGCCCGTCCATCCTGCTCACGAGGAAGAGGTAGCAAAATGAGTAACACATGCTCTTGTCGTCCCGCGGGCCCTTCCCCCTCCCACTGTCCCGCCCTGCCCCCCCGCGCCGCGCTATAATCCCATCCATGCCTACCGGTGCCGGCGCCGCTCCGGATCCGCAGAACCGGGAGGGTTGCGCCGGACCGGATCGGCGGAGCGGCCGGGCGGGCGGTGCCCGCCTGCCCGGCCGCTCTGCCCTCGCCCTCGTCGCCGGGCGCCTCACCGCCGTGGTCCTGCGCCGCTTCGGCCGCGGCGCCACCACCCTGCCCGGCCGCGTCGCCCTGCGGCTCGACCCCCGTCTGCCCGGCCGCCTCGCCTCGCGCTTGCCGCACGGCGCCTGTGTCATCAGCGGCACCAACGGCAAGACCACGACCTCCGCCATGCTGGCTGCCATCCTCGCCCGCCGCGGCTGGCGATTAGCCCATAACCGCGGCGGCGCCAACCTGCGCACCGGCATCACCACCGCCCTGCTCCTCGGGGTCGGGCGCGGCGCCGATGCCGCCCTGCTGGAGGTCGATGAGGCGACCATGCCCTTCGCCGGCCGCGAACTCCGGCCACGCCTGGCCCTGGTCACCAACTTCTTCCGCGACCAACTCGACCGCTACGGCGAACTGGAGACGGCGGTGGCCCTCGTCGGCCGCGGCCTGGCCGCCCTGCCGGCCGGTGCCCGCGCTGTGGTCAATGCCGACGACCCGCTGGCCGCCTCCATCGGCGGCCGCGACCACCTGCGGCAGGTGTACTTCGGCCTCGACCCCGCGGTCCTGCCGGCCGGGGAGGTCGGGGCCGGTCCGTCGGACGCCCCCCGCTGTCCCCGCTGTGGCGCCCTGCTGCTCTATGGCCCTCGCTACTACGCCCATCTGGGCGTCTACCGCTGCGGCGGCTGCGGCTTCTCCCGCCCGCGGCCGGATGTGCTGGCGACCGGCTGGGCCCCCGGCGCGGCCGGTCGGCCGGGCGAGGTGACCCTGCGCATCCCTGCCGGGACGATCGCCTTTCCACTGGCGCTCCCCGGCCTCTACAACGTCTATAACGCGGCGGCGGCCGCAGCCGCCGCGCTCGCGCTGGGCACGGACGCCGCCGACGTCGCCGGGGCGATGGGCGCTTTCCGCCACGCCTTCGGTCGCATGGAGTGGCTGGAGCTGGCTGGCCACCCGGCCTGCCTCGCCCTGGTCAAGAACCCGGCCGGCTGCAGCATGGTGCTGCGCACGGCGAGTGCGGACCCCGTCCCCGGCAAGGCGCTGGTGCTGCTCCTCAACGACCGCTATGCGGACGGCACCGACGTCTCCTGGATCTGGGACGCGGACTTCGAGGCCCTGGCCGCGGCGCAGGAGGGCTTTGCCGCCGTTGTCGCCGGCGGGCGCCGCGCGGCCGACATGGCCCTGAGGCTCAAGTACGCCGGGGTGGCGCCCAAGCGCCTGGCCGTGCACTCCGAACCCGAGGCGGCTATGGCGGCGGCGGCGCGGGCGGCGGCGCCGGGGTCGGGCGTGTACATCCTGCCGACATACAGCGCCATGTTGGAGGCGCGCGCGGTGCTGGTGCGCCAGGGGCGGCTGCAGCCGTTCTGGGAGGTGTGACGCCTGGGGTTGTCGCCCCGGCCGGCATGCCCCGGGTCCCACAACGGAGAGGGCGGCGGTGGGGGAACGTGGAGGCATTGGCCATGAAGGGGTGCGGGTCGCCTGCAGGGGTGGACGGCGGGCAGGCCGCACGGGCAGAGGCCCAAATGGCCGCGACAGTTGTCGCGGCTCGAAATCCCCAGGCGGAGGCCGCTGCGGTGGGCGCGGGGCTTGCCGCCGTGCGCCTGACCCTCCTGCACCTCTATCCCGACCTCCTCAACATCTATGGCGACCGGGGCAATGTGCTGGCGCTGGTGCGCCGCGCCGGCTGGCGCGGGATCGACCTCACAGTGCGCCTGGCCAGCGTGGGCGAGGCGGTGGACTGGGGTACCGTCGACCTGGTCTGCATCGGCGGCGGCGAGGACCGGAAGCAGGCACTGGCGGCACAGGACCTGGCACGCCGCGCGGAGGATCTGCGGGCCGCGGTGGAGGGTGGCCTGCCGGTTCTCGGGGTGTGCGGCGGCTACCAGTTGCTCGGTGCGTATTACCGGCCGGCGGTGGGGGAGCAACTCCCAGGGGCGGGTGTCCTCGACGCCCACACCGTTGCCGGGCGGCGGCGGATGATCGGCAACGTGGTGCTCGATGCGCAGGGGTTCGGGACCCTGGTGGGGTTTGAGAATCACAGCGGCCAGACGTTCCTTGGTCCGGGCTGCCGACCCCTGGGGAGGGTGCGGCGGGGGCAGGGCGGCGGCAACAACGGGCGCGATGGAGGGGAGGGGGCCCTGTATCGGCGGTGTGTGGGCACCTACCTGCACGGCTCGGTGCTCCCCAAGAACCCGGCGCTGGCGGACTTCCTCCTGCGGGGCGCGGTGGAGCGGCGGTACGGGGCCAGGGCGGCCGGCGCGGCGATGCGCCCCCTGGACGATGCGACCGAGACGATGGCCCACCGGCGAGCGGAGGGGTTGCGCGGTTGAGGGGAGTGGCCGCGTCCTGTGGGTGCATCCGGGCTGCGTTGGCGTCGGCCGCGGGCGGATGAGCTGGCGGGCGAAACGATGCGTCCGAGGGAGTGCGGCGTTCGGGGCGCGCCGTCTGGGCGTGGAGGGATGGCGGGTGGCCCTATTCTGGGAATGTGTACATCCTGCGCGGTGATACACTTGGGTCAGAAAAAGAGGGCAGGCAAAGCAGAGTCCGAGTCCGAGGTGGCCGGTGGGGGGGGCGATGTCATGAGGGTGCGGCGCGCCGCCGCGGCAGGGCATCGAGTTCTGGCCGACGCCGCGGGGGAGGAGACGCCGCCGGGCGTGTAGGCCGCCGGTTGGGCACGCGGGATACGGATTCTGCCGGAGTCGCCCGGAGGTTGCGCCCAGTCGGCGGCGAGCCGCAGGGATGCAGCGGGAAACGGATCCGGTGGTCTGGCCCCGGTTCCCGAGGGGCGGAAGATGGCCGCTGGTGCAGCGGCCGGTCAGCAGCGGTATACCGCAGCGACCATCGCCGCCCGGGGAGGTAATTCCCCGGGCGGCGCGCTTTTGTCCGAGTGCGGTGAGCGCTCGTTCCATGGCGGACAGGCACTGTCCCGTCCGCGGCCGCGTATCCTGCCCGCACGGAGCGGGGAGGGACGCGGTATGGCGCTTTTGGAGCAGACGTTTCCGCCGTACGTGGCGTTTGGCAGCCGGACGCTCTTCGGGGGCGAGACGGGTACCGACATTGCGGTGCTGCAGTTGGTCTTCAACGAAATGCTGCAGGTCATGAACCCACCACAGGGCCCGATCGGGGCCTCGGTGCCGGCGACCGGTGTGTACGACGCCGCTACGGTCCAGGCCGTGAAGAACATCCAGGCATACTTCGGCATCGCCGTGGACGGAGTGGCGGGTCCGAACACCTATTTCCTCTTCGGCCAAGGCGTCGGCGGGCACGTGACCTACGGCGGACCCGCCTATGGCAGCCGCAGCCTCGGCAGCGGCGTGACCGGCGGCGATGTGACCGTGTTGCAAAACCGCATCAACCTCTTCCGCTACAGCCTCCAGACGGGGGCAGCCGCTGACGGGGTCTTCGGTCCGAAGACCGCCGCCGCCGTCGCGCAGTTGCAGACGGACGCCAACGCCAACGGCGACTTCGGCGTCCCGCTCACGGGCAGTGTCGGCACCGAAACCCTGGATGCCACCTGGATCTACAGCTACGCCGGCGGTCGCGGCATGTTCACCGGACGCAACGGTTTCGATGTGGTCTTTGCGCAACTGCTGCTGCAGAAGCTGGGCTTGTATGACGGGCGGATCCACGGTTATTACGACGCCGCGACGCGGGCCGCGGTCATCGCCTTCCAGTTGGCCAACGGCCTCACGGGCGACGGGGTGGTCGGGCAGGCGACATACTACGCCCTTGGCCGGCACAACCTGGTGAACGCGCCCCTCCCGCTGCCGATCCCCGTCATACCCGCCCCCCCACCCGGGCAGGTCAACTGCTGCTTCACGCTCGGACCGACGTCCGCTTCCAGCGACACCACGCGCGGTGGCGTATTCTTCATCCACAACGGTCCGCAGACCGGACCGGATTCCTTTGCCGCACAGTGGATCGGCGCGGCGCTGCTGCCCGACCCGTCGGCGTACGGAGTCCAGTTCACGCAGTACGGGATCGGCATCAACGGCTCGGCCGATACACCCATGACCAACTGTGTCGCGGCGCGCTCCGATCTTTGGACGTTCGCCTTGCTGTGCGCCTCCTGCGGGCCGCTCACCTCCGCCAACGTGGTCATTGCCCCCATGACCGCGGCCGGTATCCCGGGACCGGTGGTACTGCAGGGTACGGGCACCTGCCCCTTCCCCGGTCCCGGCGTGGAGGCCCCGGATGTCGAGCGGGCCGCTCCCTGGGCGGAAGCGGTCACGATCTTGATGCACGCCCCCGCGAGGGTGGGAGATATCGGGGAGACGTCCCCCAAACCCGTTCCGGCGGCGGAGATCGGCGCCGCGATGCCGGAGCCCTGCGGTGGGGGAACCTGGGGCGACCCGAACGACTGAGGCGAGGGATGGCGAATATCTGTTCTCTGCGCCCTTGCCCGGCTCCGGCCCCGCCCCCCCCGGACTGCGCAAGGCGGGCGCTCCCCCAGGCGGCGGCCTGGGAACGGCGCAATCCCCGCGGTTCCCCGGCAGCTTGCCCGTGTCCGCGGGTGCCTCCCCTGACCCGCGCCGGCAGGGACCGTGGGGTAGGGCGGCGCACTACCGGCCTGTGGCGGAATCCATTCCGGCGCGCCTCCCGGCCGCGGTCCTGGGGGCGATCACCGGGGTCACGGCATCCGGTAAGACTGCCTTGGCCGAACGTCCCGCCGCCGTCTCCGGTCGGAGCGCCCCGCCCTAGTACTGTCCTCCGGACTGGCCAGGCCTGGGCCGGGGTGGGCACTCATGAAGCGGCGAACCGGTCATGCACGTACGTTCACGACCTTTGGGGCCGCCTCTCCGACCGCTGAGCCGATGTTTCGGACCGTCTCCTTCGCCCATTGCCACCAGTGCGGAGGACAGTACTGGGTGGCCGCGGCAAAAGTCCGCTTTTTGCGAGGCACTGCTCCGATATCCCTTGTCCCCCAACGGTCGAAGATTCACGGCCGGTGCGGAGACCGACTTTTGCAGCCCCGCCCGAGCCGACTTGGAAAGGGGATTCGCGTTGAGCGACGCCGTCGCACCCATCCGACCGCGCGTGGCACTGGCCGCCTTCGGCCGGGCTACCTTCGATCTGGACCAGGCCCGAACGATGCTCCACCGCAGCCGCGCCGCGCTCCGGGCCCTGCCCGTGGACCTTGCGGCCGCATCCGAGCTGCTCACTGAGCCGGCGGCGGCCAGGGACTTCGCCCGAACGGCGGCAGAGGCCGGTGCGGACCTGTTGGTCTGCCAGTTCACCACCTTCGTCGACGCGCGCTTCATCGCCGGCGTCGCCGAGGGGACGGACCTGCCCTTGCTGCTGTGGTCGCTGCGCGAGCCCGGCGCCGTGGGGGAGAGGCTCAGTCTCAACTCCCTGACCGGCGCCAACCTCGCGGCGCGGCAATTGCACGGGCAGGGCCGCTTTTTCCGCGTCGTGCTCGGCGACCCGGAGGAGGAGGGCATCGGACGGCGCGTGGTGGCGCTCGGGCGTGCGGCGGCGGTCCGCCGGCAGCTCGACGGCTTCCGCGTACTGGTCCTCGGGGGCGCCCCCGACGGCTTCTTCTTCAGCGCTCCGGCGCCCACAAGCCTGCGCGCCGCCGGGGCATCCCTTGTCCAACTGGATCTGGACCGTCTGTTTGCGCAGGCGTCGGCACTCCCGCGGCAGGCATGGGCGTCGCGGGCCGCAGACGCCCGGCGGTCGGTGGCGGGATTGGATCGGCTCCCCGCGGAGCAGGTGGAGAAGTTCGCCCGGCTGCAGGCGGTGGTCGAGGGCGAACTGGCGGCGCGTGGGGCTTCCGCGGTGGCGGTCCGCTGCTGGCCGGAGTTCTTCACGGACTTCGGCGCCGCCGCCTGCTCCTTCGTCAGCGCTCTCTGCGAGCGGGGGATTGCGGCCTCGTGCGAGGCCGACGTGCTGGGCGCGCTGACGATGACCGTCCTGGCCCGCTTGGCGGGCGGGTCGCCCTACCTTGGGGATCTGGCTGCGGTGGACGCCGAGCGTGGAGCGGTGGTGTTCTGGCATTGCGGCGCGGGGGCCTTCAGTCTGGCCTCGCCCCGCACCGGGCCGGTCGCCGGTGTGCAGCCCAACCGGAGGATCGGTTTCACACTGGAGTTCGCCCTGAAGCCGGGCCGGGTGACCATTGCCCGCATCGGCGAGACGCCCGCGGGTCTGCGCCTGCTGGTCGGCGGCGGCGAGGCCCTGGACGCGCCGCAACGGTTTCTGGGCACAGCCGCCACGGTCCGCCTGGATGGTGGCGCACCCGTGGACGAGCAGGTGCGCCGCCTGCTGGAAGCCGGTTGGGAGCCCCACTACGCCCTGGTCTACGGGGATGTGCGGCAGGAACTCCGGGACTTGGCGGCCATGACGGGGTTGCCTGTTGAGGAGATGTAGGGGGTGGCCGCCGCGGGGGGCCTCTCTGGCAGCGGCCACGTGTTCCCGGACCCCGGGCCCCACCGTTGCGCAAGTGACGGTGCGGGGCCAAAGAAGGCCGCCCGCTCTCCGTTCACGCCGGCAGAGCGGGCCGGAGACACCGGAGGACCGGGGCCGCCGCTCACCCAGTGGGAGAAGCCCTTGGCGGCCCCTCAGGCTCCCGGAATCTCCCCGTCCCGCGGCAGCACCGGCGGGGTGGCGGTGACCAGGTCCGGATACTTGATCCCGGTGCCCGTGTTCAGGATGACCACGCGGTCGTGCGCGCCGAAGAACCCAGAGGCGCGGAGCCGCTGCGCCGCCGCTACGGCCGCGGCTCCCTCGGGACAGACCCACGCCCCCTCTTGCCGCGCCAAAAGGCCCATCGCGTCCATGATTTCGGCGTCGGAGACGGCCACCGCGGTCCCGCCGGTCTCCCGCACGGCCCGAAGGACGAGGAAGTCCCCGAGGGCCTTGGGCACCCGCAGGCCGGCGGCCAGCGTCGCGGCGCCCTGCCAGAACTCCGAGGCCTCGGCCCCCTGCGCAAAGGCCTCGACCAGAGGGCGGCAGCCCTCTGCCTGCACCACCACCAGGCGGGGCCGGCGCCCGCGGATCCAGCCGAGCGCCTCCAACTCCTGCAGGGCCTTCCAGATGCCGATGATGCCCACGCCGCCGCCGGCGGGGTAAATGATCGCGTCCGGCATCTCCCATCCGAACTGCTCGGCGATCTCCAGGGCCATCGTCTTCTTGCCCTCGATGCGGTAAGGCTCGCGGAGGGTGGCGGCGTCGAAGGCGGTGCTGCGTGCCCCGTACCGGGCGACGATCGCCCCGGCGTCGGAGATCAGGCCATCGACCAGGTAGGTGTCGGCCCCGGTCACGACGGCCTCCCGGCGGTTGATGGCCGGGGCGTCCTGCGGCATGACCACCAGGAGCGGCAATCCGGCGCGGGCCGCGTATGCCGCCCAGGCGCCCCCGGCGTTGCCCGCGGTGGGCATGCGCAGGGCCGTCACGCCCAACTCGAGCGCCCGCGAGACGCCGACCGCCGCGCCGCGCGCCTTGAACGTGCCGGTGGGGTTGCAACCCTCATCCTTGAGCCACAGGTCGTCCAGGTCGAAGCGGCGCCCGAGGCGCGGCAGGTGCAGCAGCGGCGTCCATCCCTCGCCCAGGGTGACGATGGCGCCCGCGTCCCGTACCGGCAGCAACTCGGCGTACCGCCAGAGGTTTCCGGGCCGGCCGGCCAGGTCGTCGCGTGATAGGTCGGCGCGTGCGGCCTCCAGGTCGTAGCGGCAAAGGAGCGGCGAACCGCAGCCGCAGACGTTGGCGGGCCGGTCCGCGCTGATCCGTTCGCCGCAGCGGGGGCATTCGAGGAAGCTGAGGTAGGAGCGGTGGGGGCGGGGGACCGCGGGCACGGGCTGCACCATCCCTTCATGACCTGGTCATGACCTGGGCCGCCGGTACCGCGCCACGGGCGGCAGGCATCAGGCGCCCGCCCGCGGTTGCCGCCCGGCCAGCACCGAGAGTACATCCTCCGCCACCATGGCGCCCACCCGATCCTGCGCCTCTGCGGTGAGGCCGGCGACGTGCGGGGTCAGCAGGACGTTGTCGAGGTCCCGGAGCGGATCCGGCTGCGGCGGCGGTTCCTGCTCGCGCACATCGAGCACGGCCCCGGCGAGGTGCCCGGTGCGCACGGCCGCGGCCAGTGCCCCCTCGTCGACGATCCCGCCCCGTGCGGCGTTCACCAAGATGGAGCCAGGGCGCATCCGCTGCAGTGCGGCGGCGTCGATGAGGTGGTGCGTTTCGGGCAGCAGCGGCAGGTGCAGGGAGAGGATGTCCGCCCGTTCAACCACATCGGACAGCGGCAGCACCGTGACGGGCACGCCGAGGAGGTGCGGGGAGCCTGCGGTGACGATCGGGTCGTACCCGACCGAGGCCAGGCCGAAGGCCTCGGCGCGGCGCACCATGCGGCGTCCGACCTCCCCCAGGCCGAGCAGCCCGAGGGTCCGGCCGCTGAGTTCCGCCCCGGAGTATGCATCGCGCGACCAGATGCCGGCGCGCACCGCGGCGTCCGCCGCCGCGAGGCCCCGCAACAGGTGCAGCAGGCCGGCGAACACATACTCGCAGACGGCGTCGGCGTTGGCGCCCCGCGCGAAGACGACCCGCGTCCCGGCGGAGCGGCAGGCGGGCAGGTCGATATTGTCCAGGCCCGCCCCCAGCCGTCCGACCACCCGTAGGCCGCAGCCCGCGGCCTGCAGCACTTCGGCGTCCACGCGGCAGCGGTTGCGCACCACAAGGGCGTGGGCGCCGCGAACGGCCTCCAGCAGGCCGGCCCGGTCTTCGCCCAAGGCCGGGAGGTAGGCTACCTCGGCGCCCGCGCTGAGCGTCGCCAGCCCTCCCGCGTCCATGAACTCCGCGACGACGACCCGGGGTCTGTCCACATTCACGATGGCCCCGCCCCCCGACATGTCCCGTACGGTCACCACTGGGCAGCGACCCCGGTGGTGGGGTGCCGAACTGAAACCGTCCCGGCCCCTTGGCGGGGGGGCAGCGGCCTGCCCGAGGTGACGGAGACGCGGACAGACGACCTGCGCCGCACCTTCTACGCCTTCCCCGCGCTGCCGAAGTCGCGGATGCGCGCCTCGACCTGCCGCCGCACGGCCAGCGCGGCGGCAGCGAGGACCGGGGCGGGGTCGTCCTGCGCACCGCAGTCGGCGAGTCCCTCCCCCAGACCCTCCACGAACCTCCGCCGCAACTCGGTGTCGATGTTGATCTTGGCGATGCCGGCGGCGGTCGCCGCCCGCAATTGACCCGTGTCGAGCCCTGAGCCCCCGTGCAGCACCAACGGCAGCGATACGGCGGCGGCCACCGCGCGGAGCAGGTCGAACCGGAGCACGGGCACCGCCGCCGAGAGCCCGTGGATGTTGCCGATGGCGGGCGCGAGCGCGTCGCACCCCGTCTCAGCCACGAAGCGCACGCAGTCGGCCGGTCCGGCGAGGCGGGCCTCGGCCTCCTGCACCGAGAGGTCGTCCTCGACCCCCGCCACGCGGCCGACTTCCGCCTCCAGCGGGACGCCGACGGCGCGGCAGAGGCGCGCGATCGCCGCGGTTTCCCGGATGTTGTCAGCGAAAGGTAGCTCCGAGCCGTCGTACATGACGGAGGTGCACCCCGCCTGGATCCCCTGGGCGATCGCCTCGAAGCTCTGGGCATGGTCCAGGTGCAGGCAGGCCGGAACCGGGCTGGCCGCGGCACGCGCCCGCACCCAGAGGCAACAGGCTCCAAGGCCCGAGTGGCGCACTGCGCGCCGGCCCACCTGCAGGATCACGGGGGCCCGCAGCGCCTCGGCCGCGAGGAAGACGGCGTCCACCATCTCCGGCGTGTGGATGCTGAACGCCCCCACTGCGTACCCGTCGCGGCGGGCCCTTGGCAGGAGTTCGTCCCCTGATACCAGTGGCATGACTCCATCCCTTCCCGGAACGGCACAGACACTCAGGGCAGGGAGCGAAGACGACGCTTCTCCGGCCCGCCGGTCAGCGGTTGCAGCCAGGCCCGGAAGGCCGGTCCGAGATCGCGCATTCCCGGTGGGAGGGGCCGCTCCCTGCCGGCCACCTCACTCAGGGGCACCTCCAGGTAACGCGTTTGCTCCATGCCGTCCTGGCGCGGCGCGATCGCGGCCATGACGCCCTGCCGGCCCGCCAGCAGGGCCTCCGCGGCGCGTGCGCCGAGGGCGCGGGCCTCCGTCCGATCGCGGGCGACCGCGGCGCTGCCGAGGCACCGCGGCAGAAAGCCGAGGCTCTCGGCCCGAACCGTCAGTCCGAGCCGCCGGCGGAGTTCGGCGGCGAGCCTCCGCGCCGCGGCTCCCAGCACCCGGGTCTGCCCCGCGGCATCGAGGGCCTGCAGTCCGAACGGAGTCCCGTCCGTTGCGCACACCCCTTCGGAGACGATGAGCAGCACGCTTCCGTCGCGCCGATGCAGGGCCGCCACGTCAGAGGCGAGGGCGTCCGCATCCAGCGGCATCTCGGGCAGGAGGATGCGCTGCGGCATGTCCTCCGGGTGACGCCGGGCCAACACGGCTGCGCCGGCCAGCCAGCCGGCCCGACGGCCCATGACCTCGATCAGGCGCACGTCTTCGAATCCAGCCATGGCGCGCAGATCATCCGCCAGATCGGCCGTCGCGGCCGCGACGAAGGCCGCGGCGCTGGGGTAGCCGGGGGCGTGGTCGGTGCCTGCCAGGTCGTTGTCGATGGTCTTGGGGATGCCGACCGCCGGTAGGCCGGCGCCCGCCAGGGCACTGGCCAGCCCCATGGTGCCGTTGCCGCCCATGAGCAGGCACGCCTCCGCGCCTGCCTCCCGCAGGCGGCGCGCCACCTGACCGATCTCCAGCGGGGACAGTGCCTGTCTCCCGGCGCCGAGTGCGGCCCCCGGCGCGGTGAGGAGCCAGTCGGGCGGTGCGCCGCGCAGCGGCAGCCAATCGCCGGCCCTCAGCCCGCGGGCGCCGCCCCGGACACCCAGGGTCTCGGCCCCGGCTGCCTGCAGCGTCTCCCAGGCGCCGAACAGCGAGGCGTTGAGGACCGCGGTCGGACCACCGAATTGGCCGACCATCACCCGCACTGTCCATGCACCTCCACCGCCAGGCTTCGACGACATCCCGGACTTGCCCTGGGGACGGCGTCACGCGGAGTTCTGCGCCGCCCCCGGACGCGAATCGCCTCGAGCGAGAAGGAGACGCGGTGGGTGACCGCGCATCTTTTCGCGCCTGCGGCACATCGCGGCACGCCTGCTCCAGGTCTGGATCTGCGCGGGGGCCCCCGGTCTGTCGGCGGCCCCGCTCACCGGAAGGGTTCGGTCCGGGCGGCGCCGGCCGCCGCCCGGACCGACCTCCGGTGCGGCGCCGGCGCACCGACGGGCTGGATGTTACGGGACGGGCCGGTGTCCGACGGGGGCGGGCCAGCCCCGGCCGGGGGTGTGGATGGTGGGGGACGCTGACGCGTGGCGCACGACCCGGCGCCGCTATCTGGCGTCCGGGGTGCGGCGGGCGGTCGCGGTGGCCACCGCGGGCGGCCTGCTGGCGGCTTGCGCGCGGCCAGGTGCGGTGCCGGGCCCGCGACCGGCGGTCCAGGACCCGGTTGTCACCCTCCGCTTCATGCCTTGGTGGACCCAGTGGTCGGGGGGCGGGCTTTCACTGTTGAAACAGGCCTGCGCCTTGTTTGAGGCCGCCCACGCCGGCGTACGCCTGCAGCCTCTGCCCGGCCCCAACGGGACCCACGTCACATCCGATTCCGTGCTGGCCGCCATGCTCTCCGGCACTGGCCCCGACGTGGTCTGCGATTACGGCGGCAGCTTCGCCGCCTATGTGGCCGCGGGCGCCTTCGCTGATCTCCGGCCGCTCCTGGCAGCGGGCGGCATCTCCCCGTCCACGTGGTCCGCCGCGCATATGGCGGCGTTGCGCACTCCGGCCGGTCAGTTCGGTCTGCCCACCTACGACGGGCCGTGCGTCTACGCCTATCGTCGGGACATCCTGGATGCGCTCCACCTCGCGCCGCCGGATGCCAACTGGACGTATGTGGATGCCGAGAATCTCTGGCGCCGCTGCGCACTGCCCGCCCAGGTGGCCGGAACGGGCCGGGCCCGCTACGGGGCCACGGTTTGGTGGTGGAACGGTTGGAAGGCGTCGAACTGGCTCTTCTCCGCCTTCGGTGGCGCCGAGATGGACGCCGCCGCGACCCGTGCCACCCTGACCGACACGCGGTCGCTGGCCGGGGGACAATGGCTCCTACCCCTGCTCTGGTACGGTGTGGTCGGGACATTTGACGCCGCAACACTGCAGCAGGGCAATACGGTGTTCGCCCTGCGCGGTGGCTGGTCGATCCAGGACGACGTCGTGGCCTTCGGGAACAAGTTTCCCTGGGATTACGCGCCGGTCCCTGTGTACCCCTTCGGCCGGGCCACATTCGGCAATAACGACTTCTGGGGGCTGAACGCCCTGGGCCGGCAGGCGGAGCCCGCCTGGGAATTGATGAAGTGGCTCACCTACGAGGACGGGTGGCAGCGCTTCTGCATCAAGACCGCGTTGTTGCAGCCCTGCAAGAACGCCCTGTGGGAGGAATGGGAGGCCACGATTCGAGCCGCCGCGCCCATCCTGCGGAACAAGGCGCTGAACTGGTATCGGGACGCGGCTCAGGGCGGGTACGGTTACGCCGAGCAGTTCTTCCGCTACCAACCGGCCCGGGCCGACGCCGTGCTGGCGCAGGGCATGAGGGCGCTGAGCGCCGGCCCGGTCGATGTGGCCGCAGCCTTCGGGGCCATGAACGCCAAGATCGACGTCCTGCAGCGGGCCGGCAGCGCGCTGCAGGGTCGGTTGGCCGCCGCTGTCCGCCAGTTCGCCACTCCCGCCGGCGAAGCGAGCGGGGGGGTGCTGATCGAACCGCCCTCCGTCTCCGGCCTGGGTACACCGCCCACCGCCGTGCCCGTGCTGATCACGTCACGACGGGCCGGCGTCTATCGGGTGGTCGGTGGTGGAGCGGCCGTTGGGGCGCTGGGCGACGGCTGCACGTTCGCCTGCGTTGCGGAGAACATCAGCACGGCAGACTACGTCTGCCGGGTCACGGGCCTGGTGGACGGGGACTGCCCGTCGCTGGCGCCGTTGGCCATGGCGGGACTGATGGTGCGCGGCGACCTCAGCGACGACGCCCCCATGGCGCTGATCTCCGCGACGGCGGCGCAGGGGGTGCAAACGCTCTGCCGGATGATGGCGGGCTATGCCGCCGCCGTGCAGGCGGCGCCGGCCGCGGGTGCGGGGGGTCTCCTCCCGCCATCTCGTCTCAACGCCCAAAACCCCGGGACGCGGGGAAACGCCCTCCGGGCGCCGGTCTGGCTGCGCCTGCGGCGGCGGGGCGGCATCTGGACCGCCTGGACTTCGGGGGATGGCCGCCGCTGGAGCCGGGCCGGCCTGCCGATGCCGGTCCTGATGACGGGGGCGTGGGTCGGTGTCTTCGTCAGCGCCGCCAACGGCTACTTCCCCCAGGGTGCCGGCCGGACCGTCCACGGTGCCTTCGATCGCCTGAGCTTTGTGCCGCGGGGCTTGTACAGGATCGGCCGGGCGTGAACGCGAGCTGCGTGGGCCCTCCGGGCTTCGGGCGGTGCCGGCCCAACGACCGGGAGGCGGAAGGACCGGCCGCGAGGGGAGAGGATGGAGGGCGGGGGGCCGCGCGGGGACGCGTGGCCCGCGGTTTCGCGTCCGTATGGCGTGCCGGCGGCCGGGTGGGAGCCAGTGCCGGCAGGGGCGCGGACGCGCCGCGGCCGATTGCCGCACCGGCCGCGGCGGACCTGGGGTTGGACCGCGCGGCGCGCGGTGGCGGCCGCACGGCCACGGGTTCGGCTCGTGGCGGGCAGGTCTGGTGTGGGAGGCAGACGGCGCGGTGGCCGCAGTCACCGGCGGCGGAGCGGCCGGGCGCCGCCGGGAGAGAAACCCCCCGTGGACGAAGGCGGCTGTGACATGGAAGTATGGGTGGTGATAGGTGCGTCTCCCGCCGGGCGGTCGGCGGCGGGGGGGTGTGCCGGTCGTTGGGGAGGGCTGTGTGTTGCGATTGCGGGTCAGTACGGAAGTGGAGCCCGGCGTGTTCGACGAGTCCGTGCTTGAGGCGATCGGAGCGCGGGTGGTGCACCGGGTGCACAAGGGGTGGCTGAGCCTCGAGCTCGAGGCGGACAGGCTTCCCGACTTGCGCCACCAGCGGGGTGTGGTGGATACGTTGACCGTGGTGGCCTGCGACGACCACGCCGACCAGTTGGCGGCCGACCTCGACTGGCGGGGACTGGCGTCGGGTGACTGTCACGGCCTCATCGACTTTCGGATCGAGGCGGGCGTCGGCGCCGCGGGCGCGGTGGCCCTGCGGCAGACCGCGATCGCCAAGACGAAATGCTTCCTGCGTTCGCACCGGACCACGGCGATGGACCTGGTCCTCTGGGTCCCGGACGCGCGGGTCCCGGGCGGGCGGCGCGTGGTGGCGCGGCACTCTGACGGTCTGCGGGACAGGAGCGTCGCGGGCATGCACGACTGGAAGGCGGACCAAACCCAGACGATCACGATGTGGGTCGGGCACCTGCCCGCCGGAGACTACGGCGTGGTGGGCGGTGTGGACGGCACGGTCCGGGTGCAGACGAAGCTCCTGCCGTACGTGCTGGAGGCGCGGGTGCGGCTCGGCGGCACGGCAGAGGTGGCCGCCCAAGCGTCCGCTTCCGCGAGGCCACTGCTGGGAAGCCCCTTGTCCCCCAAGGGTACATGACTCGCAGCCGGTGCGGAAACCGACTCTTGCCGGCGCGCCGCCGCACAGCCCGGCGGCCGGATCTCGGCGGAGACGCCGCCGGGCGTACCGGAGCCGCGCGTTTCGCCGCCGCCGGGCCTGCGACGCTGTGCCCGCCCGCCGCGCGCTCCACACACCGCCGCTACGCCCCTGGCGCGGCCGATCACTGTTTTGCCGGACGCCCCTGTGTCTGCGGCGTCCGGGGCGCCGCCCAGTGGCGCGCGATCCCCTGCTTGAGGAATTCTACGGACCGGCGCATCTCCTCCATGCCGTCCATGCCATCCTCCAGGGAGATCCAGCCGTCGAAGCCTGCTTCGGCCAGCGCCCCGAAGATGGCGTCGTAATCGTTCATCCCCCTGCCGATCTCCCCGTGTCGCAGGATGGCGGCGTAGCCCACCGCGTCCTCGCTTTGGCGCAGTTCCTGGAGTGTGTGGCCGGGGAGGATGTAGCGGTCGCTGGCGTGCATGCTCACCACGCGCGGCCGGACGGCCGCCAGCACCTCGAGCGGGTCTTCACCGGCCAGTATGGCGTTACTGGGATCGTAGTTGACCCCGAACCATGGGGAGTCGATCTCCAGGGCGATCTGGCGGAAGACGTCCAGGTGCTGCGCGAACTCGGGATACTGCCAGTAGTTGTCCTTGTAATGGTTCTCCATGGCGAGGATGACGCCGCGCGCCTCCGCGTGGGGCAGGCAGGCCTCGATGCAGCCTCTCACCCAGGACACCCCGTCCTGCACGGATACGCCCGGCCGACGCTGCCCGGAGAGCACCCGGCACGTCCGGGGCGGAGGCGCGTCGAAGAAGGCCACCAGGTCGACGGCCGCCTGCAATCGTTCGACCTCCGCCGCCCGGACGGCCGGGTCGGGGTGCGTGAAGTCGGGGGAGTAGCAGTACATCGGCATGACCAGGTTGTGCGTGCGCAACCGGTCACGCACGAGCCCGAGATACTCCCTGTCGTTGGAGGCGAAGAACCCCGGATACATCTCCAGGCCCGCCACCCCCAGGGTGGCACCCAATTCGATCCAGTCCAACAGCGTCATGCGTCGTTCCACGCAGATCGCATCCATGTAGCACTTCGGGAACGCCGCGAGTCGCGGCACGGAAACCGCCCCCTGTCGAACACGCATGCGCGGGTCCTTCGCGTCTCTCCCGGCGGGTCCTGCGCCAGCAGGAGCGAAGACAGTCGGTGGCAGGGGACGGATCGATCCTCCACCCCCTACCACTTCTCCAGGATGGCGCCCTCGCCGACCAGCCAGTTCTGCACGGCTGCCACCTCGGGGTTGCCGAACCGCAGCACGGGGATGTCCTCGCGCGCGGAGAAGGCCGCGGCGACCCCGGCCGCGTCGCCGAGGACGCACAGGTTGGGGACGGTGCGCAGGGCCCACCAGGCGCGCGACTCGATGCGCGCCGCGTAGCCTGGCGCGAGCAGGTTGGCCACCGGGGGGCAGAGGATTGCGTCCAGCGGCAGGTGGGCGGGGTTGGCGGCCGCCGCGGTGGTGCGCAGGATTTCCCCCTCGGTGTAGCCGGCGCTCTCCAGCCAGTAGAAACCGAGACCGATGCGCCGCGCGCGGTGGCGCTGGTCGAGCCCGTCGTGCATCCCCGTTCCGGCGCCGGTGAGGTCCTCAATGGTGACGGCGAAGGGATCCGGCTTCGGGCCGAGCGAATGGGCGCCCTCGCGCAACAGCAGTACATCCCCTGTGCGCGGACTGCCATCGGCCTCGACGACGCGCACGGACTCCAGCCCGGGGAAGCGGCGGAGCGCTCCCAGCAGGTCCGAGGAGCCGACGAGTTTCTTCGCCTCGCGATAGGCGGTGTCGACGTCGCGCGACAGTATCGTCACCGGTGCGGCATCCCGCTCCGTCCCCGCGTCGTAGGCACGGCGGCGGGCGTCGACGTTGTAGACCAGCAACGCGGATACCCAGAAGACGCCATGCTCCTCCTCCCAGGCCCGCGGGGCGCCGATCCGGAATCCCGGGTGCGCGTCGTTGAAGGCGGCCAGGACGGCGTCGGCCGAGGCGACATGCGCCCCCCCCCAGAACGTGCGGTGCGTGCCATCGGGAGATTGCTCTGCGGCGGTTCCCCAAACGGCTTTCTCCGATGGATCGCGTGCCGCCACCACCCCCTCCCAGTCGACGTTCTCCACGGCAAACAGGAGGCTTGCCACCATCTGGCGGCCGTCGGGGTTCCAGTCCGTCCGCCCGACGCTCCCGGGGACACCCGCCAGACGCGCGAGACGCCCGGTGGCGGAGGCGTCGATGAAGACCTTGGCGGGCAGTTCAAGCGCCTCGGCCGCTGCGCTGAAAACTGGGCCGTGCTCCCCCTGCTCCAGAGGCCGGACCCGCAAAGCCGTGACGGCCGCAGGGGCGCCAGCGCGCGCCTTTTTGGAGCGGGCTCGCCCCTTGCCGGCCTGGGCCTCGGCGACGACGGCCTCGATTTCGTGGGCTGCCAGCACCCGCACGCCGGCTTCGGCCAGATCGTCGGCGAGCGCCGCGGCGAAGTGGCCGGGCCTGTAAATCGGACCCATCTCCTGCAGCCACACGGCGTAATTGCCGCCCTGCGGGTCGGCCCGCCGGCCCGCATGTGTCCATTGGCGGCGCTCCCAGGCACACAGGCCGCCGGCGGTGGCGATTCCGCCCGGCAAGCTCTCTGGAAAGACGAGTGCGACCTCAGTGCCGGCAGGGGAGCGGCGGGCGGCGGACAGGGCGGCGGCGACGCCGCCCGGTTCACCACCGTAGATAACGATGTCGGGCACTCCGAAACCCTCCTTCAACCCGCGGCCGGATGGTCGCGGGGGTCGCCATCGGAAGCCGGAACAGGCGAACGCGTCCGGGCGGGTCGCTCCGTGCGGTCCGCGGGGGCGCCTGGATTCGAAAGGTGCAGAACGGGTCCGCGCCCGCCGCGCGGGGTGCGGGCAGGCACCCACAAGCCCCGGACCCCGGGATCCCGGGTGGGGCTGTCTCTGGCTGATGGCAGCACCGCGGGGTCGCCCGGTACCGGGCGATTCCGGCGCCACTGCGTCCGAGCCGGGACGCTTCCGGCGCGACCACTGCCGCTAACACCCAATTAGCCTTCCCCGGGCCGCTTTCCTCCGATCGGGGCGCACAAGCCTGTCGGTGGGGGAGTCCGGTGCCGCAGCGCTGAGGGCGCCCAACCCGGCCAGCGTTGGCGATGACCGGCACTGCGCGGGCGCCGGTCGGTGCGTGGCGCGGCAAAGACGGTGGGCGGACGCGCGGCCCGGTTCCCACTCGGTCATCGCCGGACGCCGCGCGTCCCGAGCCGGCCGCCGACCCGCAGCCGCCCACTGGCGGCGCACGGCACGCCGGGGCAGCGGCGGCAGCGCGCCGTCCTTGCCGCCGCGGAGCGCCTGTCGCCGGCGGCCGCCGTCCCGGGTTTGCGCAAACGGGCGCGCGTGGATGGCGACACCCTCACAGGCGGCGGGTCGCTGTTACAATGGCGCACGGAAGGAGCGGTTCACCTGCGCATTGCACTCATCGCCCACGACAAGCTGAAACCGGACATGCTCTCCTTCGCCGCTCGGCACCGGGCGGCGCTCGCCCGGCACGAACTGGTGGCGACCGGCACCACGGGGCGCATGGTGGCGGAGGCCACCGGACTGCCCGTCCACTGTTACCTGTCGGGGCCGCTCGGCGGGGATCAGCAGATCGGCAGCCAGATCGCCGAAGGGCGCATCGACGCCGTGATCTTCCTGCGTGATCCACTCACCGCTCACCCGCACGAGCCCGATGTCTCGGCCCTGCTCCGCCTCTGCGACGTCCGGGGCATACCGGTCGCGACCAACGTGGCCACGGCCCTTGGCCTGATCGCGGCGATCGAGGCCGGAGTCTACGCCCCGGCAGAGGCGTGAGCCGGTGTCCCCCTTCCCGCACACGCGGTCCGCTGCCCCGGACCCCTGGACGGCCCGGATTACTTCCCGCGCTTGAGCAGGCCGCGTGTGGAACGCCCGCGGGAGTGGACGCTGATCGTCGGGGAGTCCACGGGGACCACGCTGATGGCGCCGTTGTCCTCGAGCACCGCCAGACGGACGGTGCCGACGTCCAGTACGCCGTTCTGCCGCATCGCGGCCTCGACCTCCCCGTGGTCGAGGCCCTCGCGGCGCAGAACATCCTCGTTCCAGCGTCCGTTGGAGACCAGAACACTGGGGCGACCCTCGACCCAGCGGCGGAACATCCGGTCCCGGATGCGGAGCCGTGCGACCATGAAGTTGAGCACCAGCAGGGTCCCGGCCACGATCAGCCCCCCGAGCAGGGAGGTGTCGGGCCCGACCATGGCGTTCTGCACGGCGTTGGCGATGAGCAGGACCATGGCCACGTCGAACACGGTGACCTGCCCCAGTTCCCGCTTGCCGAAGATGCGGAAGCCCACAAGCATCGCCACGTATGCCCCGAGGGTGCGCAGCACGAGGGCGAGCGGCCCCACCTGCAGTTGAAACATGGCCGAAAGCGGTTGCATATGCATGCCAGTCTCCCGCACCGGGGCCGGGGCATGCGGGGAGCGGGGCGGGCGGCGGCCGTCACAGATGGCCGGCGCAAGGGTCCGCTGTTGCGCCGGCCATCTGCTGCGAAGCCCCCTGTCCCCCGAGGGGCCACGGTGCACGACCGGTGTCGAACCCGACTCTTGCAGCACCCTCAGGCTCCGGAGCCTTGTCCCTGGACGCTTCCGGAGATGAGGCGCTTCGGCAGAAGTGGGTTTGGCACGGCCATCAGCGCCCTCCCTGGTGCACGCCCTCCGCGCCGCCCTCGGCCGATCGCGTGCGGGATTCTGCCGGAGGTACGGCAGCACGGGCGTCCCGATCACGCGTACCCGAGGAGCCCCGTTGCGCGCCCGGCAGCGGGCCGTTCCTCCGCTGGCCGGGTGGATGGGCACGGGTTCTGCGGTTGACCCCCCGCCCGGGCGCGGATTCTCCGTCCGTTTGGGCCGAGAGTCGACTTTTGGCCGCCCTCCCTTGGACTCCGCAGCGGAGAAGGCTATCATTGTGTGCGGCGTTTCGCGCCCACGCGGGCCGGCCTGGAGCATCCGGCGGCCGGTCTGCGTCGGCCGCCCGTCCCGACGCGCACGGGCCTGCCGCCGTGCGGGCGGTGAGGCGCCTGCCATGCCCGATCCCGGGCAAAGACACTGCGGAGTGTCCGGTCTGTCCCTCGAACGGCATCCCTGCGGCGCGTTTGCCCGCATCCCGGCCGGATCGATACGGCGGGCCAGGGTGGGCGTGGCCGCGCCGCCGGGACGGGGGGCCTCCGCGTGCACAGGAGGGAACCCCTTGCCCAAGCATCAGGTCGGCCTTGTCGGTCTCGCGGTGATGGGCGCCAACCTCGCCCGCAACATCGAGCGCAACGGCTTCTCCATCGCGGTCTTCAACCGCACCTGGGCGCGGACCGAGGCGCTGGTCCAGGGCCCGGCCAAGGACGCCAAGAGGATGCACGCCTACCGGACCATGGAGGAGTTCTGCGCCGCCATCGAGCGCCCCCGCCGCGTGATCATCATGGTCCAGGCCGGTGCGCCCGTGGATGAGATGATTGAGCAGCTTCTACCCCACCTTGAGCCGGGCGACTGCATCATGGACGGCGGCAATTCCTTCTTCCCGGACACCGAAGCGCGGGTCAGGCGCCTCGCGGGCAAGGGCCTGCACTTCCTCGGCACCGGGATCTCCGGTGGCGAGGAAGGCGCCCTCTGGGGCCCTTCGATCATGCCCGGCGGCCCCCGCGACGCCTATGCGGCGTTCGAGCCCGTCTTGACCAAGGTGGCCGCGCAGGTCAGCGACGGCCCCTGCTGCACCTACATCGGTCCCGGCGGCGCCGGCCACTATGTCAAGATGGTCCACAACGGGATTGAATACGGGGACATCCAGCTCATCTGCGAGGCGTACGCCGTCCTCTCCCAGATCGGTGGCCTCGGCGCCCCGGAGATGGCGGAGATCTTTGCCGGCTGGAACAAGGGTGAACTCGACTCCTACCTGATCGAGATCGCCAGCAAGGTCCTTGCCCACATCGACCCCGATACGGGCCGGCCGCTGGTCGACCTGATCCTGGACAAGGCCGGGCAGAAGGGCACCGGCAAGTGGACCTCGCAGGAGGCCCTGAACCTCGGGGTGCCCATCCCCACGATCGATGCCGCCCTCTGGTCGCGCAACATCTCTGCGCGCAAGGAGGAGCGGGTGGCCGCCAGCAAGCGGATCGCCGGCCCCAAGCCCGGCGGTCCCCTCACCGGCACCGCCCGCCAGAAGCTGATCGACTCGGTGGCCCGGGCGCTGTATGCATCCAAGATCGCCTCCTACGCCCAGGGTTTGGCCATGTTGCGCGCCGCCTCCGAGGAGCATGGCTACAGGCTCGACCTCATCGAAATCGCGCGCATCTGGAAGGGCGGCTGCATCATCCGGGCACAGCTCCTGGGCCGGATCCAGGACGCCTACCGGCGCGACCCCGACCTCAAGAACCTGATGCTCGACCCCTACTTCAGCGATGTCATCGCCACGCACCAGGAGGCCTGCCGGCACGTGGTGGCCGCCGCGGTGGCCGCCGGCATCGCCGTGCCGGCGACGGCGGGCTCACTTGCTTACATCGACGCCTACCGCTCCGCGCGCCTCCCGTCCAACCTGTTGCAGGGCCTGCGCGACTTTTTCGGCGCGCACACCTATGAGCGGACGGACAGGGAGGGCATCTTCCACACCCAGTGGGAGGCCCCGCGCGCGCAGTAGGCGCTTTGTTGCGCATGGCCTCTCCCGATAGCGTGACCGCTGCCGGGGACCCGCGGGACGCGGGGCCGCGGCAGCGGTCACGCTGCTCCCAGTTCCGCGTCACGCTCCGGCTCCAGCGCGCGCGGCCCTATTTCAGGAAGATCTCGACCACGGGGACCGTCACGTCTGGACGCTGCACCGGCAGGCTGATCGCCTGCACGCGCCCGTCCTCCACCGGGCCGAGGCGTATTTCCGAGCCGTCGTGCAGGAATTGCGCGTATGCGACCCTGCCGGCCAGATCATCGAGATGGAGGCTCTTGAACGGCCAGGCGAAGATATGCAGGTACAGGCGGTTGCCGTTTTGCGTATAGCGGCAGTCGTCCGGCGGCGCGAATTCGCTCATGCCGCAGCCGTAGATGGACCGCCCGTGCAATCGCAGCCAACGCCCGAGGCCCTCCAGGCGGTCCAGCGACCGCGGGTCGAACTCCCCGCGCGCGGTGGGCCCGACGTTGAGCAGCAGGTTGCCGCCCTTGCTCACCGAGTCGATGAGCATTCGCACCAGGAGGTCCACGGGTTTCCAGTCCAAGTTGTCGCGGTCGTACCCCCAGGAGCCGTTCATCGTCTGGCAGGCTTCCCAGAGTTGGAACTCGCCCGGCCGGCCGCGCCGGGGCTGGTACTGTTCGGGTGTCCTGATGCCGCGGCCGAGGTCCAGCCGGTCGTTGAGGAGAATGTGCGGCTGGAGTTGCCGCACCAGCGCCTCCAGCTTGTCGGACTGCCAGTCCTCCCGGCCCTTGCCCTTCGACCAACCCCAGTCCCGCCCGGCGTAGGAGAAGTCGAACCACATGTAGTCGATGCGGCCGTAACCTGTCAGGAGTTCACGCACCTGAGCGTGCAGGTACTCGGTATACCGGCGGATGTCTCGGCCCTGCTCTCGCTCGCGGAACGCTTCGTCGTCACGTTGTGGGTGCAGGCCGTCGATCGGGAAGTCCGGATGGTGCCAGTCGATCAGGGAGTGGTAGAGTCCAACCTTCAGGCCCTCGGCGCGGAACGCGTCCAGCAATGGCCGCAGCAGGTCGCGCCGTGCGGGCGTGTTCGTCGCCTTGTAGTCGGTGAGCTGCGAGTCCCAGAGGCAGAAGCCCTCGTGGTGCTTGGAGGTGACCACCATGTACTTCATGCCGGCGTTCCTGGCGGCGCGGGCCCATGCCCCGGGGTCGAAGAGATCGGGGTCGAAATGGCGGAAGTACTTCTGATAAACCTCATCGGGGATGCGCTCACGGCTCTTGACCCACTCGTGGCGGCCGGGCATCGCGTACAGGCCCCAGTGGATGAAGAGGCCGAAGCGATCGCGGACGAACCACTCGATGTTGCTGTTGAACCCTTCGGGTTGCGTCATCGCGTTGCCATCCCTCCCTGCTGCTGCCGACGTTCGGCGCAGGGGCCGCGGTTCCTGGCGCCGCACAGAGGGATCGACGTTCCACGCCGCCAACGGGGGGGTCGGCCCCCGGTCCGAAGGGCGGCACCGCGCACGGGGCCGCCCCACCCTGCCCGCGACGGCCTGCATGCGCAGCCGTGCGCCCCGGGTCTCCGCTGCCCACCTTTGTTCGGGCCGCCGCCGGCAGGGCGCGACGGGCTTGCGCCGGCGCCCCGGGGGCTCAGCCGGCCGCGCCGGTCCTCCGCATCGTTGCGGCGGGCGTGGTTGGCAGCACCTCCGCCAAGGACGTGGACTGGCGCCGGCGGGGTCTGCTCGGACGGTGCGCCGACGCGTCGCGGGGGAATCGGCAGCGGACTCCGCTGCGGCGGCGCACCGATCGGCGGCGGGCGGCGGCCGATCCCGCGGCGGGGTGGGCCCGGCCATCCGGCTCAAAACCAGTAATACCGCTCCAGGAGCTTCCGGCTGGCCGGGTCGAGGGCGGATACGTCGGGGATGTCCGCGCGGTTGCCGTCCCGGTCGGAGAAGATCAGGCGGCCGGTATCGAGCTGCTGGATGCCGTCGAACAGGCTGACCATGCGCAGGCGCATGGGCCCCCGGTCGGTCAGGAGTTCCCACTGCACGGCGCCGCTCTGGCCGGGGTCCTCGTCGTGCACCGCGAGGATCTGAAGCACGCGGGGCATGAAGTAGCGGAGGCGCAGGGCGATATGCACCGCGGCCCGGCTTGCGTCGTCCAGGCCGTCCAGGTCTGGCAGCACGCCGATCTCGACCCGGTCGGACTGCCCGCCGTCGCTGCGGCGCCCGTCGGAGTCGGCGTCCTCCACCGCGATCAGGGAGATCCATTCCGCCGGATCGCTGAGCGGATAGGTCATGAAGGCCTGCAGTTCCGGGTAGTGCCGCCCGCCCACCTCCCCCCAGAGGCGACCGGAGCCGTCGCCCTCAAGGCGGCAGGCGGACGGGTTGAGCACAATCAGATCAAGACCCTCGAGGGCGGTCTGCCAGGGGTCAGGTTCCGGAGGGGACGCCGCGGCGTCCCCTCCGAAACCTGAGGCCTCCGTGTTCCGTCTCGGTTCCGCCATCAGGACCTCCTCCATCCGGCGCTGTATTCGCAGGCAGTGGGCGTTGCGGTCGCCGACTGCGGCTCCGGGACGGCTGGCGGAACGCTCCGCCGCTTGTGCGCCAGGGCACCGCGGGCGCGGCGCCCCGCCGCCCCGTTCCCGGGTCTGCTGCCCCGAGGTGGGGCAGGGGCGTTCCCGCCCGGCCTACACCAGCGTTACCTCTTTCTTGCGCAATGCCTCGTACTGCGCCTCGACGAGCTTGGCGTAGAGCCCACCGGTCTTCATCAGCTCCTCGTGCGTACCGACCTCGGCGATCTTGCCGTGGTCGAGCACGATCAGCCGCGTGGCATGGCGGAGCGTCGAGAGACGGTGGGCGATGGCGAAGGTTGTCCGTCCCTGAACCAGGCGGGCGACGGCCTGCTGGATCTGCCGCTCGGTCTGCGTGTCCACGGAGGCGGTGGCCTCGTCGAGGATCAGGATGCGCGGGTTGTGCAGCACCGCGCGCGCGATGGTCACACGCTGCCGTTCGCCCCCGGAGAGGCGGTGCCCGTGATAGCCGACCCGGCTGTCGTAACCATCCGGCATGCGGACGATGAAGTCGTGGGCGTTGGCGATCTTAGCGGCCCGCATGACTTCCAAGCGCGTGGCGCCGGGCCGGCCGTAGGCGATGTTCTCCGCGACCGTCCCGTCAAAGAGCGTGGTGTCCTGCATCACCAGCCCCACCTGTCGGCGCAGGTCCTCGCGGGCGATGGAGCGGATGTCGACGCCATCGATCAGGATCCGGCCGGAGTCGACGTCGTACAGACGCGTCAGCAGGTGGATGAAGGTGGACTTGCCGGCACCCGTGTGGCCGACCAAGCCGATCATCTCGCCCGGCTGTACGTCGACGGTGATCCCCTTGAGGACCGGGGCATGAGCCACGTAGCCGAACTCGACGTTCTCGAAGGTGACGCGCCCTTCGATGCGGGAGGCGGGAACCGGGTCCGGGGCGTCCCGGATGTCCGGTTCGGCGTCGAGCACCTCGAAGACGCGTTCGGCCGAGGTCATGGAGGTCGCGTAGTAGTTGGCCAGGTTGGCAAACCATCCCAGCGGCCCGGTGAACATGCCCATGTAACCCATGAAGGCCATCATCTGGGGGAAGGTCAGCTGGCCGGCGGCGACGGCGCGCCCGCCGAAGTACCAGAGGAATAGGCCACCCAGTCCCCCGATGAAGGCGAAAGCCGGGAAGATGGTCTGCCACATGTACTGAACCTGGATGTTGCGGCTGACGAGTTCCTCATTGACCTCGCCGAAGCGCCCGATCTCCTTGTCTTCCTGACCGAAGGCCTTGACGACGCGGATACCGGAGAGAACGTCGTCGATGACGACGTTGAGCTTGCCGATGGTTTGCCAGAGGCGCCGGTCCACCTTGCGGATCAGCGGCCAGAAGATGTAGCGGGCGATGATCATCGACGGGGCGGGGAGCAGGACGACGATGGTCAGTTTCCAGTTCATGAAGGCCATGATCACGACGGCGCCGATCAGGCGCAGCGAGTTGGGAATGAAGAAGGGAATGCCGTCGATCAGGAACTGCTGCACCCGCTGTGTATCGTTGTTGATGCGGGCCATGAGTTGGCCGATCTGCATGCGATCGAAGTAGCCGAGGCTCTGCCGCTGCAGCCCGTTCCAAACCCGGCCGCGCAGGTCGCCGATGATCCGCGAGGCGACCCAGACCCCGAGCCTGGCCTGCACGACGCCGATGAACTGGTTGCTGGCGTTGATGGCCAGCAGCGTCAGCACAAAGGTGCCCAGGGCGTCGACGGAAATGGGGGGATGGATCAGGTCCTTGGTCATCATGCGGGTGATCTGCGGGGGTACCAGCGCGACGAGACTGGTGATGATCACCAGTCCGGCAGAACCGATCATCCGCCAGCGGTACGGAGCGGCGAAGGTCAACAGGCGCCGCAGGGCGGCGCCGCGGTCGAGGCAGGATCCGCAAACCTTGGTGTCCTGGGAGAGGCGCCGGCCGCATTTGGGGCAGTAGTAGGGCAGGTCCTCCGGGTTGATATCGAGTTGCTCGCCCTTGGCCAGCTTCTCTATGGCGCGGGCAGCGATGGCCATATGGCGTACAAGCGTGCCCGTGAGCCGCAGGAAGGGCAGCTTGAGCCGCGGGTGCCTGGCGTCCTCTTCGGCAGAGTCCCCGCCCGGCGGGGATTGCCGGTCCGCCGCCGGGGCGCCGGGAGGCCCCGGCGCGTCCACCTCCACGATCAGGACCGCCGCGCCGACCTCATGGCGCAGCTTGCAGGCGCGCACTTCCGCCAGCGGGAGGCGGCGGAGCACCCTCGCCTCAGGGGGTGGAGGGGCGGCCAGTAACAGGTGTGCTCCGTCCCACATCTGCTGCCGTTGCCGCCGCAGGTACGGGCCTTGGACCGATGGCCAGACGCCGTCCGCCGCATAGAGCACCACTTCCCCGTCGCGGACCACGATCCAGCGTCGGCCGAAGCGTCCATCCTCGGTCAGGTCAGTGCCGGCGCAGAGGATGGGGGCTTCGGGATCCGCGAGTGCGTCGCCCGGCGGGGGGGACGCATCGCGCAAGACCACGGGCCTTCTGGGCCACCGAGCGGGCCGGCGGATGCCCACTCCAGGCTCCGACGCCTGGGCCCGTCGGCGGTCGCCCTCAGTGCGCATGTACCGTAGGCCTCCTCCACGGGTGCCTCAGTGCCCGCAGCGCATACCCGGTATCCGCCGCGTTGGAACGGCGAGGTTCCGGCTGCGCGGACTCCCGGTCTCCGCATCCCCGTCGTTGCGCCCGTCGAGCATGCGCTGCAGGATATCCTTCCCATCCGCCGGACCATCCCAACGCCCGCGCACATGCCGGGAGCACGACGATGCGCCCGGCGGCGACCGGTGCTTGCTCTGGACTTGAGGGATCGAAAGGGGGGTGGGGGATGGGGGGTGCCCGGTGAGACCGCGCTGCCGCCTCCTCGGCGGCAGCAGCGACCCCTGCGCAACCCGCACCGCCGGCAGAACCGGCGGTGCGGGTTCGTCGTCGTTCCACTGGGGGGTGCATACGGACCGTGAACAGACCTGCCAAGGCAGTCATTACCCTGTGAGTCTGCACGCGCGTCCGGGGAGGCGCAACCCCCAAACCGGCAAATCGTCCACTGTTTGGTGTCCGACCGGACGGCGTGGTGACCCGCGCGTCCCCGGACGCCCCACACGGGGACGCGTGGGTCACCACGCCCGGGGCACCCGTCTGGCGGCCATACGTGCCCCTTCGCTGGAGTGTCGGTACCCGATCCTGGCCCAGCCGACCCCCCTCTTTCTGTCTCTCTGGCCTCGCTGTTGGGCCCGGAAGGGTGCCTCATCCGGGCTCTGCCGGCCCCTGCGCTCGGGGGTGGGCGCGGCCCGTCAAACGCCCGCGCGGGGTAAGGGTGCGCACAGGCGCTCGCCGGCCTGAAAATGGCGTCTGCCAAGGCTTTATGCAATTATGAACAAATATTAATAAGCACATATACGCAGTCGTGTAACGCCGGCGCGCGTGTGGGGTCCCTGCATCCGAATCCATTGCCCACAGCAATCTGAGCGACTGCCCCCGCTAATCCCAAATGACTAAGAAAAGGGCCGATTGACGGAGTCCCCGATGTGCTCACAAAGTACGGACCGGAACCTCAACATTCTAAAACCCGCCGCAAGTTCGAGTTGGCAGGCTTACGAACGGCGCCACCTCGGGTCGGATGAGCATGCGGGCGAAGCCGCCCGAGCGTGCTGACCGTGCGCGAGCCCGGGAGCGCGCACCAGCCCGGTGTCCCTGCCCGGGGGGATGCCCCGGGCAGCGGGCGCGCTGTCCTCCGGAGGCCCGATGGGGCCGGGATGGAGACCAGGCCGGCCGACACGCGCGCGGCATCGGCCGGGGGAGGACCCGCATGTCAGGCAGTGCCCGCAGGGGAGAGACGAATCGGGGAACCGGACGCCCGCCGACCGTGCGCCCACTGCTCTGGGCGGGGCTCTGCGCCGTCGCCCCTCTGCTGGCGGGCTGCGGCAAGGCGTACGTGTTCTTTCATCCCCAGGGACCCGTCGCGAAGACCGAACTGCATCTGTTCGTGCTCGCCTCCCTGATCATGGGTGCCGTCACCCTGATCGTCTTCGCGCTGGTGGCCGTGGCCGTCGTGCGCTTCCGAGAGCGCACGAACCGATCGGCCCGAACCGCCCCCTACACCCCGGAGTACGGGGATAACCGTCCATTGGAGCTGCTCTGGTTCCTGATCCCGGCGGCCGTCCTCGCCGTGATCGCGATTCCGACGGTGACTCAGACCTTCCGGCTGGCGCATGTCCCGACCGGGGGCGACCCGCTGGTTGTGGACGTGACCTCGCTGAGCTGGAAGTGGCTGTTCCAGGAACCGGGGCAGCACATCGCCACGGTCAACTACGTCGTGATCCCGGCGGGCAAGCCCGTCCTGTTCAGGCTGACCGCGGACTCGGCCATGAATGCCTTCTGGGTACCCGAACTCGGGGGCATGGAGTACAACATGCCCGGCGAGGTCCTGCCCCTCTGGCTGGAGGCGGATGAGCCCGGCACGTACTGGGGCCACAGCGGCCAATTCTCGGGTGTGGATTTCGAGAAGATGTTCTTCACGGTCAGGGCCCTCTCCGCGCAGGGATTCTCGGCCTGGGTGCAACAGGTGCACCGCACCGCCAAGCCCATGACCATGTCCGCCTACAACCGACTCCTGGTGTTCGGCACCACCGGTGAGCAGACATATTCCTCCTACCCGCCCGGCACCTTTCCGTCGCAGGCCAGCGGGTTCGGCCTCGTCGGCGGCCACTACGTCCCGGTCACCGGCGGCGACGGGGGCATGGCCACGAGCCTGACCGCGACGGCCGCCGCGAACGCCGACCCGGCCGGCGCCTGACCCGGGCGGAACGGGTCCCCCGCCACGTCACAAGCCCGAAAGGAGTCCGGTGACCCCCATGCCCCACTTCGCCGTGTACCTGATCCACACGCTCTTCCCGCCCGATGTGCGGCGCCCGACGGAGATCGGCGCCGACGTGATGATGGGCGTCGTCGCCATCTGGATCTTCGTCCACATGACGCGGCATCACCGCTGGGGCTGGCTCTGGCACGAATGGTTCACGACGGTCGATCACAAGAAGATCGGGGTCATGTACCTCGTCGCCGCCCTGATCATGCTCTTCCGCGGCGGGATAGACGCGCTGATGATGCGCACCAACCTCGCCCTGCCGCTGCACCCGGTGATCAGCGCCGAGGAGTATAACGAGGTCTTCACCACCCACGGCGTGATCATGATCTTTTTCATGGCCATGCCCTTCATCTTCGCCCTGTTCAACGCGGTCATCCCGCTGATGATCGGCGCCCGCGACGTCGCCTTCCCCCGCCTCAACGCCGTCAGCTTCTGGCTCTTCGCGTTCGGCGCCGCGCTCTTCAACGTCGCCTTCGTGGTCGGCGGCTCGCCCAACGCCGGTTGGACCGCCTACCCGCCGCTGACTGAATTGGCCTACAATCCCGGCCCCGGCTTGAATTACTATCTGATGGCGCTGATCATCTCTGGCATCGGCACAACGATCACCGGACTCAACTTCCTGGTCACGGTGCTGCGTCTGCGTGCGCCCGGCATGACCTTGATGCGGATGCCGATGTTCGTCTGGTCCGCGCTGAACACATCGGCGCTGATCCTCTTCGCCTTTCCGCCGCTGACCGTCGCCCTGTTGATGACGCTGCTCGACCGCACCGCGGGCACGCATTTTTTCACCATGGGCGGCGGCGGCATGCCCATGATGTACGTCAACCTCTTCTGGCTGTTCGGCCATCCCGAGGTCTACATCGTCGTCCTGCCCGCCTTCGGCGTCTTCTCCGAGGTGTTTGCCACCTTCTCACGCAAGCGTCTCTTCGGGTACGACTCCATGGTGCTCTCCATGACCGCCATCATGGTCCTGGCCTACGGGACATGGGTGCACCACTTCTTCACCATGGGCGCCGGGCCCGCAGTCAACGCCTTTTTCGGGGTTTCAACCATGCTCATCGCCATCCCCACCGGCGTGAAGATCTTCAACTGGATCTTCACCATGTGGGGCGGCCGCGTGCGCTTCACGGTGGCCATGCT
The DNA here is from genome assembly GCA_021803205.1 of Bacillota bacterium. Lineage (GTDB taxonomy): Bacteria > Bacillota > Sulfobacillia > RBS10-35 > JAJYVN01 > JAJZMB01. Next base: position 83,496 of record JAJZMB010000020.1, on the reverse strand, counting down.
CTACGCCATGGCCTTCATCCCGACGTTCATCCTCGGTGGTGCGACCGGCATCCTGCTGGCCACTGTTCCGGCCGACTACCAGCTCCACAATTCGTACTTCCTGGTGGCGCACTTCCACACCATGCTCATCGGGGGAACCGTCTTCGGCCTGCTCGCCGGGATGTATTACTGGTGGCCCAAGATGTTCGGGTACAGCCTCAGGGAGAGTCAGGGCAAGCTCGCCTTTTGGCTGTTCGCCAGCGGGTTCTGGGTCACGTTCGGACCGCAGTACCTGCTCGGCTTCTCGGGGATGACGCGCCGTATGGACACCTATCCCCTTGGGCTGGGCTGGCACAGCCTCAACGTCGTCTCCACCGTCGGCGCCTTCATCATGGGCGCCGCGTTCCTGATCCTGGTCTACAACGTGCTCTGGAGCATGCGGCACGGGGTGCGTGACCAGACCGGGGACCCCTGGAACGGTCGCACCCTGGAGTGGTCTCTACCCTCTCCCGTCCCCGAGTACAACTTCGCCTGCCTGCCCACCGTGGGAGAGCGCGACGCCTGGTGGGGCGTCAAGGAAGCCTTCCGGCGCGAGACCGGCGCGGACGAAGACGCCGCCCCAACCCCGCAGGTGCGGGCGGAGGACATACGCGGCCTGCACCTCCCGAGGAATACGGCCTATCCGTTCTTCCTGGGGGCCAGCTTCTTCGTGTTCGGCTTCGGTGTCGTCTTCACGTGGTGGATCATCGCGGCCATCGGCTTCGCCGGGATCGCCTGCACCCTGGTCTACGCCTGGTTCGACCACGATGAGCACCTCCCGATGCCTGCCGACGAGGTGCGGCATCACGAGGCCACACTGGGGAGGTTGCTGGCGTGAGCAGCATTCCGCTGGAGGGCGCGGTGTCGGCGGCGTGGCCCGAGGCACACACGCCGGAGGCGGCGGAGGCACTGCCCCTGGAGTTCGCCGACCAGGAGCAGAGCATCGCGATCACGGGTTTCTGGATGTTCCTGGTCACCGACCTGCTCATTTTCGCGAGCCTGTTCGCGGCCTATGCCGTGTACAGGCCCATGATCGCGAGCGGTCCGTCCGCCCAGCAACTCTTCCACCTCGGCCCGACCCTGCTGGAGACCCTGCTGCTTTTGACCTCCAGCTTCACGGTGGGTCTGGTGGTCTGGTCCATGCGCCGCGGCCACCGGCGCGCCATGGTCGGGTGGATGGTGATCACGCTGCTCCTCGGCGCGGGCTTTGTTGCCACCGAGTTGCACGAGTTCTTCGGCGATGTGGCGCTCGGCGCGTCGTGGCATACCAGCGCCTTCCTGTCGGCCTTCTTCCTGCTTGTGGGCACCCATGGCCTCCACGTCACCTTCGGCATCCTCTGGGCCCTGGCCCTGTTGATCCAAGTCGCGCGCAAGGGCATCAACAGCATCACGGCCCGAAAGATCTATACGTTTTCGCTGTACTGGCATTTCCTGGATATCATCTGGGTCTTCATCCTCAGCATCGTCTACCTGGGCGGCAAGATCGGGTAACAGGGACCGGCCCGTGCCCGTGCGCGCGGGGCCCGGTCCGGGTTCCGAGCTCCGGGGCGGCCAGCGCTGGGCAGCGGGATGTCCCGCCCAGCGGAGACGAGGGGGGCGATCCGTCATGGCGACGGTTGTGGAGCAGCAGCAGGAGGCGGTGACGGCGGGGCGAGGCCCCACAGCTGGCTCTGCCCTGGGTGCCGAGCGGGCCCTGCTCCGCTTCCTGGAACCGCACTTCGCCGGGGAAGGCTTCCCCTGGACCCAGCTCTGGGGATATGTCGGGTCTCTGGTGCTGACCTTTGCGGCCTTTGGCCTCGTCATTCATCACCTCCTGACGCCGACGGCGCTGCTCGGACTCGTCCTGGTCTTGGCCGCAGGCCAGGCGTCGCTGCAACTCGGGGTGTTCATGCATCTGCGGGAGAGCCGGGGGCCCGCGTGGCAGGTGCTGCCGCTGGGGCTCTCCTTCGCCATCGGCGTCGGGATGATCGTTGCCTCGCTCTGGATCATGGCCTTCAAGTGGGGCGTGTCATGAGGCCGCGCCGCCGCCGCCCGTGTCGGCGGCGGCGGCCTGGATTCAGAGGTGCTTGCGCGCCAGGGTCCAGCCGCGCAGACCCCTGAAAAGGTTGGCGGAGAGGGCGATGCAGGGGGCACGCCCGGGAGGCCGGGCGGGCCGGAGGCCGTGGTCTCCGCCCGGGTAAGGTGGGGACGGCGGGGGCAGGCGGTGACTCCGGCGCACCACCGGCGCCTGCAGCGCCCCCTTGTCTGCCCGCATCCGGCGGCGCGGTCTGCGGTGGCGGTGCGCGGCGCCCCGCCGGGCGCCGTGGTCTCGTGATCTGCTCAGCGGTGCGGGAACGGGCCCCGCAACAGCCGCAGCAGTCGGGCCAGCGCCTCCCGCACGCGGGTCACACCGGCCCGTGGCACGGGATGACTGCTGTAGCGCGCCTGTTCGTAGGCGGCGGTGAGGTCCTCGGCCTCCGGCGCGGCGGCCGCGACGATGGGGCGCATGCGCCGCAGGAAGGCGGCCGGGCTCTCCGCCGCGGCGCGGGCGTGGCCCGCGGCGGCGGAGGCACGCAGGTAGCGGCGGTATGAGGCGCGGACCCCCAGCCGCGGGTCGCCCAGGGCGGCGAGCAGGCCGGAGCCGCGTCCCCCGCGCGCCGCCCCGCCATCCCGGGCCCGCGCGGTGTGCGGTCGCCATGCGTCTGCGTTCGGTCGGAGGCGAAGCCACGCCAGGAGAGAGCGCAAGAAGGCGAGCAGGGAGAAACCGCGCAGGAGGCGGGCCATCGACGGATACAGTTCGGGGCGCCAGCGGGCGAGTCCCACAAGGACCCAGATCGCCACCAGGGCCATGACCACCACCACGATACTGCGAGCGGGCAGGGCACCGAACTGAGGCAAGCCGGCGGCGGTGCCGCCGCCGGCCAACACGGAGGGGAGCCGCACCGCGGGCAGGGAGACGTGGATCCCGTGGTACGCCGGTCCGGTGCGGTGTGTCCGCGCGGCCGTGGGACGCCAAAGCCATTGCAACGGTCGCAGCAGCACAAGGTACAGCCCTGGACTGCGGAGGGGCGGGAGGCCGGGGACGGTGCTCGCGGCCGCCACTGCGACACAGGCGGCGACCGCCGCCCCGCGCCAGACCAGGGCGCGGTCGCCCGGCTCCCAGACGGAATCACCGCGCGCGGCGGCGCGGCGCGCGGCGTCCAGGTGCGCCCCGGCCGCGAGGATCAATCCGCTGGCGCCCGTTAGGGCGAGCGCGGCGGCGACGGTGAACCCGCCTGCGGCGGCCCCCGCCGCCGCGGAGACCACCCATGTCTCTAGGACGATGCGCCGCGTCTCCGTGGATTGGCGCGACCAGTCGCCCTCCGGGTAATCGCGCGGGAGTTGCAGCGCGGGCGCCATCTGGCGCCCCAGGGTGTCGGCGGTGCGGACGGCCAGGATCATGACGACGGCGGCGGCGACGGTGACCAGGCCGATGTGCGCCGGTGCCGTCAGGGCCGCCCCCAGGCCCGTGATCAGCGAGAGCAGGCCGAGCAGCGGGCGCCACCACGACGGCGGATTGGCCGGGTGGAGGGTGAAGGCGACGGCGAGGGTGAAGGCGACGACGCCCACAACCAGGGATCCGCCGACCAAACTCCAGGACGCCGGGGCCCAGGCCGGGAGCAGGTGCTCCCAGGCGTGCGCCAGGAGGTAGGTGCCGCCGCCCACCAGCAACAGCACGGCCGGGAGCACCCAGCCCGAAACCGCGGCGACCGCGTCGTCCTTCGCTCCGCCGGTGACCGACGGCCTGTCTCTATCCATGCGCCGCGCCGACCTCATGCACCTCGGGTACGCTGCGGGCATGCAGGCCTTCAGGGCGGCCCAGGCTGCGTTCGAAGACCAGCAGGGTCACTGGATGGCCGTGTGCCGTCCACGCCGCCCCGAGCTGCCACAGCGCGGGCGTGTCGCGGGGGATCAGGATCAGGGCGCGGGTGCCCCAGGAGAGCGCGCCCCCTTCCAGGCGCAGCCGCTCGCTGAAATCCGGACCGGGGGCGTGTCGGACCGCCGCGAGCAGTTCCAGCAGGCGCGGGGCCTGTCCCGGATCGGCGCGCGGGGCGGAGCGCATCCAGCCGGGTTGCGCTGTGACCCGGGTTCCATGGACGGTCGTCTCGGTCAGGGCGCCCCAGGTGGCCAGACCAACCGCGCGCTGCTGCGCCGTCTCCTGACGAACCAGCGAGGCGGCGACGGCGATGGCGGCCTCGGTGCGTTCGTGGCGGTAGAGCGGGGTCCACTCGTCGCTGCAGAGGTCGAGGTAGATCCAGGTGGCGCTCTCGCGCACATGGGGATACTCGCGGACCTGCAACTCGCCGCGCCGGGCCGTCTGTTTCCAGGCGACCGTGCGCAGGGAATCCCCGGGGCGGTAGGGGCGGACGCCCGTGGGCAGGTCGTCGGCGAAGGGGCTGGTCGGGGCGCGGCGGGGTCCGAGCGGGAGTCGGCGCAACGGGTCGTCCGCGGTCGTCTCGCCCCCCGGGTAGACCAGGAGCCGACCCGGGACGGAGACGAGCGCCGTCTCCTCGAAGAGCCCGAACCAGTCGCTGAGCACCACGTGCGTATCGCCCAAACGGTAGACGCCGCGGTGGATTCCGGTGACGTCGAAAAAGGCGCTGCGGGTCGTGCGCGCCGGCACGGTCAGGATGCGGTGAAAGCGGCCGTGCAGGTCGTCGGGCAGCCGCGCGGAGACCTCGCAGAGGGGGATCGGCCAGCGGGAACGGTTGACGACGGACACCTCGATCCGCGCCCGACCCCCGGAGAAGATCCGGTCCTGGGGGAGGCGGTAGTGCAGGCCGAGACCGCGGAGGCCCGCCTGCACACTGGCGGCGCTCCACCACAGCGTGAGACCGAGGAGGACGGAGACGAAGACGGGGCCGCGCCCGCCGGTGAGCACCATCAGCACGGCGGCGGCGAGCAGGGCCCGCGGCCAAGTGAGCAGGACGCGGCTGGAATCCGCCAGGGATTCGTCCGCTGGGTCGGGAGGGTTGTCGGCGTCGGCCATACCCTGCCGGACGTTCGAGCGGTTGCGCTGGACCGCGGCCCGGACGAACAAGGGGGGCATGCCGGGTGGTTCGCGTCGCGGGCGGCCATACCTGCAGCCCTGCGGGTCGTTGCCGCCCGCGCCGGCCCACCGCCCGGGCGGCTCGGGCCCGAGGTCTGCACCGCCCCGCGCCGGTCCGAGACAGCATGCCTCGGCGCACAGACGCGGGGTCCGCAGGGGCTGCGCCCGTTTGCAACTGCCGTGCCGGGGTGTTCCCGCGGCCGGGGTTTGCTCACCGCACCGGTCCCGCCGCGGCCAGGGTCTGCCGGTTGCCGTCGAGCACCACGTGCAGTTCCTCCACAAGCCGTGGCTCCCACTGGTCGTGTTCGTTGTCGTTCATGATCGCGATCGCCTGTGCGGAGGGCATGGCGTCGCGGTAGGGACGCGTGCTGGTCATGGCGTCGTATGCGTCGCAGACGGCGAGGATCCGCGCGCCCTCCGGGATGTCCGAGCCCGCGATGCCGTCGGGATAGCCGCCTCCGCCCCACTGCTCGTGGTGGTGGCGCACGGCCGGGCAGATGCGCCCGATGGTGGTGAAACGGGAGATCAGCTCCTCGCTCGCCAGCGGGTGCGCCCGCATGGCGGCGATCTCGGTCGCATTGAGCTTCCCCGGCTTGTGAAGCACGTGCGTGGGCACCACGACCTTGCCCACGTCGTGCAGCAGGCCGGAAACGGCCAGGTCCTCGACGTCATCCGGGGGGAGGCCTAGGTGCATGCCGATCGCCGAGGTCAGGGCGCCCACGCGTTCCCCGTGGCCGGCGGTATAGGGGTCCTTGATCTCCAGCAGCCGGACGAGCAGCACCAGCCGGTCCTGGACGCCCGCCACCTCGGCCAGGGAATGGAGGACCGCCTGCGCCGATCCCCCGGCGTGCCGCAGGGTGGCCGCAGACAGCCAGGGCCCGGCAAGGAGTTCCTCCGCCAGGACCTGACCGGCGATCTCTCCCGTGACGTGGGCGAGAATGGCGGTCAGCCATTCCTCCCCGGTGGCGCCCAGGGCCCAGCCGGCCTGGAATCGTTCCCGCCAGACCTCCGGGAGCCAGGAGACGAAGGCCGCGGCGCCGGCGGCCAGCGCGGCCCGTCGTTCGGGTGAAGTGACGGCGGCATTCTCCGGGTCTCGACCCGGGCGGTTGATGCGGGCGAGTTCGGCCAGCAGGTGCTCCGCCAGCGGCAGATCGCGGAGGGTGGCGCTGTAGCGCGCATAGCGCAGTCGTCCGCGACGGTCGATGATGAACGCCGCCGGGAGCCAAAAGGCCATCCGCCGTTCCTGGCGGTAGAGGGTGGCCACCTGCCGGCCGGGATCAGGCACCCCCACGGCGGGCAGATTGATCCCCTTCCAGTGGATGTGCCAGTCGGGCTCCGGATCGGGGCCGACGACGACGACCTCCGCGCGCTCCTGCCGGAAGCGCGGGTAGAGTGCCCGCAACTGTGCCAGGTGCGCCATGCAGTACGTGCAGCCGAAGGTGTTGGTCAAAAGCAGCACGACGTTGCGGCGGCGGCGCAGCGCCGAGAGGCGGATGCTTCGTCCCTCGATGTCGAACGCGCTGAAGTCCGGGGCCGGTTCGCCGATCCGTACGGTCGGAACGGTCATGACAGACCCCTCCGCTGCGAGTATCGGAGAGGAGGGCGTGTCTCTTGAGAGGCAGCGGTCGCGGAGGGGTGGTTGCGCCCGCGGCGGGCCACCCGTGCGGCGTCCGGGCCGTGGCGGCGATCGACAATCTCGACTTCGGCAAGGAGGAATTGGAGCGGACCGATGCGGTGCTGAACCGGCCGCCCGGCTCGGCGAGGATGGATGCCCGTCGATGGCGAATGGCAACCGCACCCGAATTCAGTGCAGGGGGGCGGTGGCCACCGATGGCAGACATGGCGACGCGGGCCGCTGGCGGCGACGAGCGCGCGGACGGGGTGATCCCTGCCGAACTGGTGCAACGGTTGGCGGCGGACTTCCGGCGCGATCCCCACCGGCGTACCACGATGAACGCGATCCGCAAGAACGGCATTCAGGCAGTGGCTCTGGACCCGGACGTGGTGACGGCGCACCAGCATACCTTCTCGCAGGAGATCGAGACCGGTCCGATCACCAACCAGCGCGCCAGCGGGCGGTGCTGGATGTTCGCAGGTTTGAACACGCTGCGCGTACCGGTCAGGGAGCGCTGGGCGCTCAAAGAATTCGAACTCTCGCAATCCTACCAGATGTTCTGGGACAAATTCGAGAGGAGCAACTACTTCCTGGAGAGCATCCTGGAGACGCTGGATCAGCCGGTCGACGGACGGCTGGTGTCCTGGCTGCTGGCGAGTCCCGTCGGCGACGGCGGGCAATGGGATATGTTCGTCAATCTGGTGGAGAAGTATGGCGTGGTGCCGAAGTACGCCATGCCGGAAACGTTCCACAGCGGCTCTTCCGCCGGCATGAATCGCCTCCTGACCGTGAAGCTGCGCGAGTACGCCGCGCACCTCCGGGAGGCGCACCGGCACGGGCATGCCGGCGCGGCGGCCCTCCGCCAGCGCAAGGAAGGCATGCTATCGGAGGTCTATCGCCTCTTGGTGCAGTTCCTGGGAGAACCCCCGGACCGCTTCGACTTCGAGTACCGGGACAAGGAAAAGGGCTTTCATCGCGACGCCGGCCTGACGCCGCTTCAATTCTACAGCCGCTACGTCGGGGTCGACCTCGGCGCCTATGTCAGCCTGATCAACGCCCCCACGGCCGACAAGCCGTTCGGCCGCACGTACACGGTCCGCTTCCTCGGCAATGTGCGGGGTGGCCGCGAGGTGCTCTATCTCAACGTGGACATCGAGACCCTCCAAACCATGGCGCTCGCGCAGCTTACCGCCGGGGAGCCGGTGTGGTTTGGGTGCGACGTCGGAAAGATGTCCGACCGGGACTCGGGCGTGATGGACGCAGCGCTGTTTGATTACGAGGGTGCCCTGGGTGTGCCGTTCACCCTGGGCAAGGCCGAACGCTTGGAGTATGGCGAGAGCCGGATGACGCACGCGATGGTCTTCACCGGGGTCAACGTCGTCGACGGCCGGCCCAACCGCTGGAAGGTGGAGAACTCCTGGGGCAAGGATGCCGGCCGCGACGGGTTCTACGTGATGAGCGACGAATGGTTCAAGGAGTATATGTACCAGGTCGTGGTGCGCCGCGACCTCCTGTCCCCGGAACTGCGCGCGGCGCTGGCGCAGCCGCCGATCGCCCTGCAGCCGTGGGATCCCATGGGCGCGCTGGCGCGGCAATAGCCGGCCGACGCAGGAGTCCTCGCTCGCGGGGCCAGAGCTTTTCATGTCCCGCTGATGCCGGGGGCAAGGGCGGTACGCGCCCGTTGCGACCTGGGGGCTGGATGCCGGGGATGCGGACCCGGGGGCCGCGCGGCGGAGCACGGTCGGTGTGGGAGGAGTATTTTGGATGGTGCCGGAAGTCGCCGTCTCCTCGCTCACCTTCAGCCGCCTGCCGCTGGCCGAGGCGCTGCCCGCCGTGGCCGCCCTGGGATTCCGGGCCGTCGAACTCGCGGCGCACGAGGGCTGGGCGCATCTCAGTCCCGCCGAACTGGCCGGAGACGCCTCCGGCGTAACAGAGAGAGTGGTTTCAGCCCTGCATGCTGCCGGCCTGCATGCGGTTGCCCTCAATGCCGGCCTCGGCAGGAACGCCGACATCGAGCGACAGGCGCAATTGGTGGCCGCGCTCTGCCGGCTCGCGGTCACGCTGGGGGCAGGTGTGCTGACGATTCCCGCCGCGCCGCCACCGACAGGGAACGTCGTGCTGGCGGCGGCGGGCGACGTGCCGACGCTGGAGATGCTGGCGGCAATCGACCTCCTGCGCGGGCTCGCACCGGAGCTGAAGATCCGGGTCGTAAACGTGGTCGACCTCATGACCCTGCAACCGCAGTAGGAGCACCCCCACGG
>JAJZMB010000020.1:2244-74524 GCA_021803205.1 Bacillota bacterium | reverse complement strand
GGGAACGTCGTGCTGGCGGCGGCGGCGGAGATCCGGCGGCTGGAGGTGTTGGTGGGTGTCGCTGCGCCCTTCGGGGTGGCGCTGGCCGTCGAGGGTCACATCGGGGCCGTCACCGAAGATCCTGCGGCCGCGGCCGCACTCTGCCGGGCCGTCCCCGGTCTGCGGCTCACGCTCGATCCGAGCCACTACTGGGCCGGCCCCGCGCAGGGCCGGGGGTGGGAGGCGGTGCTGGCGCACGTGGCCCATGTGCACCTGCGCGATGCCGGCCGAGACGGGTGGCCGGCGATCCAGATCGCGGCCGGCCGCGGTGCGGTGGACTTCCGCACGGTGCTCTCCGGCCTCCGCGCCGCGGGGTATCGCGGTGCATACGCAGTGGAGTACATCGACTCCCTACCCGTGGTCGGGGGTACGACGGCGGCGGCGGAGGCGGTGAGGATGGCGCACGCGGCGGCGGAGTGGCTGACCTGAGCGTGCACCGACGCGACCCCGTCGTCGCACGCGCCGGTCCTCCGGCGGCAGGGATATCCGCCCCCGGGCGAAGGCCGGCGGGGGCGGGTGCACGCGGCCGCCGATCCGTGTCAGGGATCCGCCGGGGGGCCTTTTATGTCCGGAGAAACCACACCTGTGTCTACCGTCGTAAGTGGCTGCACACGTTGAATGTGTAGATCAGGCCCACGGGTTGACGCCGTGCTAATCCTCCGGGGCCCGTGCTGCCTGGGTCGGTCGCGCCGAGCGTATCACCGCCTCGGCCGCCGCCTCGGCCTGCCCGGCTGCTTGGTCGGCGATATCGTGGGTGCTGTAGCGTGCCTCCTCGTAAAGGGCGGTCAGTTGCGACAATTCACCGTGGTTACCCGGCAGAGACGGTTCCAACAGGCGGCGGAACCGGCCGGGCGTGAACCAGAACGGCCGCCGGTGGCCCTTGCCCCCGACGCCGAACAGCATGTGCCGATAGGCCGTCCGGACCCGCAGGCGCGGATCGGCGAGCCGTCTCAGCAGCGAGGCCCGGCGGGAGGTGGCGTTGCCGGCGCCGGATGCCGGCTGCGCGCCCGAACGGGTCTCCACAAGCATCCTCCAGAGACCGAGCAGGCCTCCGCCGGAGAACAGCGCTGCCAGCAACTCCAGAATCAATGACCACACCGAAGCGAGGAATTCGAGCAGTGAGATCCGGCGACCGAACCTGGAGCGCACCGCCGTCCATGCCAGGCGCAGGCCGAAGGCCAGGACCACGATGCCGGCGGCGGCCCCGATGATGGTCAGCAGCGAAACGAACCCGCCCCGCCCCCCGCTCGCCGGGCTACCACCACCGGGGTTGGCGGTGGTTGTCGGTAATGCGGAGGGTCGCGCTGGCAGGACGGCGCCCGGCGCGATGGTGTGTCTCATGACCCCGCCGAAGATCCGGGCGATCGCGGCGCCGATGCCGTGGGGCGTGAACAGGGACGGGTATGCCGGCAACACTAACGCCAACGCGGTCAGGGCCACGGTGGCTCCCAACGCGCCGGCCGCAGACCCGGTGGAAAAACCGGGAAGGACGGACGCCCGGTAGACGCGCGCCTCGCGGAGCAACGCGCGCCGCTGCCCTTGAGCGACGAGCAGGCACGCGCAGGCGCACTGTATGGCGATGGCCAGCGCGCCGATCTCCGGCGGGGGGCCCTTATGCCCATGGCGCAGTTGCAGGCTCGCGAGAGCCACTGCCGCACCGGCCAGGACGCCGCCAAAGGCCCCGGCCTGCACGTTGGCCGCGATGTCCACGTTCCCGCTGCCAACGGTCTGACCGTGGGCGTCGCGGTCTGGACCGGCGCCCGCTTCGCGCAGCGGCGGTACGGCCAGCAGCAGGTTTCGCCAGACGTAGCCCGTCAGCCACCACACCGTCCACACCTCTGCCAGCGCGAGCAGGGCGGGCATTCCTGCTCCTGGTTGGATATGGATGAAGGCCAGGGCCAGGCCGAAGCCCAGCAGCAGGCCAATCCAGGTGATCTCGCTATCCGCCCCGCCGTCGTCGCGGGCCACCGAGGCCAGCGTCCGGGACAGTGCGGCCAGAAGCATGCCGCCTCCCAGACCCAGGGCTGGCGGTCCGGGGGCGGGCCGTGCCCAGGCCCAGGCCAGGGCAAATTGAACGGCAAGCCCGCAGCCCATGCCGAAAACAAGCACAGCCATGCCGAGTCTCTCGCTCAGGGCCAGGGAGGCATCGCGCGCGGAGGGGTCCCTGACCGAACCGCGTCGACGGGCACGCGCGCTCACGCCCAGACCACCTCGCCCTCTATGGAGACCGGCAGGACGCGAGCGCCGGGGCATGGCGGCAGCGCGTGGGACTCCAAGCCGAGGATCGTCACCGGGTGGTGCGCCGCCGCCAGCCGCTGCGCTGCGGTCCAGGCGGAGGGGCGGTGCCCGGCGGTCAGTATGAGCAAAGACTCTCCCGGACTCAGTTGGCGCTGTAGGGCGATGAGCAGTTCGGCCAGTTCCGGACCGTCGGCCAATTGCAGTGTGGAAAGGATCTCCAGGATCTGGCGGCGGTGCATCAGGCCCCGCCGCGGGGGGATGCGGATGTAGCGCGGGCTCTCGCGCAGCAGGCCGGAGCCCTCCGGCACATAGCGGACCGAAGCGGCGCGGGTGAACAGGCCTGTGGCCTGGTCACCGTCCGGCGGTGCCCAGAAATAGGAGGCGGCGATCGAGAATGCGCGCTCCAAGGCCCGTCGGCCCAGGGCTGTCCGCCAGGAGTGTTCGTCGAGGTCGAGCACCACCGTCGTCGCCCGTTCGCGCACCCGGGGAAAGTCCTTCACCTCGAGTTGCCCGTGCCGGGCAGAGGCCTTCCAGGCGATCCAGCGCAGGGGATCTCCCGGCCGATAGGGCCGGAGCCCCTGCGTCAGTTCCTCTCGGAAGGGGCTGATCAGGTCTCGGCGGGGTCCGACGGGTACCAGTGCCGCCGGCCGTAGCGGCGGCAGGGGCAGGATGCGCGGGAAGACCGTCACCCAGAGGGGCAACTGCGCTTGCCCCTGGCTGGTGCAGAGCCCGAACCAGTCTCCCAGTGTGAACTGGATGGAACCGATGCGGTATTGGCCCCTCTGTGTTGGCCGCAGCGTGAATTCGGTCTGACAGCGGCCGGAGGACGCCACGGCGGCACAGGCACGGAACTGCGGCCCGGATTCGAGGTGGACCGGGAGGGGCTCCTCAAACCAGATCCAGGGTATGGGCAGCCGGGAACGATTGATGATCGTGATGCGCACATGCACGTCCTGGCCAGGGGTGACGTGGGTGGACGAGACCTGCTGCCGGACCGCCACGGAACGGCCCACGCGGCGAACCGCGACGGCCGTCAGTAGCCAGAGCCCGCCGAGGGCGTACACCGCGGGCGCGACAACCGTGCCATGGAACAGCAGTGTCCCCACGGCCAGGATGATCAACGTGGAACTCCAGGTGGGCCGAGGCGTCCCGGCACCGGCAAGATTCCGGCCGTCCGCCGTGCCCCCACCCGCCGCGCCGCCCGCACCCGCCGCCGCGCCGCCCATGTCTCTCCCCCGCGGGGAATTCCGGTTCGACGGGCCCGGGGGATCGCCTGTCGCCCCCTGTCGCGGAGACCGCGGGAGGATGTGCGCGCCGCCGACCGGCAGTCCGTCCTGCGCGTGACCGGCGGGGCTGGCGGCCCAGCGCCGTCCCGACCTGTCCGAGCGGGCGCAGCCCTCGGTTACAGGGGGCGCGCCGGGGATTCCACCCCTCCCGGCGGCACGGGCGGGAGCCCTGCCCCGGCTGCGCCCGCGGTCCCAACGACAGAACCGCGTGTGCGCCGACGTTCAGACCCCGGGTTTGATCCGCGTCACCCCGACGACCCCGACGCCGTAGTGGTAGACCATCTGTCCGCCGAGGTGGGCCGTCAGGGTCACGAAGGCGGCCGAGGCGACCACGAACAGGGCGGAGACGAGGCTGGCGCGCCCGCGTCCCCACAGGCCCCACCGCTTCCCGCGCGGGAAGCGGTTGCCCACGTGGGCGAGCCAGCCCGCGCCGGCGGTGAGGCCGGTGAAGACCGCGAAGCGCTGGTGGTGCGAGAGGATGAGGCTGGTGGTCTTGGTCCAGTGCACAGACTGTTCGGAGACCAGACCGGCGCTCATGGTGACGATGATCGCGACACAGGCCAGGGTCAGCGTCCAGAAGGCGGCTCGGTGCAGGAAGCCGTCGGTTGGGGGCAGGACCAGGGCCAGCACCTCCAGGCCGGCGCACAGATAGAGCAGGACGATGGGAAAGTGCAGGATCATCGGGTGGATGGTCGCGGGCAGGTATCCCGCGAGCCAGCGGGCGATGGGGAACAGGAGCGCCATGGACAACACGCACCCTTCCTGGTGGCCGGCGCACGGGCCGCGTGGCCACGGGGTCCGTGGCCGGCGACCTGTGGGGCCGAGTCTGTGCCGGCGCGTCGCCGCCGGTCCGCACAGTGGCCGGAGCGCGGGAAGCCCTGCGCCGCCCCGCCGCCAGAGGTCGCCCCGGGCCGCCATGTAGAGGCGTCACTCAGCAGGCCGCGGCTACGCACGCCAAGCGATGCTCGGACCCGAGGTTCGCTTGGCGCGCATCGCTGCCGACCTCATCAGCCGATCGGCCGGGGACGCCGGCCGGGCTGCGGAACCGGGAACCCCGCTCGGTCACCAATCCGGCAAAGACGGCGGCCGGCGGCTCCGCCGGAGTCGGCCCCGGGGACGGGATGCCCGTGCCTGTCGGAGTGACGGTGCAGGCAGCCCGTCCCGAGCGGGGCGATCATGATCCTGTGGCGGAGGTCGTGCCGCCGGTGCCGCCACCGGTGGCACCGAACGCCTGGGTGGCGGCGGCACCCGGACCGGGGGTCGGGGCGGTCCCCGCACTGCCGGTGGACGCGGCGGTGGAACTCCCCAGCGCCCGCCCCAAGAGCTGGCCGAGCTGATCGATGTCCTGGGCGTAGGTGGTGAAGTTGCCTTGGCGCAGTGCCGCATCCGCCTGGTGGAACAGGGTCTGGGCCTGTCGCAGGGTCGCCTGGGCGGCGGCGGCCTGTGCCGGCAGCACCGCCGCACCGGTACCGGCCGCCGCCGCTGGCGTGCCGGAGGACGCACCGCCCACCGATGCCGCCGTGATGGTGCCGCTCAGCGCTCCGGCGTTCAGGCTGGACCACGGCAGCTTGCCGAAGATCTGCACCAGGGCCTGGTCCAGGGTGTCCCCCACCGCGATCTTCTGCCCGTCATAGTCCACGATGACCCGGCGCAGCGCCGGGAGCTGTGTCGCCGTGGCCTCCTGGTAGAGCGGTTCGACGTACAGGAAGCTGTTGCGGATGGGGATGGTCAGCATGTTGCCGCGGTAGACCTTCGATCCGCCCTGGCTCCAGAGGGCGAGGATATCCGCCACGGTCGGGTCCTGGTTGATCTGGGCTTCGATCTGCAGCGGGCCGAAGACCGTCTGCCGTTTGGGGAACTCGTAGGCGGTGAGCTTGCCGTACCGGGTTCCGTCGCTGAACGCGGCGAGCCAGGCCACCATGTTGTCCCGTCCGGCGCCCACCGGCGTGAACGGTTCCATGAGCACGAACTGGGGTGCCCGGATATTGGGGAACTGCATGATCACGTAATAGGGCTGCACGGGGCTGGCCTGCTGGCCGATGATCTGCCGGGCCACGCGCCATTGGTCCTCATGGTTATAGAAGACCTGCGGGTCCGTCATGTGGTAGACGGTGTACATCTGGGCCTGCGCGGTGAACAGATCCTCCGGGTAGCGCATGTGCTGCTGCAGTGCCGTGGGCATGGCCGACAGCGGCTGGAGCATGCCGGGAAAGATCTTGCCGATGGTGCGGATGATGGGATCGCTCGGGTCCACCACGTAGAAGCGCACCGCACCCGTGTACGCGTTGACGGTGACCTTCACCGCATTGCGCACATAGTTGACGCCGGGGGCCACGGCGGAGGGACCGGCGGAGGGGGTGGACAGCGCGGAAAGGGAGGCCGCGGTAGAGGACGCGGTGCCCGAGGCATTGCGCGTGCCCTCTCCGGCGGAAGCGCTGGGGCCGACGCTCACGGCGGAACCCGACGCGGGCGGGGTGTACGGGGTGGCATACGGATAGTTGGCGGATTCGGTGTAGGCGTTGACCATCCAATACAATTGCCCGTCAGCGACCACGAGGTAGGGGTGGTTGCCGTAGTAAAGGAATGGCGCCCCGAGCATCCGCGGAAGTCGCTGGGAGAGGGAGCGGTAGATCATCGCCCGCGTCTTGGCCGTGACATCGCTGGTGAGCATGGGGTTGTAACTGTTGGCCCAGAGCGAGAAGGCCAACCGCTGCCAAAAGCCGCCGATGGGGATACCGCCCGGGCCCTGGTAGGTGGAGTACACGTCCTGACTGCCGCTCGGGTAGTCGAAGGACGCCTGCCGGCCGTCCACCAGCGCGTATACGTTCGTCTGCTCACCGTAGTAGATGGCCGGTTGGGTGAGCTTGATCCCGACCGAACTGACATTGTTGATGTCCTTCAGCCAGAAGTCCGGCACCCCGTCCGCCCCGACCTGTGACGAGGGGATCAGCACGGCACCGTAACCGTGGGTGAAGTTGATGTGGCGGTTGACCCATGTCTCCGAAGGCAGGGCGTTGTAGTTGATCTCCCGCGCGGAGATCAGCACCTGCCGGTACTCGCCGTTCACCGTGTACCGGTCGACGTTGGCCGGATCGAAGCTGTAGTAGCTGCGCAGACCCTGGAGTTGCTGGAACGCCGGCCCGGCGATCGGGCCGTCCCAGAGGCGGATGTTGCGGAACGTGGCCCGGAACGCCTTCAGATCGTTCGCCGTGAGGTCGGCCTGCACGGGGAAGGGCTCCAGGCTGATCGCGTTCAGACCGAAGGCGGCGCGGGTCATGGTGATGTTGCGCTGGATGTACGGTTGCTCCAGGTTGTATTGGCTCGGCTTGACCACCACGCTCTCCAGCACGGCCGGCAGCAGGGATCCAAGGAGCAGCGACGTCGCCGCCAATCCGCCGACTCCGGTGAGCAGCCAACGCCAGCCCATGCCCAGGGCGGTGGCCAGCGCGCCCGCGGCCGCCGCCAGCGCCAGCGCGCTCAGCAGCCAGAACACGGGAAGAGCGGCGTGCACGTCGACCCAACCGGCCCCGAAGACGAAGCCCCGCGTCGAGTAGTCGACATTCCAGGCGTCCAGGCGATAGCCGAAGGCCTTGAGGAACAGAAAGCCCGCCAGGAGCATGCCCAGATGGCGCCGGGCCTGGGGGTGCAGCGTCGGACGTCCCTCGATCGCCTGCAGCCACCCCGCCGCCCAGTAGACCACGCCAGCGGTGAGACCCGCCAGCCAGAGCAGCACGGCGGCGACTGTGTAGACCAGATGCAGCATGGGCAGGGTGAAGACGAAGAAAGCGACGTTGCGGTGGAACTGGGGGTCGGTCAGGGGGAAGGGCGTGGCGTGCAGGAAATACTCGATGGTGGGCCACTGGGCGGAGAGCATCCACCCCGCCACCGCTCCGACCGCCAGGCCGATCCAGACCGGCGCGGCACGCAGGAGGCTGCCCGGAAGCCGCCAGGGTGCCCCCTCGGGGACGTGCCAGACGCGGCCCGGGTTTGCCGTGACGGGTGCGGCCAGGGCGGGCAGGGCGAGGCGGAGGTTGCCATAGGTCGCCGCCGCGAAGATCGATCCGCCGATCACGCCCGTGAACAATTGAGAGAGCACCGGCCGCCAGAACAGGACCGACGCCCCGAGTTGGCGCAGCCAAACATAGTGCACGTCCGAGACGGCCACATGCCGAAACACCAGATAGGCCGCCACCAGCAGAAGGCCGAACAACCAGATCCGGTTGCGTCCCCGCACACCCGACGCCTCCGTTTCACCAGCCACTCCGGTCGGTTCCGCCCGCGCCGCGCGGGGCAGCGGGCCGGGCTGTCGCCTCCGGGGGCGAAACCGCGCGCCCGTGGCGCAGCCGTGCCGCCACCCGTACCGGACCTGTGGCGGATGCGCATTCCTTCGGTGGCCGCTGTGACAGTCCGCTTGCGCGGAGCCACTGGCGCCACACGCCTCGGCCCCCGAGGCGCCCAGGTCCGAGATCGGTTCGGGGCCGACCTGCAGGGCGCCGGTCGCGACGGCTGCACGGCTTGGCGCCGGATCCCCGCGGGGCGGCCGGCCGCCCCGATTCCCGAGAATACACCATCGGCGGTCCGAGGGGGGCGTCGGCACAGGTATCGCCGGCGACTCGGCAAAGTCGCTCCCGCCGCCGTTGGAACCCTGCCGGCAACTAGGGATCGCGACTCAGCGGCGGCGGCGGATCGGCGGGCGGCAGGGCTCTGCCAGGACTCCGCAGGTACCGCGCCCCTGTTCACTCCTCCCCGGCGGCCGGTGGACGGCCGTGGGGTACGGTGGCGAGCAGTTGACTCACCGTCACCGCGTGCAGGCCGCGCTGCGCCATTCCCCGCAGGATCAGCCCCAGGGCCTGCACTGTGCGGGACCTGACGCCCCCGCCGTCATGCAGGAGGATGATGTCGCCGGCGCGCAGGCGGCCCAGCACGTGCGCCGCCATCTTCTCGGGATTCGGCTGCCGCCAGTCCTGCGTATCGACGTTGGCCGCGATAATGCGATACCCGAGGTGCGTCACCACGCTGCGCGATGCGGCGTCCGAGGCGAGGTAGGGAAAGCGGAACAGTCGGCAGCGCGGCACACCGAGGCCATCCAGCATGATCTGCGTATGCCGCACGTCGCCGGAGACGAAGGCGTCGGCCCTGCCGCGCAGGATCCTGTGGCTGTAACCATGGTTGCAGACCTCCGAACCCTGTGTCGCCTCCTGGCGGATCACGCCGGGATAACGTGCCACCTGCATTCCGAGCACGAAAAAGGTGCCCACCGCACCAAAGCGGTTGAGCACGGCGAGCATCCGGGGTGTGAACATAGGATCCGGACCGTCGTCAAAGGTGATGGCGACGTCGGGCGCCGCGGTGCTAACGCGCCAGATAGAGGCGTTGCGGCTGCTGGACGCGGGCGGCATATCCCCATGTTTGCGGCCGGCCCGGGCCAGCCCGGTGCCGGCCGCCAGCAGCAGCAGGCTGGCGATGCCCGCCGTAGTCAACACCCGCCTGGTGAGGTGCATGAACATGACCCCGCCTCCCGGACCCCGGCCGCGTTGTCGGGGCCCGAGATGACGTATGCGCCGCGAGGGCGCGGCCAACCCCGCCGCTGGCCCCACGCGGCGCGCCGGCCCGCGCCGGCGCATGGTGCCGGGCGGTTGTTGCGCCTGGCAGGGGCGGCATGGAGCGGTTCCCGGTCTCCGTGCGGATGTGGTCGGGAGCGGGCGGCGTCCCGCGGTGGCCGACCGCCGTGGGACCGCTACCCGAAGACGACGGTGCGGTTGCCGTGGAGCAGCACGCGGTCCTCGAGATGCCAGATCACCGCGCGCGCCAGCACCGCCCGTTCGATCTGCCGGCCGACGCGCCGCATGTCTTCGGCGTTGTCCCGGTGGGTGACGCGCAGCACGTCCTGCTCGATGATCGGGCCTGCGTCGAGGTCAGCCGTCACATAGTGCGCGGTGGCGCCGATGATCTTCACGCCGCGGTCGTAAGCCTGCCGGTAGGGGTTGCCACCCGCGAAGGCGGGGAGGAAGGAGTGATGGATGTTGATGATGCGGCCGCGATAGCGGGACACGAATTCAGGCGAGAGGATCTGCATGTATCTGGCCAGCACTATCAGGTCGACCCCACTGCCCGCTTCGAGCAGGGCGCGTTGACGCGCTTCGGTCTCCTCCCGGGCGCCCGGCCGCGTCGGGATGTGGTGGAACGGGATGCCGTGGGCAGCCGCCATGGGACCGAGGTCGCGGTGGTTACTGACCACCAGCGTGAGTTCGCCGGGCAGTTCTCCGGACTGGTGGCGCCAGAGGAGTTCGTTGAGGCAGTGGCCCTCTTTCGAGACCAGGACGGCCACGCGCTTCGGGGGTGAGGCGAGCGCCAGCCGCCAGTCCATGTGCAGGCGCGTCGCCACCGTCGAAAATGCCTCCGAGATTTCCGTTTGCCTGGCGGCCAGTTCGGGCAGGTCGAACTCCACCCGCATGAAGAACGAACCGCCGACCGGATCGGTGGTGTGCTGATCCGAGCGCACAATGTTCGCGCCCTGCGCGAAGAGCAGCCGCGCCACTGCGGCGACGATGCCCGGGCGGTCGGGGCAGGAGATGAGGATACGCCCGCGATTTGCTCGGGCGGGGGCGGCTGCGGGGTTCTCCCGCTGGCGTTCGTCGCGGGACGGAACCGGGGACAAGCCGTCTTTGGAAGGCAAGGGGCGCGGCCTCCCCAGGGCCGGAGTAGCGCGGTTCGCGCCGCAGGCGCGGGCCCGGCGCCGACTACCGATGGTAAGGGCGGCGTGGCATCCCGGCAACCGTCCCCGACTCCCGCCGGCGGCTGTTGATTGTCCCTGGCAGACGCCTCGCGCACCCGACCCTCGCGGGTGCAGCCGGCTCCGGTTTCCGCGGCACCTGCCTGCGGTGGCCGGCCGCGCCTGTGCATGCCTGCGTTCCGGGCCGCAAGGGCTGATCGGCCGGCGATTGTGCTGCCGATCGGTCCAGGACACGACGGCCGATGGGGCCTGCAGAGAAACGCCTCCGGACGGTTAGGCTGGGGTCCGGACGGGTGCCGTCGGCGCGCGGCCGCGCTCTACCTGGCGGCCACAACGGGCCGGGGGGGTGGAGGGTGTGGGGAGGGTTCCGGGGACGGCCGTGACGCGGCCCCGGCGCGGACGCCTGCTGCTGGCGCCGGTGAAGAGCTGGGCCATCGTGTTGTCCCTCTGCCTGGTGGCGCTGGCCATTGTCGTCGAATACTTCGTCTTCGATCGCTTTCTGGGGCGCCGCGCGTCGACGCTGGCGACCGGCCTGCTCCTGATCGTGGGCGTGGCCGGTTTTTCGTGGGCGGTCTGGCGTCTCTTGGAACGGGTGGAGGGACACCTGCAGGCGGCCTACGCCGCGGAGCGCGCGCAACGGCGCCAGTTGGAGGCTCTGGCCGAGGCGACGGCGGACCTCGCCATGGGCGTCCATCTGGAGGAAGTGGCGCAGCGCATCGTGGAACGCAGTCGCGAAGTGACCGGCGCCCGGTACGGGGCACTGGCGGTCCTGGCTCCCGAGGGCCGCATCGGCGCCTTCTACACCTCCGGAATCGACCCGGAGACCCGGGCGCGCCTGGGCGCGCCGCCTGAGGGGCACGGGCTGCTCGGACTGGTGACCTCCGAGGGCCGCGCGCTGCGCCTGGCAGACCTGGAGTCGCATCCCGCCGCCGCTGGTTTTCCACCACACCACCCGCGCATGCGCACCCTGCTTGCGGTTCCGGTGCGGGTGCAGGGGCAGGTGATCGGCAGCCTCTACCTCTGCGACCGGGAGGACGGACAGCCCTTTTCCGAGGCGGACGAAGAGGCTCTCAAACGCTTCGCCGCGCAGGCGGCCGTGGCCATCCAGAATGCCCGGCTCCACGAACGCCTCCGGCAACTCTCAATACTGTCCGAGCGTGAGCGTATCGCCATGGATCTCCACGACGGCGTCATCCAGTCGCTGTTCGGCGTCCGTCTGCAGCTCGAGGCGGCGATGAACGGGATCGCCGCGGAGAGCCCGGAGCACGCCACAGTGGAGCAGGTGGTCGACCGCCTCGGCGCGGTGATGGCGGATATCCGCCACTATATCTTCGATCTGCGCGCCGAACTCGCCGACGACATCGGGTTGGAGGGACTGCTGCGCAACCTGATCGACTCCCTGCACGCCGGTCCCGTCTTCGGCACGGACCTGAGGGTGACGGGCGCGGCACAGCGGGTCCGCCGGCCGGTGCAGTGGGAACTCTGTCACATCGCGCGCGAGGCCCTGACCAACGCGGTGCGGCATTCGGGCGGACACCGGCTGCTAGTATCCCTGGATCACCGTCCTGATGCGTTGATCCTGGAGGTGGTCGACGACGGGGCCGGCTGGGACGGGCGTCCCGCGGGCCCGCGGCATCACGGGATGGAGAACATGGCTCGCCGTGCCGCGACGGCCGGGGGAACCCTGGAGATTGAAACGGGCCCGGGCAAAGGGACGCGCGTACGTGCCGCCGTGCCGGCTGCCTACGCCTACGTCCCCGGGGACCAGCCTGCCGCCGCGCCTGAGCTTCTGCCGGAGGATCGGGGGGCGGCCCCCGCGGTCGGTGGGCGCTGACGGCCCGAGGCACCCGGCCGGACCATGCCCGGGCCGCATGCACCAAAGGCGTGGGCTGTTGACCCTCCCGTGTTACTGGCCACGCGAATTGAGAGCGAACACCGGCAGTCCCGCCCACGCTATTTGAGACGCGCGCCGGCCGACTTGCGGAGCCCGCTCGCGGCCGAGTGGCCGCCGCCGTAGGCGGACCTCAGCCTGGCGGCCCTTGGGGCCGCCGTGGCCGCCGACAGCGACTGCGCCAGAGGCTCGGCCGCCAGGGTCGGCAGGCCCTGCGCAGATAGCGTGGTCAGTGGTTTCGTAGATAACCCGCTCAGTAGCACCCACTGACGCGCCGCACGGCACACGGATGTGGGTGCGTGCCGCATTCGCGTGCGCATGCCGTGCGGCCGCCGCGGGGCCGCACATGCCCGCCAGCGGATCGGTGCCCGGGCGGCAGGTCCCGAGGCCGGGGCCGGGGTGCGCCCGCTGGGACGAAGCGCAGGCGGGTGTATGATGGAGGCGATGGCGGCGGTTGCGGGTCGTGGGCGGGGCCGCCAACGCGCGCCGATCACGCGGGCTGCCGGCGGGGAGGGTGGCGCTTGCTGACGCGACGTGCCCGGATGCGCGCACGGACCGCGCGGCCCGCCGGGCGTAGACCGGGCCTGCTTGCCATGGTCCGGCTGGTGGTGGCGCTGGTGGTGGCTCTGGCCACCGTCACCTTCGCCGTGGAGAACGATCGCGCCGTCCGCTTGGTTTTCGTCGGTTACGTCTTTCCGGCGGTACCGCTGCCGGTGCTCATCTTCGCCGCGCTGCTGGTCGGGGCGATCGCCGTGGCCCTCATCGGCGGTGTCGAACTGTTCCGCCTCCGCCGCCACGCCATCTCCCTTGAACGCCAACTGGCCGCGCGGGGCCCGGAGGCGGACCCCGCGCCAGGCAGCCCTCCGTCACTGCCGCACGCCTCCTCCCTCTCCGAGTCCGCCGCCCAGGGTGGGGCCGTCTGCGGCGACGACCGCCACGATTGACTCGGCAGGTCCGGGATTCAGCGGTTATGCGGGGGCAAATGGCCGCGGATCTTGAACGAGAAGGGCTAGCGGGCGACTGGGCCTGTGGTTAACCGTTGCTGGCGAGCGGGAAGCGGCCACCCAGCCTCAGGTCGGCGATCGGACCGTAACCGAACCTTCACATGGCTTTGACCTGGGCGTAATCCGCTCCGCTGGGCGTGCGTGCTAGTTTCGGTCCGGGATCGGGCGCCCGCCTGCCCCCGACCGAAAGCGCCGCGGAGGGATGAGACATGCCCCGGGATTCCGTAGCCGCGCCCTCAAGCGCCACGCCGGCCACCGGTCTGACCGAGGCCCTCAACGAGGCTCCACTCGGGATGTTCCACCTGCGGACGGTGCTGACGGCGGGAATGGGGTTTTTCACTGACGCGTACGATCTGTTCATCATCGGGGCGGCCATGACGCTGATCAGCAGGACATGGCATCCGAGTTCGGCCGCCGTGGGGCTGGTGGGCAGCACGGCGCTGATCGCGGCGTTCGTCGGCGCCTTCATCTTCGGTCGGCTGGCCGATGTATACGGGCGCAAGGCGGTCTACGGTATCGAGGCGGCCATCATGGCGCTGGCGGCGGTGGCGTCCGCCTTCTCCCCGAACATCGTCTGGCTGATCGCCTTCCGCTTCATCCTCGGCGTCGGCATCGGCGGCGACTACCCGGTCAGCGCCGTGATCATGAGTGAGTACGCCAACCGCCAAGATCGCGGCAAGCTGGTGACCCTTGTCTTCTCCATGCAGGCCCTTGGCCTCGTCATCGGCCCGGTCGTGGCCCTGGCGCTTCTGGCCTCCGGCATCCCGGCCGACCTGGCCTGGCGGTTGATGCTGGGGCTCGGGGCGCTTCCGGCCGCCGCGGTCATCTACTTCCGCCGCACCATGCCCGAATCACCGCGCTTTCTGGCCCGGGTCCGAGGCGATGCCCGTGCCGCCGCGCGTTCCATGGAACGGTACACCTCCGGCGCGCTGCGCGTCGAGGAGGTGCATGAGCCGGTGGTGCGGCTCGCCTTCTGGCAGTTCATCGCCAACCCGCGCTACCTGCTCATGCTGCTCGGGACGGCCGGCACCTGGTTTGTGTTCGACTATGCCTACTACGGCAACTCCATCTCCACACCACTCATCCTGAAGGATGTCGCGCCGGGGGCCTCGCCCATCACCGCGGTCGCCTGGACGCTGATCATCTTCGCAGTGGCGGCGGTGCCCGGCTACGTGATGTCCTTCCTGAAAATGGACAGGATCGGCCACAAGCGACTGCAGATCATCGGCTTCACCGTCATGGGCCTGGCGTTCCTCGCCATCGGCGTCGTTCCCGGCCTGACCCACGTGGTGGCGCCGTTCCTCATCGTCTACGGCATCAGTTACTTCTTTGCCGAGTTCGGCCCCAACTGCACAACGTTTGTGCTCTCCGCCGAGCTCTATCCGGTGAGCGCCCGGACCACCGGGCACGGGATGTCCGCCGGGATCGCCAAGTTCGGGGCCTTCATCGGGGTGTTCCTGTTCCCGATCCTGAACAATACACTGGGCCTGTCCGGCACGCTGACCCTCACCTGTGCCCTGTCCCTGGTCGGCGCACTGCTGACGCTGGTCCTGCCGGAGCCGACCGGGAAATCTCTGGAGGAACTCTCCGAAGAGGTTCGGTTCGACGCGCCCGCCGCGGGGGTTGGTCTGGCCGGCTGAGGCGGCCCCGTCGGCGAGTTGTGCATGCCGTATAACGCCGCTGCGCTCTGACCCGGCGGGCGCTCGCGGCGTCCCCCCCGGGAATGCAGAGGAGTCGCTGCGGGCCGGCTGCGTGGCTGCGGTTGAAATGGTGTCGTGCCCGTGCTACGTTCCCACAAGACCCGCCGGCCCGGGCGGGCCCTCCGGGGAGGTGGCCCGATGGCCGATCTGGTCATCCGCGGCGGTGCGGCGGTCACTCCGGCGGGGCTGCAACCCGCGGACGTGGTCATCGCGTCGGGTACCATCGCCGACCTGGTCCCTCCCGGAAGCCCCGTCGGTGCGCCGGAGACGGTCGACGCCACCGGGTGCCTGATCCTGCCGGGTGTTATCGACGCCCACGTGCATTTCCGCACTCCCGGCCTCACCCACAAGGAGGACTGGGACCACGCCTCCCTGGCCGCGGTGGCCGGCGGGGTGACCACCGTGCTGGACATGCCCAACACCCTTCCCGCCACTGCGGACGCCGACAGTCTGATGGCCAAGGCGGGCCTGGTCGCCGGGCACAGCCGCTGCCACTACGGCTTCTATGGCGCGCTGGCCGCGAGCAACCTGACGTGCCTGCCGGGCCTGGCTGCTGCCGGCGTCTTGGGATTCAAGGTGTTCCTGGGTGAGACCACCGCGTCTCTGCCCCCCCCGGACGACGGTCAACTGCTGCGGGCCTGGCAGGTGACCGCGGGCCTGGGGCTGCGCACCATGGTGCATGCGGAGAACGCGGCCATCATCCGGTTGGCCACGGCAGCACCCGAGGGCTCCGTTCCGGCCGGCGGCGGGGATGTCGGCTCTCTGCTGGCCCACGGCCGATCCCGTCCCCCTGTGGCAGAGGTGGAGGCAGTCTCGCGAGCCTGCCTGCTGGCAGAGGCCGCGGGTGCGCCGATCGCCATCGCGCACCTCTCCACGGCGGGCGCGGCGCAGGTGGTGCGACGGGCCAAGGGGGAGGGCGTCGATGTGCGCGGCGAGACCTGCCCCCACTACCTCCTGCTCACGGAGCAGGAGGTAGTGACGCTCGGGGCGCTGGCCAAGGTCAATCCGCCCCTGCGCTCCGCCGCCGACCGGGATGCTCTGTGGCAGGCGGTCGGCGACGGCACCATCGATCAGCTCGGCTCCGACCACGCCCCACACACGCCGGCGGAGAAGGCATGCGGAGACCTCCAGCAGGCGCCGGCGGGGTTCGCCGGGGTCCAGAACTCCCTTCCGCTCCTGCTTGGGGATCCCAGGCTGTCGGTGCGGCGCCTTGTGGAACTGCTCTGCGAGGGTCCGGCGCGCAACTGGGGACTCTGGCCCCGCAAGGGCCGGATCGCGCGCGGGGCGGACGCCGATCTGGCGGTGGTGCGCCCGGTCCCGGGCCGGCTCCCGCCGCGGCAGTGGAGCCTCCATCCGGACAGCCCGGTCCTCCGGTGCCGGCCGGCTCGGGCGGAGGTCCTCGCCACCGTGGTCGGCGGCAGGACCGCGTTCCGGGACGGGCTTCCCTGTGGGCCGGCCACCGGGGTCTGGCTCCGACCCTGAACGGAGGTGGCGCCGTGCGTCCCGTCGCAGAGATCCTGCGGGAGACCGGTGGTCTCCTGGAGGGCCATTTCCTGCTCAGTTCCGGCCGGCACTCTGACAGTTACCTGCAACTGGCCGCGCCCTTCCAGCACCCCGACACGGCGGCCGAACTGGCGACCGGTCTCGCGGCGCGGGTGCGGGCGCGCGGCATCCGACCCGCGACCATCCTGGGGCCGGCGCTCGGTGCCATCCTCCCCGGCTACGAACTGGCGCGTGCGCTCGGTGTGCGCTTCGTCTTCTGTGAACGGGCGGAGGACCGCCGGTTTGCCCTGCGCCGTGGGTTCACCTTCGCTGCGGACGAGCCGGTCATCATCTGTGAGAACACGCTGACCACCGGGGGATCTGCACTGGAGGCGCTGGCGCTGGCGCGGGCCGAAGGGGCGCGCGTGGTCGGTGTGGCCGTGTACTGCGACCGGCTCGAGGACCCCAGCACGGTCTTCGATGTGCCGTACATGGCCCTGGAACGCTTCGCGCTGCGGAGCTGGGCGGCAAAGGACTGCCTCCTCTGCCGGGCTGGTTCTGTCCCCGTCAAACCGGGCAGCCGCCCGGTGGGAGGGCTCCCCAACCGTTGACGGCGTTACAGCCCCGCGAGATGGACCCGGGGGGCGACGACCGGATCCGTGACGCGGCGTGCGACTGCGGCCGGCGCACAGAGCCGCGACTGGTAGGGAAGGGGGGCGCGCCGCGGCGTGGTCTCAGTTTGCGGGTTCGAGCCGAAAGAAACCCGGTGGAGCGAAGTGCCGATCGAACGAAAAGGCCAGCCCCAACCCAAGGCGGGAGATCACGGCGAAGGAGGCGCAATCGGCGAATGTGGTGCCTGTGGCCGCGAACCGGCGCAGCAGGCGCAGCGCGACCACCTCGTCGGCGGCGGTGACCCGTTCGACACGGGCGGGCCGGCCGTCGAGGAGGCGTTCGGCCATCCGGATGCCGAATTCGGGCTCGCGCCGTGCCACCGCCAGCGCGATGGTCTCGGAGACCACCAGGTTGGTGGTCACCAGTGGCGGAGCGGACTGGCACAGGCGCACCGCGTCGTCGTGCCGCGGGTGGCGCACGTCGAAGAAGGCGTACAGCGGGCCGGTGTCGATGAAGACCTCGGTCACGACTGGTAGATCTCCTTATCCTCATCCGTCACGGGGGCGGGATCCCCCGGAGTCAGGGCCTCAAACTCCACCAGCAGATCGGCCAGCACCCGCCGCTGCCGGCGGCGCTCGGCCATCTCCGCTTCTCCCACACACCGGATCCAGACCTTGGTCCCGTCCGGAAAGCCCGCCAAGGGTTCCTCCAGCAGCAGGGCGTTGCCGCGCACCACGGCGGGCGTCTCGGCGCCGAGCGCGCTCGGCCGGCCGGCTCCCGGCCCGTAGGTCGGGGGGGCCTCAGCGGCCTGCGGATGCTCCGCCCGGCCCAGGTAGGCCCCCACCGCCAGCCGGACGCACTCGGCGAGACTGCTGCCGTTGGCGGCGGCCAGACGCTGCAGGTCGGCGTAGTCCTGCGGGTCGAAGCGGATGTTGGTGGTGACATAGCGCGCGGGCATGGACTACCTCCAAGGGAAAAATATCGCGGTATCGCGATGCTGTCAATGAACCTTCGGACGGCCGGCCGCACCCGTACTCCCGGCTTCGGCGTCGGCGGGGGCCCTGCCTGCCCGGCGAATGGGGGTGGCGCCCGGCACCTGGGTATGACCGGCATGTGGCGCCATGTGCTGACGGCCTTCCGGCGGGGTCCGGCTCCCTGCACGATACAGCGGGCGCTTGGTGATGGCGGCGCGGCCCGGGGCGCCGCGCCGCCTGGGCAGGGTGGGTGACGTGGGGCGTCGCGGCGGTCCGCGGCACCCCATGTCACGATGGTGTGTCGCTTTGCATCCGGACGCTTCTGCCGGCAGGGGCGCATCCCTGCGTCCTTTGCCCGCTCGGCGGCGCGCGTGCAAGCGTCGGCCCAAGGCGCGTCCGGCGATCCACGGTGCCGCCAAGCGCCGGGCTGCGGTAGACTCTATTCCGGCGCGCAGCGGCGGCACGCCCCCGTCACGGATCGGCCCGTCCGGCGGACGCGGGCGCCGCGCGGCTGCCGCCACCGGCATCGGCCCCGAGGATGACGGAGGCAGTGGCCTGCGCAAGAGAGGACTTTTGCGCAGCGGCCACCTGAGGAGGGTGCCGCGCTGCTGGCCTTGGTGACGCTGCCGGGTATCGAGAGCTTCCTGATCGGCGAGTGCCGGGCGTTCGGTGTGCCGGTCGGAACGGTCTGGGACGGCTGGGTGGTTGCCGCGGGCGATCCGGAACCGCTCCTATCGCGCGCGGGCACGCTGCGCGCGATCGTGGATGTTGCCTGGACCGGGCCGGCTGATGCCGTGCCGGCGCGCCTGCCGACGGCGGAGCGCCTCTGGTGTGAGAACCAATGGATCAACGAGGGCCGGCGCGCCTCCGCCGCCTTCGCCGCCGCGTCGTGCGCCGCTGGGGGCGCGGAGATCGTTGCCGCCCCCGACGGGCCACCGGCCATGGTGTGCATCGTGGACCGGAGCGGGAGGGCCCTGATCGGCAGGGCCGTCGCCTGGGGCCTGGAGCGCCGCAGGCCCTACCGCGTCGCCCTCATGGCGCGCTCGCTGAACCCAGCGATGGCCCGAGCGATGGCGATGGCTTCCCGGGCCCGGGCGGGAGACGTGTTCCTCGACCCCTTCTGCGGATCCGGCACGGTGCTCGCGGAGCGGGCGTTGTTGGGACCGTGCCGGTTGGTCGGATTGGACATCGAGGCCGGGGCCGTCGATGCGGCGGGGCGGACCCTGTCCGGCTTCGTGCTCGATGGCTCTCGCGCCGGACGGGCAGGTACCGCCGGGGGCGCTGTCGGCGACGATGCGTCGGGCGCGCTGCAGGTCGAGCTGCGCGTGGCCGACGCCCGCGCGCTGCCTCTGCCCGAGGGCTCGGTCACCGCCGCCGCGACCAACCCGCCATTCGGGCACCGCATGGGACGTGCCGCGGACAACGCCGATCTCTACCCGCGTGCCCTGCGCGAGGTTGTGCGTGCACTCCGGCCGCGGGGGCGGGTGGTGGTCCTGACCGGCGACCGGCGTCACCTGCGCCGGGCGGTGCAGGCGTGCGGATCCGCCCTGCGCCAGCGTTCGGAGGCGCGGGTCTGGCTCGGCGGATTGGAACCGATCCTCGGGGTTTACGACCGCACGGAGGCGGCCCTGCCTTAGGTGGCCGGCGCCAGGGTGCGCTCTGGCGAGGTCACTGCTTCAATGCTCCTTGTCCCCCAATGCCTGTGATTCGCGGCCGGGGTAGAGACAGACCCTTGCGGCGCCCTCTTGGGCGGGGAACGCGGCCCGCTTGGGTCCGATCGGCTCGGGCCGGGGCGGCCGCACTGCCGCCAGGGAAGGCCGCCCACCGGCACGGCGCCTCCCCGGCACACCGCGGCGCAGTCCCCGCCGCGCATGCGCGGGGCCAGACACAGCGCTCTTGACACCTTCGCCAAGCGCGCTTACCATCACCGGCGGAAAGACATATATTCCTCCTGGTTGCAGGGTATTTGAGTCCGTGATGCCGCAGCGGCCAATCGGGTCTGGCAGGGGGCAAGGTTGTGAGCAGGTCCCAGCGTGCGGAGAAACTCGATCGCGGCTTCACCGTCTGGTTCACCGGTCTCTCCGGTGCGGGCAAGTCGACGTTGAGCACGGCCCTGGACCGGGAATTGCGCCGCCGGGGGCGGCGCGTCGAGGTGCTGGACGGCGACGTTGTGCGCACCAACCTCTCCAAGGGCCTGGGTTTCTCGCGGCAGGACCGCGACACCAACGTCCGGCGTATTGCCTTCGTCTGCCACCTGCTCACCCGAAACGGCGTGGCCGTCATCTCCGCGGCCATCTCCCCCTACCGTGAGACGCGGCAAGAGGCCCGGCGACTCATCGGCGACTTCGTGGAGGTCTATGTCCGCTGCCCGATTCCCGAACTGGTGCGGCGCGACGTCAAGGGGCTGTACGCCAAGGCCCTCCGGGGCGAGATCGCGCACTTCACGGGCATCTCCGACCCCTACGAGGAGCCGGAGCACCCCGACGTGGTAGTCGACAGCGGCGCCGAGACCGTGGAGCAATCCCTCGAGCGCATCGTGCGGCACCTTGAGCTCTGCGGGTACATCCCCCTTCAGTCCGCGGAGGCCGAAACGGCCGACGCCGATTGAAGGGGACGCCTGCCGGCGGCAGCCGCGAGCCCCGTGGGCGGAAACCCGCAGCGGGACGCAAGCACACCAGACCTGGAGCGTGAAGCGCATGTCCGATGACAACCGCGCCGTCCCGGGCGCCGGGGGCAGCGCCTCCGGCGCGCCCGCCGGAGTGGTCGGCCCCCGGCCCGCCGTCGCCAACAGTGGGGCCGGAGCGTCCGCGCCCGTGGGCGCGTCCACGGGCGCCCCCTCCCGCGCGGACGTTCTTCGCCGCAACGCCATCGAACGGCTGAAGGAGGAACTCCACCCGCTGGAGATCCGCAACCAGTTCGACCGGCTGATCGGCGCGGGTTACGAGGCCATTCCCGAAGAGGACATTGTCCGGCTTCAGTGGTACGGCCTCTATCACGATAAGCCCAAGGTCGGCACGTTCATGATGCGGATCAAGATCGCCTCGGGCATCCTCACCCCGCAGAAGCTGCGCGTCATCGGCCGGCTCAGCCGGCGTTACGGGCGCGACGAGGGCGAACTGACGACGCGGCAGAACGTGCAGTTGCACTGGATCACGCTGCCCGATCTCCCCGCCGTCTTTCAGACCCTAGACGCCGCGGGGTTCAATATGGCCGGCGGTTGTGGCGACACCGTGCGCAACATCACCGGCTGCCCCGTCTCGGGCATCGACGGAGCCGAGCTCTTCGACTGCACCCCCTTCGTGGCGGCGGCGGCCGCGTACTTCTACGGCAACCGTGTCTACAGCAACCTCCCGCGCAAGCACAAGATCACGATCAGCGCCTGCCCGCACCAGTGCAACGCGCCGGAGATCAACTGCATAGCGCTGGTGGGCGCCCGGAACGCCGAGGGCGAGTGCGGATTCGGGCTGCGGGTGGGCGGCGGCCTCTCGACCTTCCCGCGCATCAGCCGCGACCTGGGCGTCTGGGTCAAGGCCGACGTCCCCGAGGTGCTGGAGGTCCTGCGCGCCGTCATCGACGTCTGGTCGGGCGACAACAAGTACCGCATGAGTCGGGCCAAGGCCCGCCTCAAGTTCGCGATGGAGGATCACGGGCCGGAGGTCTACCGGCAGAAGGTCGAGGCCATCCTCGGCCGCCGGTTGCCGGACTTCCCGGCTCCGGTCGCGGTGCCGGGCCCGAACTACCACCTCGGCATCCATCCCCAGGTCCAGGATGGCCTGTACTACATCGGCTTCCCGGTGTTTTTGGGCATCATCCGCGGCGAGCAGATGGAGGCCGTCGCCGACTTGGCCGAGTCCCTCGGTGGGGGCATCCGGCTGACGCGGCAGCAGAACTTCATTCTGACGGGCGTTCCCGAGGCGGCGCTGGAGGGCGTTGTGGCCCGCGTCGGGCAGATCGGCTTCCCGCTGGCCGTCAACGGGTTGCGCGGCGCGGCCATCGGCTGCACGGGGAGCCCCCTGTGCAACTACGCGGTCGGGGAGACCAAGACCAAGCTGCGCGGCATGGTGGAGCACCTGGAGGGCACCTTCGGCGAGCAGGTCGCATCGCTGCGCCTCAACCTGGACGGTTGCCCGCACGCCTGCGCGCAGCACTTCATCGGCGACATCGGTCTGCAGGGAACCACGCTGCGCGGTGACGGCTCCGAAAAGATCGAGGCCTATGACATCTTCCTGCGGGGCGGCCAGGGGGCGGAGGCCAATGTCGGCCGCCCGCTGATCCGCCGCGTGCCCAAGGACAGCGTCACCGGCTACGTGGAGCGGCTGGTCGGTGCCTATCTGGCGCAGCGGCACGAGGGCGAGACGTACCGGCAGTACTTCGAGCGCAAGAGCGACCTGGAGTTGGCGGCGATCGCCGCGGGCACCGCACAGGTGGCCGCCGGCTGAGCGCCCGCGGTGCGGCCGGCATCCCCGACCCGCGGAGCAAGGCGGGAGAAGCAGGGGCCGAGGGATCATTGAGCGCCGCGACATGTGTCGCGGCCAGACGCCGGGGGGTTGGCACGTATGGCGGAGGCTGTGAGCAAACTGCAGGCGCACCGTGTGCTGCTTGACGACTACGAGGTGGGCGAATTGGCGGTCGAGTTCGACGACCGGCCGGCCGAGGATGTGCTGGCCTGGTCCCTGGAGAGATTCGGCGACCGGATCGCCGTCTGCAGTTCGCTGCAGGCTGAGAGCCTTGTCCTGCTGGACATGGCTTGGCGGATAGACCCGAAGATCAGGGTCTTCACCGTCGACACTGGCCGCATGCCGCAGGAGACCTATGAACTGATCGACGCCGTGCGCGACCGTTACGGTATTGAATTCGAGGTTCTGTTTCCCGACGCCGCCGAGGTGGAGCGGATGACCACGCGGCACGGGGTCAATCTCTTCTATCAGAGCGTGGCCAAGCGCCTGCTCTGCTGCGAGGTGCGCAAGGTCGAGCCGCTGGGGCGGAAGCTCGGCGAGCTGGACGCCTGGATCACCGGGCTGCGGCGCGAGCACTGGCCCACGCGGAGCAACATCCGCAAGATCGACGTCGACCACGACCACGACGGGATCTGCAAGCTGAACCCGCTGGCGGACTGGATCCACGACGACGTCTGGAACTACGTCCGCCGCAACGATGTGCCCTACCACAAGCTCTATGACCAGGGCTACACGTCGATTTCCTGCGCCTGCTGCACGCGGCCGACGACCAGGGGCGAGGACCCGCGCGCCGGGCGCTGGTGGTGGGAGCAGGGGGCGCCGAAGGAATGCGGGATGCACTGCTCGCTGGAGACCGGCGGTTTCGAGCATGAACTGGAGGCCCTGCTCGATGACGTGATTCGCGGGAAAGCGAACGGGACGTAGGCTGGGCGCCTGCGCGGCGCCCAAGCAGCGGAGGGCTTGCCACACCCGCTGATCTGGAATATGGCGGACCCCGGGATGGCGACTGCCGCGGCTGCGGTCGAAAAAATTGGGGCCGCCGCCCACGTGCCGGGCGGGCCCCCGGGGCCCGCGGCGGCGTCCTGGCTCATTCTGCAACGTCCGGACGGTCTGCGGCGGGCGCGGGGTTACCTGCGGGCCGGCGGAAAGGCGCTGGAGATGAAACTCGACGCCAGGATCCACGCTCCGCACAGGGACCTGTCCGCCGAGACCCGCTCCACACGCAACCGGTGCCGGAACCCGTCCCTTCTCGCCGTCGTCGGCATTGCGGCGAAACGGTTGATCGCCGGGGGTTGGGTGGCCGTGCACGGCCACGGTGGCGGCCGCCGCGCACGGCTGGACCCGGGCGGCGGCCGCCTACGCCCTGCCGGGGACGCCCGGCACGGCGGCCCGCAGACGGTACACCGAGGTGGAGGCGGTCACCAACAGTGTGCGCCCGTCGTCCTCGGCGAAGGCGACGTTGGCGGTGATCTCGGGGAGGCGCACATGGGCGAGGGCGCGGCCGTCCGGCGCGAGCACCCATAGGCCCCCGGGCCCCGTGCACCAGATGCGGCCCTCCGCGTCGGCGCGCATCCCGTCGGGGCTGCCCGGTCCCATCGCACGGTCGAAGGTGTGGATGATCCGCCCGCCGGAAAGCGTGCCGTCCGGCGCGGTGTCGAAGGCATGCAGCCGCCCCGCCTCACTGTCGCCCACATACAGCACACGCTCGTCGGGTGAGAAGACCAGACCATTGGGCTGCAGCGGACCCTGCCCAGATGCCAGCGGCTCCGGCGGTGCCGGCGACGCGCCGGGGTCCGGCACCTCGGGCAGCCCGGCGGCGATCGCGGCGGGCAGGCGGTAGACACGGCGCTTGTCCTGCTCCTCGTGGGCCGGTGCATCCTCGCCAAAGTCGTCGCGCAGGCCGTAGGTCGGGTCGGTGAAGTATATGCAGCCGTCGCTGCGCACCACAACATCGTTGGGGCTGTTCAGCCGCCGGCCGCCATGTCGCGCGGCGACAACGACGGGCTCCTCTCCGTAGGGGACCCGGAGGACGGTGCGGGTTACGCGGCGGCGGTGGTGCTCGCAGGTCAGCAGCCGGCCCGCGCGGTCCAGGGTGAGGCCGTTGCTGTGACCGCTGGGGCGGCGCCAGACCTGGGCCTGCGCGTCCCCGGCCCGCCAGCGGTAAATGGTGTCGGCCGGGATATCGGAAAACAGCAGGCCGGCACCGCCTGGCAGGTGCGGCACCCACACCGGGCCCTCGGTGAACTCAAAGCCGGTCGCCACGCGCTCCACGCGCGGGCCGTCGCCGTCCCACTCGGCGAAGCAACCCCGGGCGGACGGTTCCCACAGCGTGGCCTGCATGCCCCACACCCCCACATGCACCGCTTCGCGCAGGACTCGCGGGTTCCTCCAGGGACAGGGCAGGGTGGCGTCACTGCGGGGGTGGGGCGGGGGACCGCGGGCGCCCCACCCCCGGCACGCCGCCGCTACACCGGGTAATCCATCCACCGTTCCTGCGCCGTCCGCTGGCGCCGTTCCTCGGCTTGCTGAGGGTTGGTCTCCAGGCGCTGGAGCATCGCCTCGCTTTGCGAGCGGTGCGCGCGTGTCGCCGCCCGCTTGGCCTCCGCCACCGGGCCGGAGACCTGCACCGTGTGCAGGGTCGGGCCTTCCGTTTCAGCCAACTGCGGCACCGCCCGGCAGGTGACCCGCGGCCGCTCGGCGGCCGGTAGCCGCCGCACGGCCCGGATCGTCGCCTCCCCCACGGCGCAGTGGTCGGGATGCCCTCCGTGCACCGGGTGCGAGGTGATCACCAGTGTCGGCCGGACCTCAGTGAGGATGGCGTGGATGCGGTCGGCCAATATCTCCGGATCGCGAAACTCGGCGGTCTTGTCCCAGACCCCCAAGAGCCGCAGGTCGGCGACACCCAGCGCCGCGCAGGCGGCGGTCAGTTCGCGCACCCGCAACTCGGCCAAGGTCTCGCGGGTGGCGAAGGAAGGTTTGCCCATGTTTCGACCCTGCTCGCCGCGGCTGGCGCACACACAGGTGACGGGTATGCCGGCCAGCGCATACGCCGCCAGCGTGCCGCCGGCGCCGAAGGTTTCGTCGTCCGGATGGGCGAGCACCGACACGACCGCGCGCTCGGGGGTGGGCGGTGGGAAGTGTTCCCCGCCGGGGCGCGGAGTGTCCGGGACAGGGGGGGCGATCCGGCGCTGCGCAGGATCCATGGGAAAGGGCGTAGCGCTGAGTTCGCAAACCACCGTCACCCGGCCTTCGCCCTCGTATCCGGCCATCAGGAGGCGGCCGCCGTCGTCCACCTCCCAGTCCGTCAGCCCTTCGGCGTACATCCAGCCGCCGTCGGTCTCGATGCCGGCGCGGAAGGGCCCCTTGCCGCGCACCACGGCGCGCCGCACCTCCACAGCCGCGTTGCGGATGAATGCCCCGAAGCCGCCGGCCGTATAGGCGCCGGCCGTGGTCTCCAGGTGCAGGTACAGCCGCTTGCCGATCAGTTCGTCCAGCTTCCGTTGCAGGGCGGGCAACTCGATGGGCTCCACACGGACACCTCCCCGGGGGATGAGGAAGGGTTGGATGTCCCGGCCCGGTTGCCTGCCGGGATTGGTCGGTCGGCGGCTGCCGCCGTGCGCTGACGGATCTGGACTGCCTCTCGTTCCAGCACACGCAGTTCCTGACAGGCGGCGAGGGCGGCAATGGTCACCCCGCGCCCGCCCCGCCGCCCTGGGGAGCCTGTGGATCCGGCGCGGAAGTCCGTGCCGCGGCAGCGATGGTGCGTCCGTGGTCTGTGGGGTGGGGTGTCGACCCGCACCTGCATTGCCCGGCCTCGCGGTCGGAGCCTCCCCCCGCCGGGACGCCACCCTGGCGTGCGCCCCAGGGTGGCAGGAGATCACCTATTCTATCGGGTATGTACGTCCGGGGGGGTGGATTCCGCCGTCGATGAAGGATTGGGAAATGGTACTCCCCGGTGCCGGGTGATCACCCCGCCGCGCGTTCCAGCGCATCAAGGTTGCCTGCACGTGTCGGATCGGGGGATGGAGAGTTGTGGGAGCCGAGCATCGAGCGGTCTCCTGGTCGATGACGCGCCGTGCCGCTCTTTCCGCCTCAGGGGCCGTGTCCCTTTTGGGGGCGGTCGCGCTGTCCGCATGCGCTGCCACCCCGCGGGCGGCGCAACCCTCCACGATGGCTGTAGCACGGCCTGTACAACCCGGGAATCGGCCGGCCTGCCGCATTGGCCGATTTCAACGCCGGCAGCGCGGGCCTGGTGTGCCTCGGTCCTGCCGTGGCGAGGATCCAGCCCGGGCTCTGATGCCGACGCGACGCGCCCGCGCCAGGTGACGCCCGACGCGGAGGTGGTCGGACTCGGTACCACATCCGGGGGCCGGGCCAGGAAGAGCAGATGCGGGACCCGCAGCCCTGCGGGCGCCGGGTGGAGCGCTCAGCGCACCGGGTATCCGGCCGGATGGGCGGGGGCGCCCTCCGACCACAGAACGGCACAGGGGGATACGCGTCATGGCGGAACGACCCAACATTGTCCTGATCCTTGCCGACGACATGGGATATGGCGACCCCGGTTGCTACAACCCGGAGTCCAAGATTCCCACGCCCCATCTGGACCGCCTGGCCGCCGAGGGCGTACGGCTCACGGATGCGCACGCGCCGTCGGCGGTGTGCACGCCGACGCGCTACGCCCTGTTGACGGGGCGCTACTGCTGGCGTTCCCGTCTGCCGCGAGGGGTGCTGGGCGGTTTCAGCGAGCACCTGCTGGAAGACGGTCGCCCCACCACCGCCTCGATGCTGTCCGCGGCCGGATATCACACGGCCTGCATCGGCAAATGGCATTTGGGCTGGGACTGGCAGCGTCGCGACGGCGGCGCCGAGCCGGCCAAGGAGGACCCCAGCCACGGCATCGATTTCGCCGCGCCGATCCGCAACGGGCCCACCACGGCAGGCTTTCACCGCTTTCACGGCATCCCGGCCTCGCTCGACATGCCGCCGTACTGCTACGTGGAGGGCGACCGGGTGACGGCCGTGCCCGAGGGTTTCATCGCCGCGAGCCCCTGGGACGCCTTCTGGCGCGAGGGCGTGATCGCCAACGACTTCCGGCATGACGACGTATTGCCGCACCTCACGGCAGCGGCTGTCGCCCACATCCAGGATCGCGCTGCCGACGCGACCCGCCCGTTCTTGCTGTACCTGGCGCTTCCGGCACCGCACACGCCCGTCCTGCCGTTGGCCCGCTTCCGCGGCGCCAGCGGCGCGGGGGACTACGGAGATTTCTGCGTGCAGGTGGACGACGCCGTCGGACAGGTGATGCGGGCCCTGGACTCGAGCGATGTGGGGGAGAACACACTGGTGTTGTTCACCAGTGACAATGGCCCGGAGCGCAATGCCTACGAGCGCATCCTCCGCCACCGCCACTACAGCATGGGTGCACTGCGCGGCCTGAAGCGGGACCTCTGGGAGGGGGGCCACCGCGTGCCCTTCGTCGCCCGTTGGCCCGGGCATATCCCCGCCGGCAGCCAAAACGGTCAGACCATCAGCTTGGTGGACTTTCTGGCCACCGCAGCGGATGCGGCCGGTCTCGACGTCCCGGACGGGGCCGGAGAAGACAGCCTGTCCGCGCTGCCCGTGCTGTTGGGACGCCCACTGGATGCGTCCAGGCGCGAGGCGATCGTCTATCACGCCGGCAATGGTGCGCTGGCCATCCGTAAGGGGGACTGGGTCTTTGTCGACGCCCCGAGCGGCGACGGCAACCGGGAGCCGGAGTGGTTCAAGCAGGAGCGGGGGTACGTGCCCCACAACCATCCCGGCGAGCTCTTTCATCTCGCGGAAGATCCCGCGGAGGGCAGAAACCTGTATTCGGAGCGCCCGGATGTGGTGGGTGAACTGCGGGCCCTGTTGCGGCGCTATGTGGATGAGGGGCGGAGCGTCCGCCGGTAGGAGGGTGCTGCATAAGTCCGCTCTGGCAGTACCCTCAGGCTTTGTCCCCTCGCCCCCGGACGCTTCCGGAGACGAGGCATCGCTGTCCCGGCGGCAGTTTCTTCGGCCTTCGGGCGCGAGCAGCTGCAGGTCTTGGGGAACAAAGAGCAGCGGGAAGCAGGGCCCCTGGCCCACCGTTGCTGGCCAACGGGGGGCGGGCGCGGGAGTGCAGCAACGGGGTCTTGGAGGGGGCGCATCCCGGAGCAGGTCGGGCGGGACCTGCCGCCGTCCTGTCTCCCGCACCGGCGTCCGCTCGGGCCGGCCATACTCAGCCAGGTGCTCCTGGGTCGCGCCGGCCGCGATGGCGGTGCGTGCCCGGGCGGCCGTCGGCCTGTGCGCAACCGGTGCCGACGGCACGAGCAACCCCGCGCGCTGATTCGGATGAGGGGGTCGACACATGTGGGAGCGATGTCCGGGCGCCGAAGACTGCTGCGACTCGGTGTGTGCGCCGCGACGGCCGCCGTCGCCCTGGCGGCCGGGTGCGCGCGTCCACCGACGGCCCGGCGTGCCCGCTCGGCGCGACCGGCCGCCGCGGCGCCCAGCACCACGGTGACGGTGGCGCTGGACGTGACCGCCTTTCAGAAGGACGGAACGCCGCAGGAACGCGCGGGCTTCTACCGCGAGATCCTGCAGCGGTTCGATGACGCCCACCCGGGGCTGAGGGCGCAACTGGTCGGCTTCCTCAATACCGACGCCAACATGGCGGCCATCATCGCCGGCGGTGCACCCGACGTCTTCCCCGACTGCTGTCGGTACGGCGATTATGTGCAAGCCCAACTGCTCCTGGACCTCGAACCCTACCTCCGACGCGACAACGTGAACACTGCGATCTGGTCTCCGAGCCAGGTCGGCACCTTCGATACCGGGTTCGGCGTGTTCGCGCTGAGCCGCAACGTCGACGCGCATGCCTTCGCGGTGCGTCTGGACGCCTTCGACTCGGCTGGTATGCCGTACCCCAGCCCGGAGTGGACGTATCAAGACTTCGCCAGGCTGGCCGCCGCGCTGACCAGACGCCGCGCAGGGGCCGGCGGTGCGGTCGTCCGATACGGCGCCGGGTTTCAGAGCGGGTTGAACGACCTCCTGGACGTTGTCCCGGGATTCGGTGGCCAGGTGACCAACCCGGCGCGCACGCGGCAGACCCTGGCAACCCCGGCGGGCATCGCCGCCGGCGAGTGGCTGGTTGCCGGACTCTACTGGTCGGGGATCGCGGCGCCCTCGACCTCCATCGCGGGACCCGGTTCACCCAACCTGGGCAATGGCCAGTTGGTGATGCAGGACTTCCAGGTCAACTGGCTCCTGCCCTGGTTTACGGCGTGGCACGGCAGCTTCAAGTGGCGGTTCTATCCCCCTCCGCTGTACCCGCACGGGCGGGCGAACCCCGTCTCCAACGACTTTTGGGGGGTCAGCGCGACGACGCGCCAGCCGGAGGCGGCGTGGCAACTTGTGAAGTGGCTGTCTGCCGCGGAGACGTATCAGCGCTTTGTGATGAAGACCTTCCTGTTCACTCCGGCGTTGAACAGTCTGTGGGCAGAGTGGGAGGGCATCGTGGAGGCGACGGTGCCCGGATTGAAGGGCACCGGGTTGCACTATTTCGTGGAGGCCGCGCAGCAGGGCTGGGGCACGCCGCAGTTATGGTTCCGCTACGGATCCTCTCAGGCGCTGACCATCGACCAGGCCTGGTGGGGAAAGCTGCTCGGGCGCGCGGTGGGCCTGAAAACCGCGCTTGCCCAGGCCGACGCCCAGGTGAACGCGTTGATCGCGACGGAGGCCCGCACTAGACCCGTGCCGCTGGCCCAGCGGGTGGCACAGGCCAAGACCGCCCGCCGCCGGCTCGACCGAATGTTCGGCATCGCCGCCGCCCCCTGACCACCGCCGGCGCCGCGGCCGGGCGCCCTACCCCGAGGCCCGTCCGGAGGGAGCGGGACCGGCGGGCAGGGGGCGGGCACCCGCCCCCTGCCCGCTTTACGGCAGTCGGAAGGCGTCCGGGTGGGGCTTGACGGGCCGCAGCATATAGATCGGCCGGCGCAGATTACCGCTGCCGGAGACGGGGCGGCAGAGTTCGAGCCAGCGCCGGTAGACCGCCCGCGAGGCTGCCGTGTCCACCTCGATCTCGCCGTAGTGCGCAGTGGACGGTGCCTTCTGCACGCGCACCTTCTGGTGCCAGCAGTGCTGGCCGCTGATGGGGTCGGGTTGCACGGGGAAGATCAGGTTCTGATGCACGCCCCCGTCGCTCCACCAGATGCGGGACGAGTCGGGATCTGAACTCTGGAAGGGCTGAACCCCGTGGACGACGTTCAGGCGCCAGCGCGAGCCGTCCTGCTGCAAGTGCACAACCGAGGAGTTCCAACGTTCGGTGCCGTGGTCGTCGTGGAGCCGCCAGCGCCCCAGGTGGTGGCTGCAGGCGATCACGCCCGGGTGGATGGCCTCGGTGACCCAGGCCCGGTCCACAAAGTGGCCGATCTCGGTTTCGACCCGCACCAGGTCGCCGGTGTCCACGCCCATGCGGGCCGCGTCGGACGGGTGGATCCAGACCGGGTTGATCTGCGAGATCTCATACAGCCACTTCGCCCCGTTGGTGCGGGTATGGATGAGCGTCGGCAGCCGGAAGGTCGGCAGGAGCGCGAACTCGCCTGCCTCCCGGCGCACCGAGGTGTGGTGCACCTGGCTCACCAGGTGCGGCATGGCCGCACGTTGAGCAGCGTCGCGGGGGTAGATGGGGATGGCGTACTCGGGCCAGTTCCAGTCGCGCAGCGTACGGCTCAAGAACTCAAGGCGCCCGGAGGGGGTGGGGAAACCCTCCACCGGGATGCCGTCCTGCAGGATGCCGATGCGCACGCGTCCCTCGGCGTCGCGGAAGGGACCGGGTTGCGGCCGCAGGTTCACCCGCGGCGGTGCCTTCTCCGCCCACACCGCGCCGTCGTGTGTCACGGTCCCCTGCAGCACGGCGAGCGGGAGCGGCTCCTCGTGCTGGCGGTACACCTCCTCGGTGACGCAGAACGCGCCGCGGCGGCGCATGTACTCCAGCGGCCGCTCATCCACTGCCGCGGCGGCGGCGTGCAGGCCCGGCACCGAGTTGTCGAAGATCCAGCGATAGTATTCCTCGATCTTCACCTTGCGCTCTTGGTCGTAGGGCGAACTGAAGTGGCGGCGGATGCCCAGGCTCCCGTCCGGATCGATCCGCCAGGAGAGCTCGATCCAGAACTCGTTCTCCTCCCAGACCTCCCCGGGATTGGCCTCGTAGGTGTGCTCGAAACGCTCGCCCCGCGACTCGCGGAAGACGCGGCCCACCGGCTGGCGGAACCCGATCCACTGTGCCGCGTGCGTTTCGTAGCTGTGCAGGTCGTGCCGTTCGGGGCCAAGGCCCATCGGCAGCACGTAGTCGGCGAAGATCGCCGTCTCGCTCCACACCGGCGTGAGGGCCACGTGCAGCCCGATCCGGTCGGGATGCCGCAGCATCTCCATCCAGCTGAAGCCGTCGGGATTGGTCCAGACCGGGTTGTAGACCCGGGAGAAGTACACGTCGATCTGCT
Source organism: Bacillota bacterium (assembly GCA_021803205.1). Classification (GTDB taxonomy): domain Bacteria; phylum Bacillota; class Sulfobacillia; order RBS10-35; family JAJYVN01; genus JAJZMB01. Next base: position 42,608 of record JAJZMB010000020.1, on the reverse strand, counting down.
TATCCTGCTCCTGGATCAGGTGCGGCAGGAGGAAGCTCATCTCCAGGTTCGCCAGCGGGAAGGTGCGCGGGAAGTGCAGTTCGTTCCAGACGCGGACCGGATCGGGCTCGGTGGGCGGCTTGGGCACGAATTTGCACCAGCCGGCGGGAAGTACGCTGCCCGGCTCGCCGATGGCGCCCACCAGGACGTTCAGCAGGAGCAGGGCCCGGGCCACCATCCAGCCACCCAGGTGCCCCGCCGCCGCGCTGCGCCAGACGTTGGTGACAAAGGCGCGTCCGGCGCGGTGGATCTCCGCGACCACCTCCTCCAGGACCGAGCCGCCCACCCCGCACTCGGCCTCGACCCACGCGGGGGTATAGGGGGCGTAGATCTCGCGCAGGAGCGTCACGAAGTCCTCGAATTCCCGACCCTCGGGCGCACGGGCGAGGATGCCGCGGCGCACCAGGTCGTCGAGGTACGCTCGGTCTCCCAGGAGGTCCTCCCAGTTGACCCAGCGCCGCAGGAAGTCGCGGTCGATCCAGTCCTTTTGCAAAAGCAGGTTCGCCAGGCCAAGGAGCAGCCCCGCCTCTGTCCCCGGCCAGGGACACAGCCACCAGTCCGCCTGCGAGGCGCTGTTGCTGAGCCGCGTGTCGATCACGGCGACCTTGCTGCCCTCCAGACGGGCCTCGCCGATGCGCTGGGCCTGCGGGTTGAAGTAGTGGCCCGACTCCAGGTGGCTGGAGAGCAGGAGCACGAAGCGCGCCTTGGCGTAGTCGGGCGTGGGCCGGTCGAAGCCGAACCAGTAGTGGTAGCCGGTCCGGGCCCCCGCCGAGCAGACGTTGGTGTGCGAGTTGTGGCCGTCGACGCCCCAGGCCGCCACCACGCGTTCTGTGAACAGGTCCTCGCCAGGTCGGCCGACGTGGTAGACCACCCGGTCCCGCCGATCGGCGACGATGGCCGCGCGGATGCGGCCGGCAATGTCGTCCAGGGCCTGATCCCAGGTCACCTGTTCCCAGCGGTCTTCGCCGCGCGCCCCGGCGCGGCGCAGGGGATGCAGGATCCGCTCGGGGTTGCGCACCTGGTTGATGGTGGCGGGGCCCTTGGCGCAGTTGCGGCCCCGGCTGGCGGGGTGCAGGGGCTGGCCCTCGAACTTGCGCACCTCGCCCGTCTCCTGGTCCACGAAGGCCAGGAGCCCGCAGGCCGCCTCGCAGTTGAAGCATACGGTGGGAATCAGGGCGTAGCGCTTCAGGCGCCGCCGCGGCCAGGAGCGCGCGTCCAGTTCGGACCATTCGCCCCAGCGGCTGTAGGGGGCCGAGCCGGCGAGACCCCCGCCCGCAGCGCGCACGCGCGCATGGATGGCCGTCCGCGCCGTGTCGTCGTCCGCCGCTGCGGTCATCCGCGCCGCGCCGGCGTCAGCGATCGCCGCTGACTGCCGTCGGGCGGCCGCCGTCTGCGCCAGCGGGGTGCGGAGGGTGAAGCGCCGCACGCGCTCGAAAAAACCGCCGCCGGACACCGCCGCTGGACCGCGCGCCATGCTCTCTGCCATGTCCTGCAACCACCTCTGTGTGGACGTCTCCAAAGTTGCCGCCAAAGCCGCCCAGGTCGTCGTCCGCCGGACGTGGGGGCGCGAGGGACGGAAGACCGGAGCCCGGCAGCGGGGGGGCGGGTTCGCTGTCGTCCCGCTGCCCCTAACTCAGTGCGACGGACTGTCCGGCCTGCACATAGGCGTGCTGGTACGGGAACAGGCCCAGCAGGGCCAGGGCGGCGGCCGGGACGGCGGCGCCGGCCAGGGCGCCGACCAGCGGGAGCACCGCGCCGCAGAGGAGCCCCACCCAGTACCAGCCCGCATAGACCCCGCGCCGGAGTTGCCGGCCCGCGGCCAGGGCGTCGCCGGTGTGCGCGGGCACTACTGCGTCGGAGGCGACCAGCAGCAGGTGTGCGGCGACGGCCGCCACCAGGATCGGAGGAAGCGCCGCCGCCCACGGGCCCGGGAGCGGGAGCGCGGCGCCAAGGAGCAGCAACCCCGCGCTCCCGGCCACAGCCGCCTGCACGATCAGGGCCACTGGGAGGCTCGGATTCTGCCACAGATCCCGCCCACGGCACTGGGCGAAGAGAAAGCCCGTGTACGCCGCCGCCAGCGCCCCAAGGACGATGCCCGGCGCGCGCAGGGCATTCTGCAGCGATCCCGAGCCGATGAGCGTGCCAAGCAGGTCGAGCGCGAGCAGCAATGCATACCCGGTCAGGATGAAGGCGCCGCGCGCCAACCACGACCGCGGCTGCGGCCGCAGCAGGATCCGGTAGAAGCGCCAGGGGTGTTCGAGATCGGCGACGATCAGGCCGAGCGTGGCGACCAGCAAGAGCAGCGACAGCGCGGCTGCGGTGCCCTGTAGGCTCGCGCCCCGACCGGTCGCCAGGGAGAGCGCGGCGGCCAGGCCGAACACACCGGCGCTGAGCGACTTGGTCCATGTGTACAGGGAGACGCGCCAGTCCCACGGCAAGGTGTGACTATCGTCGTAGGCGATAACCGCCGCGGCGGAGGAGCGGATCCCGTTCTGCGCCGGCGCGGCGGGCACCGGGGGCGGCATGCCGTCCCGCCGGGCTTCGGCCGTGTTGAACATCGGGCGCGCTTCGGCGCGCGTCGGATCGAGGGCGGCGACGTCCCCACCCTTGTAGAAGACCTTGGGGTTGGTGCGCGCGTGCGGCTTGCGTACCTCCACGCGTTCCCGGGAGAGGATGCGGCTGATCTCGCTGCCGGGGTCGTTCATGTCCCCGACGATGATCGCGCCCTCGGGGCAGACGGCGACGCACGCCGGCTGCAGTCCCTGGTCGATGCGGTGGGCGCAGAAGTTGCATTTCTCGGCGCTGTGGGTCTGGGGATCGATGAAGATGGCGTCGTACGGGCAGGCGGCGATACAGGCCTTGCAACCGATGCAGACCTCGCGGTCGAAGTCCACGATGCCGTCGGGCCGCCGGAACATCGCCGTCACCGGGCAGGCCGCCACGCACGGCGCGTCGGTGCACTGGTTGCAGCGCGTTACCTGGAAGTGGCGCCGCACGTTGGGAAACATGCCGATCTCAACCTGCTTGATGAACGTGCGCGTGACGCCCATGGAGACCTCGTTCTCCGACTTGCAGGCCACGGTGCAGGCGTGGCAGCCGATGCAGCGGTCCTGGTCGAGCACTTTGCCCCAGAGTACCGGGCGCGGGGCCACATCCGGCTGGGTGGTCAAGAACACCCCTCCCGTGACAGGCTTCGCGGTGGAGGCATCATTCCATTTTGACAAAGTCTGCTGCATGTATCACGCTTTCTTGATGATTGTCCACTGCCGGGCTGGCGCCGCCCAGGCGGGCGCGGGGGAGGGGTCGCGGTGCGGCTGCATCAGTTGGAGGTCTTCTGCCTCGTATACGAGCAGCGCAGCATCTCTGCCGCCGGGCAGGTGCTGAGGCTCACGCAGCCCGCGGTGAGCATGCAGGTCCGGGACCTCGAACGCGAACTCGGACTCCGCCTCTTCGAGCGCGTCGGGCGTCAACTGGTGCCGACCGAGGCCGGTGTGGCGCTTTACGGCCACGCGGCCGGTATCCGCGTCGCCTTCGCCGAGGCCGAAACGGCCATGGCGGAATATCGGGGCGGGCGACGCGGCACCATCCGCGTCGGCGCCAGCACCACCGGGGTCGTCTACTACCTGCCGGTACTGCTGTATGGCTTTCGTCAGTGCTATCCCAAGGCGCAGGTCACCGTCGAAGCCGACCTGACCGAGCGCGTGCGCGAAGCCGTGCTGCACGGCCGGATCGATGTGGGCCTGATCTGGGGCCCATGCCATGACGAACGCCTCCAGGAAGAACATCTGCTCAACGCTGACTTCACCTTGATTTTCCCACCCGGCCATCCGCTCCTGGACCGGTCCACACTGACCGCGGCCGATCTGCGTGCAGAGACCTTCATCCTCCCGGGCGACGATGCCTCGCCGACGCGCCGATACATAGTCGCGCGTTTGCAGGAGTCGGGTCTGCACCCGCTCGTGGGTATGCACATGCGTTCCACCGAAGAGGTGAAGCAGGCGGTGGCAGCGGGTCTCGGCATCGGCGTGGTGGCTGCCCGGTCCGTGCGCTACGAGGCTGCCGGGGGCGGGATTGTGACCCGCCGGGTGGCGGGGATCAGCTTCCCGCCGCGCCCGATCGTGCTGATCACCCGGCGCGGCGGAGGGTCTGCGTCCCTGGCCGCCGCGAACCTGATGACGCATGTGCGCGCCCGCGCGGCGGTCGCCGCCACGGGCCCGGAGGGTTGAGACGCGCGGTCCCGTCACCGGCCCGCCGTCCGGGGCGCGCGGCACCCCGCCAGGCACCGGGCATCCTCGAGGTCCGCCGGGGTGTTGAGGTTGCAAAGCAGAGCCCGGGGATCGCCCCACTCCGGGCGCGGCGCCACGCGGCAGCCGCGGAGTCCGGGGTGGGCGAGCAGGGCGTGCATGTCCCGGCGGCCGCGTGCCAGTAGGGCCTCCGCCGCCGGAAGCGTTGTGGGGGCGTAGGCGGCGCACAGCGGGTGCATGCCCGCTGCGTCGCAGGGGACGGACCAGTCCGCGGTCTCCAGTCCGGCCGTCACCCCGAGCAGGAAGCCGGCGGAGACAAACGGCATGTCGCAGGCGACCAGCAGCACGGCCCGGCCCGGGTGGCGCACAAGCGCAGCGGCCAGCGCCGCCAGCGGTCCCTGCCCCGGCTCGCGATCCGGATGGATGCCGGTCTCCGGGAAGGCCTCCCGGAGACCGGCCAGGGTCCCCTGGAACTCCACCTCCAGCCCGGCCGAGCGGCAGGCATCCCACACCCGCGCGATGCAGCTCCGTCCGCCGACTTCCAGCCACGCCTTGGGCCGCCCCATGCGCCGGCTGGCCCCTCCGGCCAGGATTACCGCCAGCACCGGATCCGCCCCCCCCTCTCCGGGTCGGCCGACGCTCATCCGGGCAGGCAGGTGCGGCGGATCGCCGCCGCGACGGCGGCCACGTCGTCGCGCGCCAGCACGGGCACACCCGCCGGCGCGGCGGCGGCGGCGGGGTTGGTGGCAGCGATGAGGAACAGGCCGTGCCCCACCGCGCAGTGGGGGCCAGCCGCCCGCGCCGTGTCCAGGACCTCGACCCGGGGCAGGTGCATCTGGTGATAGCCCTCGACCAGGAGCCAGCGGCAGCCCGCTTCGGCGGCGCGCGCGCGCAATGCCGGCAGCCAGGCCTCCAGCGCCGGATCACCCGGGACAGCCTCGGACCAGAGGATGCCCCCGGTTCCCGCCACCACCGTCAGGCGCGCCCCGGCTGCCCGGTGGCGGAACCCGTCCTTGCCCGGCGCGTCGAGCGGGGTCCCGTGCCCGTGGTGCTTCACAGTCGCCACCGGCTCTCCGGCCGCGGTGAACGCAGCGATCAAGCGCTCGACCAGGGTGGTCTTGCCATGACCGGAGCGACCGCCCACGGCGCAAACCGCCGGCCAGGCGGGGGCCGGCGCGGTGACCTGGCCCCGACCGGCCGGCGGGGGTGCGCCGGCTTGGTCCGCGGGCGGCGCCGGAGGCAGTGCCGGCGGAACGAAGACCGCTCGGGTCCCCCCGTCCCCAAGCGCCCCCGGCCGGGCGGCAGCCGCCAGCAACGCTCGGGCGTCGGTCTCGCCCGCCTCCCCGATTCGGTCCAGGCGTAGCGCCCAGGCCGCCGCACCGGCGGCGAGCGGGCCCGAGCCGGCGGCTTGAAGCAGGAGCGCGTTGGCAGAGGCCATCTGCAGCAGAACGCCCGGCGCGCGGCGCACGGCCGGCGCCGCGTCGCCGCCCGGGCCGACGGCGCTCCAGAGGAGTCGGAGCATGTCAGCCGACCCGGACAGCGCATCAGTGAGGCGCACCCGCTGCGGGGCGGGGAAGGGTCGGGAAAGGCCGGCCCAGTGTCGCAGCAGCGGTCCGGCCAGCACCTGGAACGCCGTCCAACACGCCGTGGGGCTGCCCGACAGGCCCAGTACGGCCGTGGCGCCAAGCCGCGCGGCGAAGACGGGTTTGCCGGGCTTGATGGCTACCCGCCAGAAGAGTTCCTCGGCTCCGAGTGCGCGCCACACCGCGGGCACAAGGTCCGCCGGTCCGACAGAGACGCCTCCGCTGGTCAGCACCAGCGCCGGCTCGCGTTCCAGGGCGGCGGCCAGGGCGGCGCGCAGCGCCGGGCCGTGATCGGGGACGCGGGGGAGCACGGACGCCCGCGCGCCGGCCGCAGCGCAGGCGGCCTGCAGCATGGCGGTGTTGCTGTCGTAAATACCGCCGGGAGGGAGGGGCCGCCCCGGTGCCACCAGTTCGTCCCCGGTGGCGAGGATGGCCACCGTCGGGCGGCGGCGGACGCGCACGGATCGCTTCCCCAGCGTCGCCAGCAGGCCGAGCGCCGGTGGCGTGAGCAGGACGCCGGCGCGTAGGACGACAGCGCCGGCCGGCACCCACTCTCCCGGCGGCATCACATGGTCTCCGGCGGTCGCCCTTTGGCGCAGGGTGACCGCGGTCCCGGGGGCCGGTCCCCCGTCCGGGCCGGCGGCGTCCCATGCCGCCAGTTCCCGCGGGACCACGGCGTCGGCGCCAGGCGGGAGCGGGGCTCCGGTGGCCACGAACACCGTGCCGCCCGCCGGCAAAGGGGGGGGCATCCCGCCGGCGAGTACCCGCCCTGCCAGGCACAGGGTGCGCGGCGCGCCTCTGCCCTGCAAACCGGCCGAGGCGACGGCGAAGCCGTCCATCGCGGCGCGCGGCCCCTCGGGCACCGGCCGTACGGCGACCACATCCGCCGCCAGCACGCGTCCCAGGGCGGAACGCAGCGGAACGGCTTCCCCGCGGCTGCCGGAGAAGTCGCCGAGATGCGTAAAGAGCAGGTCCAGGGCCTCTCCGAGGTTGACCATGCCGATCACCCGGGCGCGCGCACGGCGCCTGCGCCGCACGCCGCCGCCTCCTCCCTTCGGGGCCAGAGCAGCACGCGGGGCAGGGTCACCGCAGTGCGCACGCGCCCAGGCGGGCGTTCCGGTTGGCGTCCCACGCCCGCCGTTTACGGAGCGGGAGCGGGACGCGCCTGCTCCGCCGCCCGGAGGGCGGCTTCGTCAGGCCGAATCAGCAGTACCGGGCGGGTCGAGTTGCGCAGGACCTGATCCGCGACGCTGCCCAAAAGGAGTCGGCCGAGACCGGTGCGGCCGTGCGTCGACATGGCGATCAACTGCGCATCCGTCTCTTCGGCGACGCGAACGATGACGGCGGCCGGTTCGCCCTCGTGCACGCTCCACTGCACCCGCTCGCCCGCCGCGAGACTGGCGGCCACTCGATCCAGGTAGGTTCGTGCCAGGGATGGATAGTCCACCGGTGGAGGAGGAGGCAGGGCGATGGGCTGGCCCAGCGCGGCAGCGCCCCACACCCACTCCGCTTCCGGCGCCACGGCGTGCACCAACCACACCTGCGCCGATCCTTCCTCCAGCAGTTTCCGGACCACCGGCAGAACCGTCTCGCCAAGCGCCGAACCGTCGAGCGCAACCACCACCCGTTGGAACATGACGCCTGGGCCCCCTCCGAGGTTGGGCTTCTGGAAGCCGTCGATCTAGCGGCGCCATCTCCGGGCAGTTCTGCGGCACCGGTATCCGGACCTGCCGCGACAGGGACGGGACGACTGGGACGGGGGGGGCCTCCCTGGCCTCGGGAGGGCCCGGGGGCCCACCGCCGCGCCGGAGAGGCATGCCTCAAATTGCCTCCCGAGAAGCGGGGTATTCCCGGGAGGTAACCGGACCCGGCAGGGAGGTGGCGCCACGCAGCTCCGGGCCGGCCCGAGCCCCTCGGTCGCGGGGAAGGTGAAAACACATCCGCCCGTCCGTTGTCGCCCCGCCGTCGTTGCGCGCCAATCCACATGCGTTCGGTGCCGCCGCAGGGACAGCGCGTGCTCAGTGCGCCGGTGGACCCTTCAGGCGGGCGTCCACAAACGGAGCGCGCCCGGCAGCACGCTGAAGGTGGCGGGCAATCCGCCCAGCACCTCACCGTCGGCGTGGAGGGCCACATTCGCCGGTCCGTCCAGGCGCACCGAGCGCGCCTGGGCGTAATCGACGGCCGGGTGACCCAGGTGCGCCCCGAGGAAGACCTTGGGCAGGAGGCCGAGCGTGGCCCAGCGGCGGAGGTCGCCCACCATCAACACGTCGAGCAGCCCGTCGTCGACCTTCGCTTGTGGGCAGACGCGCATGCCGCCTCCGTATGCGCGGGTATTGCCCACTGCGACGAGCAGGCGGGTTTCGGGTCCCAGGGGGGGCAGGTCGTCCAGGGTGATGGTGATCGCCGGCGGCTGGTAGACGAAGGCCAGGCGCACTGCGGTCAGCAGGTAGGGAATCGTGCCGGAGGCCTTGGAGGCCATCGCGTTGACCTGCCGGGCCACCTCGGCGTCGAAGCCGGCCCCGGCGATATTGATGTAGTAACGGTCGTGCACCCGTCCCAGGTCGATGAGCCGTGTTCCACCGCGGGCCAAGCCCTCCAGGAGGGGGCGCGCAGGCCGCAGGAGGCCGGTGCAACGGGCAAAGTCGTTGCCGGTGCCGAGGGGTAGCACGCCGACGGCCAACCCAGTACCCGCCGCCCCGTTGACCACCTCATGGAGGGTACCATCCCCGCCGACCGAGAGGATGCGCGAGAAGCCGTCGGCCGCCGCGGCCGCGGCAATGTCCGTCGCGTCGCCGGGGGCGGTCGTCCAGCGTTCCTCGAACGGGAAGCAGCGACGGGCATCGCCGGCCAGACGCCGCCAGTCCCGGGCGACCCGCCCGGCGCCGGCCGCGGGATTGACCACGACCAGCGTGCGTTCGTCGCTCATCGGGCGCACCGCCCGCTTCGGGACCGGGGGTCGGCACGCAGCACCCATCTGGCGACAACGGGACCGCGACGGGGCTTTGCGCTGTGGCCGCTCACGGGCATCGCGTTGTCCGCCACCGTTTTCCCCTTCAGCACACCCCGTCCTCGTTTGCGGGGGCATGCCTTGACCGCGACGCGCAGAAGGTCCGCGGCGTGCCGCATACGTCTTCCGGAACGGCCGGGGGCCGCCACGGGCCGGATGCGGCCACTGCTGGGCGGCGTCGGCCCACCCCTCGCCGGCCGCATCCCGGCCCGTGGTCCTGGAACGCCGGCGGGGGTGAGGTGTGTGTCGCGACCAATTCCGCGTCGCGCGGCGTGATCCTTTTCGCAATGTCCGGTGCCCGGGATGGCGTCATTGCGGGGGGGCCTGCAGACGAAAGGACCGGCGACCGGGGTGGCGTACGCCGCGCCGCTCGGTGGCCGGCAGGCGCCCAACCGCTTGTAGGGCACGGATTTCCGCTGCGGGGCCCGGGCGGCCGCGGTGCGGCCGGATGCCCGGAGGCGCACGTGCGCGGCGATCTGGGGCTGCGCCCGCAATTACTTGTCGCTCAGGCTGTTCACCGGGAACGACGCGGCTCTGGTCCGGTGCCCGGATGATGCCGCCAGTACAGCCCTGGCGCCTGACGGGCGCTGCGCGCCGAGCCCGCGCAGCACGGGCCCCGGCCTAAATGGACGACAACTCATGCCCGCTGACGATTGCCCCTGGCGCGGTTGCCGCCCAGAATTGGCCAGGTAGCGGGCTCCGACGCGGGCATTACCGGGACCGTGCTGCAGGAGCCCGGTGTCTACCCGGCCGCGAACCGTGGGCCCATGGGGCACAGGGGGAATTGGCGCAGTGGCCTCGCCGTGGCGGGTTCCTGCGGCGGCAGCCCTAGCCCCGGCCCAGGAGTACCAGACCCACGGCCACGGCCAGCAGCGCCGATCCGGCCACGATCTCGCCGTACCGGCCGGCCAGGTGCCGCAGGGCGGCCCCCGCGTGCAGCCCGGCGTATGTGCAGACCGCCGCCTGCACTGCCAGGGCCGGAGCCAGGATGCGCAGGGGCAGGCGGGCCGCCCCCGCCGCGAGACCGGCGCCCAGTTCGTCGGTGCTCACGCTGAGACCAACAAGCAGCAGGCCCCAACCGAACCGTTCACGCCGCGGTGGCGCCGCGCGTTCCGGACCGGCGTCATCCCCGTGCAGTTCGCGCAGTCCCTCGCTCAGTTCGCGCAGACCCAGCAGGGCCAGCAGCGCCGCGGCGGACCACAGCGCATAGCCGGCGGCCAGGCGGCCGAGCCAGCCGCCGACCACTGCCCCCAGGATGGGCATGCCCCCCTCGAAAACGGCGATAACCAGGGCGAGCCGTCGCCGTTGCCCGACGCCCGCCGTCCCGAGACCGACGGCGACAGCCAGCGTGTCGATCCCGAAAGCCGGGATGATGGCCAATGTTCCCCAGCCGTTCACACCCACGCCCGGTCAGCATCTGGTGTGGCGGGCCGAGCGCTCGGCCCGCCACACGTCCGCCCGACCAGGCTTGTGCCCCCTTCGGCCTTGGATTCGCCGCTTCTGTAGCGGCAGGCCGTGGGCGGACTGAAATTGTGTTCTGGTCCTGCGTTCCCTGCAGCCGACCTCAGTTCGCCTGGCACCGCCACCGCCGTTGCGGACGACCCCGTCCGGCGTCCGCGGCGGGATTGGTGGCGATCCTGCCGGCGCCGTCGCGACGCCATGTCCCCGGTCCGGGGGTTGGCCGTGTCCATCTTGCCGGGCCCCGAGCAAGTGCTTGACGACTGGCGTGGGGCGCCGCTACCATCCCTATCAATCCACCCGGTTTATAATACATTCCCTTTGGGCAGGGGAGAGGCAACCATGGCAGACAGCGCCGAAGCAAACAGCGCGGATGCGACGGAACTGCGGGAGTTGCTCCTTGACCAGACGGCGCGGGACCTCCTCGCGCCGGAGGTCGAGAACGTGTTGCAGGGCGTGCGCGGGGGGCCGGCGCGCACCCGCTTCCTGGCTCTGCAGGCCGCCGTGGTCGGGGGCCGGATCCCGGGGGAGTGCCTGCCGGCCCTGGAGGAATTGCTCGCGCTGGGGATCGAGACAGGCCGCTTCGACAAGGTTCACGGCCGTGCGGCCGACACGCTGGCCCGCGGACTCTTCGCGCGCACGCCGGCGGGACGCGCCCGGACCGCCCAGGCCGATGCGGTCAACGCCGCGCTGACCGCGCTCCGGGGTGCGGTCATCTCCGGGTTGACCTTCGCCGCCGATGGACCGGGCGGCCATCGGCTCACGATCGAGACCGACCGCGGCGAGATGGCGGTGCGCATCGACAGGGGCGGGGTCCAGGTGGACTCCGTCGGCATCGGGGCGTAGGCGGTCGCCCACGCCCCGCCCACACGGACGCCCGCCAGCGCAGGGGTCCCCGTAGCTGCATGCACACGGCTTGGCACCGGGCATGCGCATCCCCCACTGCCGCCGGGCCGCGCTGTCTTGTCCCCGGCATGGCTGCCGCCAGGGGCCGGGCCCGCGGCCATCACAGCGGGCCCATGGCCAAGAGCGCCGCCGCCGCTTCGGCAGGACTCCGGGACGGCAGCGGCGGGCGCGGCGACCCGACCGCAACGCCGCGCGCCGCGAGCACTGCTTTGCACAGGCCGAGGTCCAACCCGTCATGCAGGGCATGGCGCAGGATATCGATGCGGTCCTGCGCGCGCCTGGCCGCCAGGGCGTCGCCAGCGCGGAAGGCGGAAAGCAGCGCGGCGAAGGGTTCGGGCACCGTGGAGGCGTTGCCGGAGACCACGCCGTCGGCGCCGGCAGCCAGCGCCCCAAGGGCGATCGCGTCGCCGCCGCAGAACACCGTGAATCCCAGCGGGCAGGCCGCGTGCCCCGCGGCGGCGAGGGCGCGCAATCCCGCCAGGTCACCGCCGGAGTCCTTCAGGCCCGCCAGATTGGGGGCTCGGGGGGCCAAGGCGGCGATCAGTGACGGGGTGATGCGGTTCCGGGCCGCACCGGGAATGTTATAGAGGAAGAAGGGCACCCCCTCCGCCGCGGCCGCCACGGCGGCGAAGTGGTCCGTCAGTTCCGCCTCTCCCAGCGCGAAGAACCACGGGGTGACGGCGGCGACCGCATCGGCCCCCGTCCGTGCGGCGTGGGCCGCAAGCGCGCATGCGCCCGCGGTAGTGATGTCGCCGACGTGGGCGACCACCGCCAACCCCAGCGGCCCGGCCGCGGCCACCACCGCCTCCAGGAGCCGGTGGCGCTCCACGGGGCTGAGCAGGGGACCTTCCCCCGTGGTGCCGCCGACAAAGACGCCGTCCACGCCCCGTTCGGCGAGCCAGCGGATATAGGGGCCCGCGGCGGCGGCGTCCAGGTCACGCCCGTCGCGGGCCAAGGGGCTGACCATGGCGGCCACAAGACCACCGGGCGGCCGCGCGGCGGTGGGCACCCGCGACATGGCTTCACCCTCCAAGGCTCCGATCTGGCAAGGCCTTCCGCGGTCGCTTCGGGCCTCCTTGTGCTGTCGGTAGGTGGCCGGGGTGTCACCCGATGCCGCACCCGGTGAATCGCGGATGCACAGGGCGAGGGCGCGGGCTCAAATGAACTTTTTGATCATCTGGATCTGGCCATAGTGCTGCATCTGGTGGTTGGCCAGCATCACGAGGATCATGCGCACCGTGAGGCTGCGGTTGGGGCCCATGACCACCTCGCGGGTGAGATCCGCCGCCTTGAGCCCCTCCAGCACCGGGAGCAGGATGCCGCGGGCCCGGTTCAGTTTGGCCGTCAAGGTGGCGGCCGTCTCGTTGGCGGGCTGGGGAATGGGATTCTGCGGGCGGTCGCGGAGGTATTCCGCCTTCAGGTCCTCCGGCAGCGGCCTGCCGAGGATGCCGTGCGCCATGCCCACTTCCAAGCCGGCGACATGCACCACCAGCGACGCGATGCTGTTACTGAACCCGGGCGGGACCGCCGCGAGCTGCTGGGGGCTCAGATCCTCGATCCCCGCCAGCAGTCGTGCCTTGCCGAATTCGAGCGCTCCAGCGGCCTGCGCGGCGAAGGGCTCCATTCCCGCAGCGACGGAGATATCCATTGCGGCCATCAGTAGGTGCCTCCCCGTGGAATTCGGATGTAACATCGCCAGCGCGGCGATGTCCGTCGGCTGCGGCAGACGTACCGTTGTGCGTCCGCGGCCCCACGCCCCGCGTCTGCGTGGACGACCGCGAGGTCAGCGTTCGCCGTGGGCAGGGAAAGTCCTGGGGCGGGCGTGCCATGCTCCAGGGTGGCGTCATTCCCGGGGGGGTGCAAGACGGAGGAAGCCGGCAGGGGACATCGCCATCGGGGCGGGTGGCATGGCCAGTGGCGGCCTGGCGAGGGCCGGGGCGCGGCACCCGTCCCGCTGCGCGGCTCCTCCCACACCGGTTTCGACCGCGTCGCCCGCCCCGATGTCCCCTGCGCCTGCGGCCCGTCGCGCACCACCCTCCCTCGGGCTGACGCCACCCTGACCGGACTATGGGGCTGGCCGGGGAGTGCCGCTTGCTTGGAACATCGTCTGCAGTCTCTGCAGCTCGCGATGCCTGGCCGCGATCAGTGCGGCTGCCGTTGGCGGCGGTCCCTGCTGCGCCGCCAAGGTCTGCATGGCCGCGACCCGCTGCTGCAATTGGCGGAAGCCCTCGGGTACGCTCAGCTTGCGGGAGAAGATCTGTCCGAAATAGGTCCCCACAAGATCCTGTGTTGCGGCGTCCTCGTACCGGAAATACGCAGGTGGGACGGCCTCCCCCCGCGTGGCGGCATCGGCGAACCAATGGATCGCCTTGTCCTTCAGCACCGGCGCCACCGCCTGCACGGTGCTCTCCCACTCTGGCCAGAGCGAGAGCAGCGCAGGCGACAGCAACTGTGTTTTTATCATCTCCCTCTGCCACTCACTCTCGACGCTCAGCCACTTCAGCAGCGTCCATGCCGCGTCGGGGTGCTTGGTACCGGCACTGATTCCGTAAAAGTCGTCGGTCCCGAAGGTGGTTCGGCCGTGCGGAAATCGGGGAAACGGGTAGAAGTCCCATTTGCCGATGGTCCGGGTGGCAAGCGCCAAGCGCGCCAGGTCCCAATTCCCCACGGCGGCCATCGACATGAGCCCCTGACCAAACTGGGCGCTGGTCTGGCCGGGTTGGCGCGGCTTGGCCACCCCGGGCCACAGGAGGTCCTCGTACATCCACGTGCCGGCGGCCAGCGCCGCTTTGGTGGTCAGGTCCACCCCTGTGCCAGCGGCATTGATGAAATCGCCCCCGAAGGCCCGGAACAGCCAGGCGCTCTCTCCGTCGTTGGTCGAGGCCGCATACCACTCGACCTCCGCACCGAACCGTTTGGCACCGCCATTGGCCCGCGTCAGCGCACCGGATAGGGTCGCAAATTCAGTGTGCGTCCAGCCCGGTTGGGGATAGGACAGCGCCGCACTGTCGAAATCGTTGAGATTGACCGCGTAGACCATCGTTCCGAAGAAGCAGGGCAAGGCACGGAGACCCTCCGGCGTGCGGAACACTCGCATCTGGGTTCCGGACCAGATCTCGGTGGAGATGTTGTCCTGCCGGATAAACCCGTCAAGCGGGAGGAGCAGTCCCTGCTGGGCATAGGGTGCGAAATGGAAATCATAGACGATGTCGGGACCGGTGCCGGAAATGATCGCCGCGATATTGCTCGCGGTGTTGCCGTGCGGCTCGATCTTTACCGCGATGCCGGGGTGTGCCGTCTCGAACTTGGACAGCGCGGCCTGGAGGAAGCTGGCCAGAGTAGCGAACGGGAGGGTTGTCAACGGTTGGAAGATGAGCTGTATCCTTGTCGGTACCAGGGTGGGGGCATGCGTCGCGTGTGTGCTGCAACCCGCGAGCATTCCCCCACCGACCAGCGCGCCCGCGGCGAAGGCGGCTCTCCGGAAGGCCTGGCGGCGTGTCAGCGTGCTGCGAAACGGCGCGTCTGCAGATGAAGGCATGCGTATCTCCCGATTGAGAAACGTGCGTACCAACCGATCGCTCGGCCCGCCCTCTTTCCGCCCGTCCCGGTCTTCGGCCGCTCCCGCCTTCGAGGTGTCGTTTACGCGGCGGTGCGCCACGGCTCCAGTCCGGGGTGTGCTTCAGGGCATCACGGGCGCCGGCATTCCTGCCCGGACGCGAAAGCGGACGTCAAAGCGGAGTCCGTTGCCAGGACTGTCCAGCTTCCATGCGACCATTATGGCCCCTGGGTCAGTCCTCCGTCACCTGCCGGACGGAGCTGTGGCTTGGCCGGGGGGCGCTTTGCTCCATCCCGAGGCCGTGGGGCTGCCGCGGCCGGGCTGACCCCCGGTTTCGGCGGGGATGGCCGCGACCGGGGTGACGGCGTAACGGCACGGGACGGGTTGCAGGACGCGGAGCCGATTCCGGTACCGGGTGCGGCACCGCGGGTCTGCGCCCCCCCATACGGCCCCGTGCTTTCTGGCGGACGCAGACCGCAATCCCGACCTGTGGTCGCAATTCACTGTGGCTCAGGCAAGTCACCGAGAACGACGCGGATCTGGAGCAGCCTGGTTAGAAAAATGTGTACAAACCGCTCTTGCGGCGTTCCACACCGTCCGCCCGACCAGGATTTCGCCCCTTTCGGCCTTGGATTTGCCCTTCACGGGACGTAGGCGACAGGCGGACTCGGGCGTACGGGGCACGGGAGCGCCCCGTACGCCGGGACTCCCACCCGGACCGGAGAGCTCTCGCGCGGCCCGCGTCCGTTGCCAGAATCGGCCCGGTCCCACGCCACCGCCCCTTCCCGGGTCCCCGGCGGCCTGTCAGGCCCCCCTACGGGTTTTCTGCTGACCCCGCTCACAGCGCCCTCCCGCTGGCAGGGCCTGGGCCGGGGTGGGGACTCATGAAGCGGCGAAGCGGGCCTGCCCGTCCGTTCACGCCCTTTGGGGCCGCCGCTCCGACCGCTGAGCAGATGTTCTGGACCGTCTCCGTCGCCAATTGCTACCAGTGCGGAGGACAGTACTAAACTCGCGTGACGCTCGGGCCGGACCGAGCATCGGAGCCGGCGGTCCCGCGGCCGTCAGTCGTCCTCCGCGCTGACGATGCGCCGGATCTCCCCGACGCAGTCGACACAGATGCCCTTGCCGCGATGCGGGATCACATGCCGCCGCGCTCCGCAGAAGACGCAGACCAGGGCCGGCCGACTTTGGTCCGTCCCGCCGCCGGCCCCCGCGAGCGCCGGTTCCAGGTCCGCACTGCCGACGGGCCCGCCGCCGCCGCCGGGAAAAAGCAGTGCCCGGCGGAGTCGGTCCAGACCACGGGCGATCCTGCGCGGATCGACGGACATCGAAGCCACCCCCCACCAGGGTCACCGTATCAGGGCACGGGGCGCTCATGCCGCCTGTATCCGAACCCGACAAGCGCGAAGCGGGCGGCGGATGTTCCCCCAGCCCCAGGGTCACACCACCGGCCGGGCCCGCCGTTTGAGCACCAGGTCGGGGTCTTCGCGCAGGCGTGGCAGCAGCAGCCGTTCGGCTCCCGCCGCGTCGACCAGGCGCAGTGTCGCCTCGCCGATCCGTCCGTAGCGGATCAGCCCGTGCCGCTGCAGCAGCGGTTCCAATGCGGGAAAGTCCCTCCGACAGCCGGGATCCGCCGTGTGCCGCCGCGACGGTACAGGGATGACCGTGCCGTCCTCCAGCACCGTGTACAGGTTTTCCCAGCGGTCGAAGACCCATGGGACCGGCGCCCACTCCTCGAACGCGTGGACAAGTGTCCATGAGGACAGCTGCACTCCCAGGAAGAGCACGTGGCCGCCCCAGGCGCAGAGGCGGCCGTAAGGGCTCTGCCGCCCACAGGGCGTCTGACCGAGTTCGTGGCCCTGCACGTACTCGGCGGATCGGCAGCCGATGGCCGCGACGCTGTGCGTCGGGTGCCGGCTGCGCAGCGCATCCGGCCGGTGCCGGAAGACTTCGGTGATCCGTCCCACGATCGACGGACTCAGGGCCACATGGAACACCGGCTGGCGAGCGTTGACCGTACCCCAGGTGTGGGTCGGCACCGATGCCAGACCGGCCGGGCCGACCACCTCCAGCAGCGCGTCGACGACCGCGTCGGCTCCGCCTGCGACATGGCCCATCGAGGACAGCGAGGAATGCATCAGCACCACCGCCCCGGGGCCCAGGCCCACCTCGCGCATTCCCCGGACGATATCCGGCCGCGTCACCACGGTCCGAACCGGTTCGGTGCCCCCCTCCACCCCGAACATCCCCAATCCGTCCGCCGCGGCGGCCATACGTACCGCATCCGGGTCGCCGACCGGCGCCTGTTCCGACCGGTCCGGGACCTGCGGTGCCGGGGCTGGACCAGCTACCCCAGTGATGTGCGCTCGATCGGCGCCGCCGGTGCCGGCATCCGGATCCCGCATCCCCTGTCTTGGCCCTGCCTCCAGGGTACGACCGGATCGTGCTCTTCCCTGCAAGAGCCCGCGCCCGGAAGGCGTCATCTCGGGGTGGGGTCTCCGGGCGGAGGGCTGGCGAGCGATTGCCCACAGGGGTCCGTCGCAAGCGTTCGATACGGGAGAAGCCGCACGGGCGCAGGTCGGTACCGCTGACGGAGGCCTCCGGCCATGGCCCGGGACCGCACCTGCGCAGAGCGTGGGGCAGGACCTGTGCGTTGCGGCGCCAACCACGCACGGAGCGCTGTCCCGCCGGCTCGGGCAGTGAAGACGCGTTCCTGCCGCGTGGCGGGCCTCCGGCCGCACCGGTACCGTCCACGGACCGGATCCCTCGATCCGCTGCCGGCACATCCCGGCGGATGCGGCGGGGGCGTGCAGGATGCCCGGCGAGCGGCGCGCCGCACACGGCCGGCGTGTCCAGGTGTGTAAAGGGGGTTCGTCTGGTGCAGGGAGTGTCCTTTGATTTCAGCGGACGGGTGGTCCTGGTGACCGGGGGCGCCACAGGCATCGGCGCGGAGGTGGTCAGGCAGTTTGCCGCCTCGGGAGCGGCCGTGTACTTCTCCTATACGACCAACGCCGTCGGAGCCAGGGCCGTGCAGGAGGAGGCGCGACGGAACGGGGCCAGGGTGCTGAGCCGTCCCTGCGACCTCGGGCGCTTGGACGAAGTGGACGCTCTGATCCGGGCGGCCGAGGCGGAACTGGGTCCGGTGGATCACCTGATCAACGTCTCCGGAATCACCGATCCCACGCCGGTACTGGCCATCACGCCGGAGGTCTGGGACCGGACGCTCGATATCAACCTGCGCGGCGTGTTCTTCGCCTGCCGCCAGGTGGCCCAGGGGATGATCGACCGTGGTCGACAGGGAGGGTGCATCCTGTTGACGGGTTCGGTGCATGGCCTGGTGGCCGGACCGGACCACGCGCACTACGAGGCCAGCAAGGGCGGACTGGCCATGCTGGCTCGTTCGTTGGCCACCGAGTTTGGGCCGCATGGCATCCGAGTCAACTGCGTGTCTCCGGGTCCCATCGAAGTGGAGCGGTATGCGCGGATGGAGCGGTTCGACCGCGACCGCTGGTCCGCCGAGGTGCCGCTGCGGCGGGTGGGGACCCCTGCCGATGTGGCGCCGCTCTATCTGTTCCTCTGCACCGAGGCCGCCTCGTATATTACGGGGCAGTCGGTGTATGTCGATGGTGGGGTGACCAGCCGCATGATCTCGCTGTGAACGGCGCGGGCTGCTCGCCAGCGGCGCGGAAGGCGTGGCCCGCCGTGGTCGCCGACGTGCGGGGCGCCAGGGAGCGACCCGCGCCGGTGATGGCGGCCGGGTCCTCGGCGCCTGGGGCGCCAGGGTCTGTTGCGGGCGGAACATCTGGCAACCGCCCACCCGGTCGGGGCGCGGTGGGTCTTCGGGCACCCCTGCCCAGGGGGCGGCGCGGGCTGTCCTGCGCCCGGCCGGCGAGGGCGCGACGGGAGGGATCCGGTAATGGCGACGGGAACGGAACATGCCGGGCGGTTGCGCATCGGCATGATCGGGTACGGGCAGATGGGGCGGATCCACGCGTACGCCTATCGCGCCATTCCCATCTTCTATGACCCGCTGCCGGCGATCCCGGTGCTGCAGGCGGTGGCCGATGTGGTCCCCGGCGTCGCGGCCCACGCGGCCGCCCGCGCCGGTTTCGTCTGGCACACCGAGGATTGGCGGCGGGTGGTGGAGAGCCCGGAGGTCGACGTGGTGGACATCTGCACGCCCAACTCCGAGCACCTGCCGGTGCTGGAGGCGGCGATCGCCGCGGGCAAGCACATCTATTGCGAGAAGCCTCTGTGCACCGGCCTGAAGGATGCGCGCCGCATCCTGGCCGCGGCGTGCCGGGCGGGGATCCACCACCAGATCACGGCCGAGTACCGCTTCCTGCCCGCCCTGATGCAGGCGCAGGCGATGGTGCGCCAGGGGCAGCTCGGAGACGTGTTTCACTTCCGGGGGCTCTATCTGCACTCCGGCTACGTGGACCCCAAGCGGCCGATGGCCTGGCGCCTGCGCCGCGCGGCAACGGGGGGTGGGGTGCTCATGGACCTGGGCCCCCACCTCATCGACCAGATGCGGGTGTTGGTGGGCGACGCCGCGGAGGTGCAGGGCAGCGTGCAGACCTTCATCAGGCGCCGGCCCTCGGCCGAACGGCCGGGCGAGATGGAAGAGGTGGACGTGGAGGACTCCGCGCAGGCGCTGCTGCGCTTCCGCGGCGGAGCGGTGGGCTCGCTGGAGGCGAGCCGGTGTGCCACGGGCACGGAGGACGAACTGCGGCTGGAGGTGCACGGCAGCAAGGGCGCCATCGCCTTCAACCTCATGGATCCCAACTGGCTGTACTGGTACGACGGCGACCGTCCCGAGGCGGAGCGCGGCTTTCAGCGACTCGCCACCGTCCAACGCTATCCGGCGCCGGCGGTGGCCCCGGCGCCCAAGTTCTCCGTCGGCTGGACCCGGGCGCACGTCGCGGCGCAATTCGCTTTTCTGGAGGCGGTGGCGGCGGACCGGCCGGCGGGGCCGTCCTTTGCGGACGCCGTGGCCGTCCACGCGCACATCGACGCCATCTACCGCTCGGCGGGCGGGTCCGGCTGGACGGCCGTGCCCCGGACGGAGTGAGGACAGTGGCACGGCGGGGCGGACTTGAGGTGGTCTGTCTCGGCATCCTGGTGGCGGACATGGTGGCTCGGCCGGTGGACGAGCTCCCCCCGCCCGGGGAACTGCGCCTGGTGGGGGAGATGGGCCTGTACGTGGGCGGATGCGCCGCCAGCACCGCCATCGGCTTGGCCCGGCTGGGCGTGGCCACCGGTGTCCTGGGCAAGGTGGGCGCCGACGCCCTGGGGGACTTCCTGTGCCGATCCCTGGCGGCCGAGGGCTTGGACATCGGTGGGGTGCGGGCGGATCCCGCGACCGCGACCGCCGCCACCATGGCTCTGGTGGGCGCGGGGGGGGAGCGTGCCTTTCTGCACTCCCTGGGAGGCAATGGCACCTTGCGTGCGGAGGAGGTGGACCTGGAGGCCGGCGGGGCGGCCCCCCTGCTCCACGTGGGGGGCGTCGGGCTGATGCCGACCTTGGACGGGGCACCGTTGGCGGGCCTGTGTGCCCGGGCCCGGCGCCTGGGCGTGACGGTGACCCTGGACACCGCGTGGGACCCCCTGGGGCGCTGGACGCAGGTGCGGCAGGTCCTGGCGCACGTCGACTACTTCCTGCCGAGCCTGGAGGAGGCCCAACGGATCCTGGGTGCGACCGAGCCCGCCGAGTTGGCGGCTCGCGCCAGGGACCTCGGCGCGCGGCATGTGGTGGTGAAGATGGGTGGGCAGGGTTGCTACGTGCTGCCCGCCGGACAGGCCCAGGGCGTCCGGCTCCCGCCGCTGCCGGTGCGGGCACTGGACACCACGGGAGCGGGAGATGCGTTCTGTGCCGGGTTCGTGGCCGGTCTGGCGCGGGGATGGGGGATCCTGGACGCGGCGCGCCTTGGCAATGTCACCGGTGGTCTGGCCGTGACCCGGATCGGTGCGGTGTCCGGGTTGCGTTCGTGGGAGCAGACCCTGGAGATTTTCAAGCGGGGTGTGCTGTGATGACCCCAGGGGGCGCCACCGCGCAGTTGCCGGGGTGGTGTGCACGCCAGCGGAAGCCGCGCATCCCGCGGGCGCGGGCTTCAGCCTGGGGGCGGTGGTGGGCACCGGGTTCCCACCGGTGACCGGTGCGCACACCCAGCGCCGCCCCGCCAAGGACCGGGCACTGTTTCCCGGGCAAACCGGTCCGCAGCATCGCCATCCGCCGGAGGACCGGGCGGGTCCCACGCCGGATGCCCGTGCCCCGCACGCCCTTGGGTCTCCGCGGTTCCCACGGTCCTGCACCGACCCTCATCCCGGGTTGCCAGGCCTTCCGGCCGAAGCCCCCCCTCCGCAATGACGCCATCCGCTCGCGACGCCCCTCGGCAGGGGACCCGGTCCCGTCGCGGAAGGACATGGGTCAGGAGGTGGGTGCGGCACATGGCGGATCGGCGTTACAGGGTGGCGATCATCGGGTGCGGGCGGCCGCGCGGCGCCGGAGGCGAGACCGGTGCGGCGCGCGGGATACAACACTGGCACGGTTACCGTGCCAGTGGGCGTTGCGATCTGGTGGCGTTGGCGGACATCCGCCGGGAGAATGCCGTCGCGTTTGCGGCCGAGGAGGGCGACCCGGCGTCGCCGCCCGCGGTGTATGAGGATTACCGTGCGATGCTGGCCGAGGTGCGGCCGGACATCGTGTCCGTCTGCACGTGGCCGTCGTTGCATGCGGAGATGGTAGTCGCGGCGGCGGCCGCCGGCGTGCGGGCGATCCATTGCGAGAAGCCGATGGCGCCGACCTGGGGCGAGGCGCGGCGGATGGCGGAGGCGGTCCGCGCGGCCGGCGCTCTGCTGATTTTCACCCACCAGCGGCGGTTCGAGGCGCAGTTCAGAGCTGCGCGCCGTCTCCTCCGCGAAGGGGTGATCGGCGAACTGGTCGGGATGGAGTGCTGCTGCTCGAATCTCTTCGACTGGGGTACGCATTGGTTCGACATGATGAATTTCTATCACGGCGACCGCGACGTGCAGTGGGTGATGGGACAGATCGACCTGCGCGAGGGGCGGCGCGTGTTCGGCGCGCTGGTCGAGGACCAGGGCCTCAGCTATTTCCGCTATACCGACGGGGTGTGGGGCCTGTTGGCGACGGGGAGCGGCGCGAACTTGGGCGCAGCCAACCGGTTGATCGGGACCGAGGGCCTGATCGAGGTCGGGCCGCGTCTGGCGGACGGCCAGCGGGTGGCGGTGCGCGTCAGGGGACGCGGCGATGTGGACTGGCGGGTGCCGGACATATCGGGGGACCGTCCCGGTGAGGGCGGGGCGGTGGCCGCGGCGACGGCAGACCTGCTGCGCTGCTTGGAGCAGGGGGGCGATCCCGAGTTGTCGGTGACCCGGGCCCTGCGGGCGACGGAGCTGATCTTCGCCACCTATGAATCCGCGCGTAGGCGGGCGCGGGTGGACCTCCCGCTGCACATCGATGACTCCCCGCTGCTTGATCTGTTCGAACGCGGGGAGATCGGGCAGGCCGCCGGGGCGCGCGGATAGGCGTGGTCTGGCCGGAGGGCCGGACGGGGTCGCGCACCGAACGTGCCGCGGCGCTCGACACCCGCCGGTGTCCCCACCCTACTATAGCCCTCGAGGCCGGCCCGCCACCGGTGGCGGGCCGGCCCGCGACGGGCGGAGATCCCGACGACGCTCCTACCCGATGCAGTGCAGTCCATCGAGGAGACCCACGCCCGCGTGGGGCTCCTCGATGGACCCGGTCGGGCGGGAGGCCTCCACGGCCGTGGCCCTGGTCAGGCAACGCCGCCGCGGCTGCGCGCAATCAGGTGTACCGGGGCAGGCCCTCGCAACGGTCGGTGGCGGCAAGGGTCGGCGCACATACGGCCAACGGCCGCAAGATCCGGAACACTCTTGCCGACGATGGCGAAGTTGCAGGAGCGGACCCGAGCGCCACCACGAATGAACGGAAATAGCCACCACTCAGCACCCCGTGGCGCGTCCATCAAGTTTTGTCTCGCTGCGGCGAGCGCCGGCGACAGTCTCCCGCTCAAGTCCTGGCGCCCGTCAATGGCGGATGCGACACCCTCCACCCGGGCCGTAACGGCCGCGCCCGATGACCCCTACCCCGAGACGGTGCCCCCCGTCCCTTGGCGATGATCAGGAATTGATGGACGCGCCACTCGCGAGTGGGACGACTGAGTGCTGGGTCTGGGTGGTCCGGCCGCGTAGAAAGGACGGAGTCCTGCCCACCCGCCGCAGGGGACAGTGGCCACGGATTCGAACCTCCTCTCTCGGAGGTGTCCTCTATGGCGCGATCCGCTACGGTCGCCCACGGGTCCGGGCGTCCCAACTTCATCGTTTTCCTAACCGACGACCAGGGCTACGGCGATCTTTCCTGCATGGGCGCGACAGACTTCCGCACACCGCACATCGACGCCCTCGCCGCTCGCGGCGTGCGCTTCACCAACTGGTACTCCAACTCGCCGGTGTGCTCGCCCTCGCGTGCGGCGCTTCTGACCGGCCGCTATCCCGGCAACGCCGGCGTGCGAGCGATCCTGGCCGGCCACCGGACGGCCAGCGGTCTGCCGCCGCAGGTCCCGACCCTCGCCGCCGCCTTGCGGGCGCAGGGCTATCGCACGGCCATGTGCGGCAAGTGGCATCTCGGCCTGGCCGAAGGTTCCCGGCCCCAGGACCACGGATTCGAGCATTCATTCTGCTTCATGGCCGGCTGCATCGACTACTACTCGCACATCTTCTACTGGGGACAGGGCCGCGGCCAGAACCCGCTACACGACCTCTGGGAGGACGGCCGCGAGGTCTATGCCAACGGCCGCTATTTCACGGAGATGGTCGCCGAGCGCGCGGTGCGCTTCATCCGCGACGGCGCCGGGGGCGCCGCCCCCTTCTTCCTCTATGTGCCCTTCAACGCCCCGCATTACCCGTTGCACGCGCCCGCGGAATACGTGGACCGCTTCCGTCACCTGCCGCCCGACCGCCGGATCATGGCCGCCATGCTGAGCGCCGTCGACGACGCCGTCGGCCGGATCGTCGCCGAACTGCAGCGGCAGGGCATCCTCGAGGACACCTGCATCTTCTTCCAGAGCGACAACGGTCCGTCGCGCGAGACGCGCAACTGGCTGGACGGCCGCCAGGACCCGTACTACGGCGGCACGGCCGGCGCCCTTCGGGGACATAAGTTCAGCCTGTACGACGGCGGGATCCGCGTCCCGGGCATCTTCTCCTGGCCCGGGCGCCTCCCCGGCGGTCGGGTGCTGGACGAAGTCGGCGTAGCCATGGACGTCTTCCCCACCTTCCTCCGGGCGGCCGGCGGCGATCCTGCGGCCTACGCGCTCGACGGATCCGACCTCCTGCCGCTGCTGCTGGACGGTGCCCACTCGCCGCACGCAGACGCCCCCGTGTTCTGGGAGATGGGGAAACAGACCGCGGTGCGCCAGGGTCGGTGGAAGCTGGTCCTGAACGGTCAACAGGTAGAGGGCGCCGACCCCGAAGACGCGGTGCATCTGGCCGACCTCGACGCGGACATGGGGGAGCGGCGGAACCTCCGGGAGGCCCACCCAGACGTTGTGGCCCGTCTGCGGGCGGATGCGGAGGCCTGGCGGGCGGGAATCGAGACGCGCTGGGCGAGCGAGTGGGGTCAGGGAGCCGCAGCCGGGACAACGGGCCGCCCGTCGTAAGCGGGGCGGGGCGAACGAAGGCGTTCGCCCCGCCCCCGGGGCGCCC
Source organism: Bacillota bacterium (assembly GCA_021803205.1). Taxonomy (GTDB): domain Bacteria; phylum Bacillota; class Sulfobacillia; order RBS10-35; family JAJYVN01; genus JAJZMB01. The sequence goes on along the minus strand of JAJZMB010000020.1, from coordinate 18,071 downwards.
GTTCCGCCGCCGTCGCCGCGGAGCCGGCCGCGGAACGGGTGGCCGGAGCGGGCTGGCAGGGGAGCGCCGCCAGCGAGGTGTGCTCCCGGTGCGCATCGCTGGCTGACGGGGGCGCTGACCGCCTCCCGGTGCACGCGCGCCCTCGTTGACCGGCCGCAGGCGCGGCGGAGGCTGTTCTGAGGCTGGAGCACCGCCAGATCGCGTGACCCTGCGGCCCGCCTGGCTCCCGCGCCGCAGCAGCCTCCCCCGCCGCCACGGACGCATCACGCGCGTGGCAGCTCATCCCAATTGGTGCCCGGATGCAACCGCTGCACCGGCAGGTCCCCAAGCCGGCGGGTTGCTGCCACTGGCGGACTCCAGGAGCGGTAGCCGCAAGCGGACCGTCGTTCCCTGGCCGGGTGCGCTTTCAATGGTCGCGGTCCCGTGGTGGCGCTCCATAACGGAACGCACAATGGCCAGCCCGAGACCGGTGCCCGGCGCCGACCGGGAATCGGCCGGAGGGCAGCGGTAGAAGCGGTCGAAGACGTGGGGCAGGCTTTGCGCCGGAATGCCGATGCCTTGATCGGCAACCGTCAGTTCGGCTGCGTCTCCGCGCCGCGCGGCGTGCAACTGTATCTTCGCGCCGAGCGGACTGTAGCGGACGGCGTTGTCCAGAACGTTGAGCAGGGCACCGCCCAGCAGATCGGCGTTCGCCAGCACCGGCAGCGCGGCAACCGGGGCCTCCCATTGCAGGTGATGGTCGGCGGCCAAGCGCTCGGCCGTCGGCCGGACGCTGGTGAGCACCGTCTGGAGGTCTGTGGGCTCCAGCGGCAGGCCTTCGGGGCGCTCGGCCCGGGCAAGGGCGAGTAGGCCGGAGACCAGCCCAGCCAGGCGTCGGGACTGGCGATAGGCGGACCGGAGCCCTTCACGCACTGCCTGGAGATCTCTGCCCGCGTCGCCCTGCAGCACCTCCAGGGTGCCTGACAGCGCCGTGAGCGGGGTGCGGAGTTCGTGCGAAGCATCATCGAGAAACTGCCGCATCTGTTGGTGCGTGGCCCGTTCCTCGTCGATGGCGGCAGCCAGGCGGTCCACCATGCCATCGAAAGCCCCGGCCAGTCGGGAGACCTCATCGGGCGCGTGGGCCTGACCGGCCCGGGCGGTGAGGTCCCCGCCCGCGATCCGGTCCGCGACCAGGGTCATCTCTCGGAGCGGGCGCAGGGACCGGCGCACGGCCCAGGCCCCGCTGGCCCCGCCGAGGGTGAGGGCCCCGATCCCGCCAAGCAAAAGGAGCCGGACCTCGCTGCCGAGTACCGCGAGCACATCCCGCACACGGGTGCCGAGGACGAGCACGGCCGGCCCCTGCCGGCCGGGCCGACCCGGACCCAGGCGTACGGTTGCCACAAGCTCACCGCCGCTGACCAGTGCGCGACCGGGCCCGGCGGGTGGGGGCGGACCGGGGAGGTGCGGTCGCCCTTTGGGCAGGCCGGGCGGCTTCGGGTGACCGGGCCCTGCGGCGGCAGCCCACACCGACCCGCCTGGGCCGACAACCCACGCCGCAGTCTGGGGGCCGGCCACCGACCGCACCAGATCTTCGGCCGCGGTGGACACCGGCACGCCGGATCGGACCGCGGCCTGATAGACAGCCACAGGTTGCCGGGCCACGGCCGTGAGGCGGTCGTCGGCAGCGGTGAGGAGAAAGTGCCGGAGGGCAACGTACTGGAACCCCGCCGAGGCGATCAGCAGAGCCGCCAGGACCAGCAGGTAGCGAGAGGTCAGTTGCCAGGCGAGGGTGCCGCGCACCGGTCAGTCCCCCAGGCGATAGCCTACTCCGCGCACTGTTTTGACCACTTCGCGGCCGCATTCGCCCAACTTGTCGCGCAGGTAGCGGACATATTGTTCGACGATGTTCTCACTGCCGTAAAAGTCGTAACCCCACACGCGGTCAAGCAGGGTCCGTTTCGAGAGGGTCTGTCCGGCGTGACGCAACAAGCAGCAGAGCAGGTCGAATTCCCGCAGGGACAGCTCCACCGGTGTTCCGTCCACCGTGACCCTGTGCCGCCCGATGTCCACCATGACGGCCCCGAAGCTCAGGATGTCGGTGGGGACGGGTCCGAGCCGGCGCAGGTGCGTCCGGATCCGCGCCACCAGCTCCCTGAACTCGAACGGCTTCACCAGGTAGTCGTCCGCCCCCAGGTTGAGTCCCCGGACCCGGTCGTCCACGGCGTCGCGGGCGGTGAGAAAGATCAACAGTCTGTTCGGGTTGCCCTCACGCAGGGCCCTCCCGAGGCTGAAGCCGTCTTCCCCGGGCATGACGACGTCCAGGACGACCACCTGAGGGTCCCATTCGCGCAAGAGCGTTCTCGCGCCGGGCGCATCCGCCGCGTCCCTGACCTCGAAACCCTCGTAACGGAGGCCCAGGCACAGGTAGTCCCGGATGGCCTGCTCGTCGTCGACGACCAGGACCCGCGTGCGCGGCGCCTTCGTCGAATCCACCATGGATGAGGCCGGTGCACAGGCGGAGGCCCGGACACCGGCCGTCCCCTCCTTCACCCGGACCTCGGGCGGTGCGGCGCCGGCGCTACGGGGCCGACATCGACCAGGGTGGCCTGGAGAGTGCTACCGCTCAAGACCCCTTGCGCGTGCATGTGGGCACCGACCACAACCGCCGACGCCCCGGCGGTTGCCTTCGGGCCCTCGGCGAACATCGTCTTCGCCGACCACGCCACAGTCACTGAGGTGCCGGCACCAGTCTGCACGGTGGCGTGATCGGTGCCAAGCGCGGTCACGGTCCCTTCGATCTGATCCGGGGGGATGCGGTAAGCCCGCACCGTCAGGGCGTCGCCCTGCCACGTGCCCACAGCCTGGACCGTACGCCCGACCGCGAGGCCCGGGGCGGAGTCGAAGCGGAGCACCGCCGTGCGTCCGCTCGGCTCGACGACTGCGGCCGCGTCGCCGCTCACATCTGTGATCCTGGCCGTGATCCCCCAGCCGTGCACGGACACTGTCCTCGCCGTGATCTGCGCCCCGGAGACACTCCCCTGCACGGAGACCTGGTCACCGGCCACGACCGTCAAAGAGGTGGTGGTCCATCCGGGCGCGAGAATATAGACGGTGGACGATCCGGCTTCCACCCGGTAGGTGGAGCCGGCCGCCGTCATCGTAAAACCGGAACTCCCGACGGCGACGACGGTCCCAAGTATGCCCGGAGCGGGTCCCGGGGCCGGCGGATGTCCGGAAGCGCGGGGGGGCGTTCCGCGCCCTGACCCGCCGAGACCTCCCGGTGGGGGCCCGGCGGGGGGGGGTGGTGTGGAACCCACATGCGTGCGGGCGGTCGCACTCGAACCCGCTACCCTGCTCGACGCGGACACCGACAGGCTGCCCGCCGGTCCCGTGACCAGCCAGGCGGCCAGCGTCGCCCCGAGGACCACGCGCCAGGGGCGCCACTTCTGCACTGCGCATCACTCCCTTCGCCACCGATGCTGCCCGACCCGGCTGAGAACCCGCCTGTAGGCAGCCTGAGAGTTTCCTGAAGTGAGCGGTCGAACCGTCGCCGTCGGGTCTGCCGGTGGCTCATGGCCGCCGCAGCGCCTCCACCGGCTCCAGTTCTGACGCCAGGAACGCCGGATAGGAACCGAAGACCAGGGCCACGCCAGCGGCGGCCCCCAGCGCCAGGGGCAGGGCACCCGGGACGGGGATGGCCGCGATGCCGATGGCGTGCAGGAGTCGCATGCCGCCGTAGCCGCCCAGCCAGCCGAGGACGCCACCCGCGGCACAGAGCACCACCGCCTCTATCATGAATTGATAGATGATCTCCGCCTGCAGCGCACCCAGGGCCTTGCGCAGCCCGATCTCGATAGTCCGTTCCCGCACGGCCACCAGCATGATGTTCATGACCCCGATCCCACCGACGATCAGGGATACGGCGGCGATGGCGGCCAGCATCAGCGACAGCGTGCGGTTGGCCGCGTCGGCGCGGCTGGCCAGGGCGTTCAGGCTCTGGACGGTGACCGCGAGGCCGCCGTGGCCGGGGAGCACCAGTGCGTGGCTGGGCGGGCCCCCGGCGCGCGGAGGTCCGCCGGAGGATCCCTGGCCCGATCCGGCCGCGCCGAGGTTGAAGCGCAGCGCCAGAATTCGCTCGATCTGCAGGACTGCGGGGTCCACGGCCCCCTGGCTCTGCGCCTTCAGCCAGATGGCGCTCACCTCGCTGGTGTTGGTGAGCAGTTCCGCGGTGCTCTCGGGGATGAGCACACTGTCACCGATGCCGGCGCCGATGCCGACCGCCTGACCGGCGTTGCCGGCGCCGGTGTTTCCACCGGCGGAGGATGTGGAGGAGGCGCCGCCGCCGCCCCCCTGGCCGGCAACGGTACCCTGGCCGAAGAGGCTGCCACGGCTGGCAGCCAGCACCCCGATGACCCGGAAACGGTTCCGCCCGATGTAGATGTCCTGCCCGAGCGGGTCGAGGCTCCCGAACAGACTCTGGTCGGCCTGGGCGCCGAGCACGGCCACGTGGAGCGCATCCTGCTGCTCCAGGCCCGAGAGGAACCGCCCGAGTTCGACCTGCAGGGGATGCACGGCCTCCAGGGCGGGCGTCACGCCCAGCACCCCGGGGCCACCGGAGGTGTTTGCGGAGGAGCGCCAGGCGACCGTCTCGTTGACCCCCACGACGGGAACCGCACCAATGATCCCGGGTACGCGCGCAGCGAGTTCGGGGGCCAGGTTCGCGTGCAGCGGGGCCCAGGGCGTGTTGCTCTGGACGCTGATGATGTTGGTTCCAAGGCGCTCGAACTGAGCTGCCACAGCCAGCTTCGCCCCCTCGCCGATCCCGAGGAGGCTAACGACAGACGCGACGCCGATCGCGACCCCCAGGACCGTCAGCAAAGAGCGTACACCGCCCGCGGTCACTCCGCCGAGCGCCATCTCGATCCCGATCCAGATCCGAGCGGGCACTTGGCCGGGGCCCGCCCCCGCTCGGTGACCGGGCCGTTCCGGGAGCATCGCCCTGCCCGCGTCGGCCGAGGTCTGCACCGGTATCCCCCCTTCCCGTTGCGCGAGCGCACTCAACCAGCGGGCGGCGGGCTCGGCGGTGCGCCAGCCGCCTTGCCGCCGCCGCCCGTCTTCCCGCCCCCGGCGGGCCCGCTGGGTTTTTTCGCGAGTGCTGCGCGGACGGCGTTGGCGATCGCCCCCGTGGCGGCGCCGGTCACGACTGTTTGCCCGAGGCTCAGGCCGGAGAGGATCTGGGCGTCGCTGCCATTGACCAACCCCACCGTGACCGGAACAGTGGCGACCTGTCCGTTGCTGAGGACCTCGACCTCGTCGCCGCCGGACTGCTGAAGCACCGCCTCCACCGGGACCAGCAGGGCGGTGCTTGCCGTCGCCGTGATGATCCGGGCGTCCGCCGTCATTCCCGGCAGCAGTTCGCCCCTACCATCGACGGCGATCTGCACGTCAAAGGTGGAGAGGCCGCTGCCGCTTGTGCCCACGGTGTCGACGGCAAGCACCGCCCCGGTGAAGGTCTTGCCGTGCAGGCCCGGGGTGGAAATCCGTACGCTCTGGCCCTTCTTGACTTGGGTCACCTGAAGTTCGCTCACGGCCAGGGTCAGCGTCATCTGGTCTGGACTGTACACGCTGGCGATCTCAGCGCCGTTTCCGACCTGCTGGGCGGATTTCACGTCCACCACCGACACGACGCCCGTCAGCGGTGACGTCACAGTGAGGGCCGCCTGCTGCTGCCGCAAGGTGGAGAGGCTGGCCTCATCCTGCTGCAGCGTCAACTCGTCACCGGCGATCACCGCGGCGGCGCTCCCGCCGCCCAGGGCAAACAGGGTCTGGCCCTGCCGCACCCAGGCGTTCTGGGCGACGTCCACGGCCTGGGCGGTGGCGTTGATCGGGCTGTGCACCACCGATTCCTTGCCGAAACTCGTGATTGTGTAGTCTTTGGTCAGCGTCAGCCAGGTTCCGCTGGCGTGGATCTCCACCTGACCCCGGTCGCCCGGTTGCAGCAGTCCCGGGTTGTTCAGGACGACCTCTGCCGGATACACCTCCGCGGTCCCGCTGCTGGAGGGGATGCCGTTGGCACTGACCTGCTCCAGGGTCCCGTCCACCCACCCGCTGAAATTGCTGAAGTGGACCCGCGCCGCCTCGCCGTCGGCGACCAGCGCCTGCTGGTAGGGAACCAGGTTCACGTCCATGATGACCGTGTGGCTGTCAATGATCTTGCCCAGGACCTCCCCGGCCGTCACCTGCTCACCGGCCGCCACGTCGAGCTCGGTGATCCGCCCCGCCTGGGGTGCGCGTACCGTCACCCCCTGCTGGGGATTGATGTTCTGCGCCTGACTCAGCGACGTTCCCGTCGCGGCCGCCAACGTCTCAAGATCGGCATGCACCTTCAGTTGCGCCTGCGCGATGGATTGGGCCAGCTGCGGATCCCGCAGCACGGCCACCACCTGGCCGGATTTCACCGATTCACCCTGCTGGACGGACACCTGGTCCACCGTGCCCGCCGCCGGTGCGGACAGCGTGACGGACTGCGCCGGTTGCAGCGTGGCCGACCCGGAGACATCGGCCTGGATGGAGCCCCGACGGACGCGCGCCGTGGCATAGAGGGCCTCGGCCGAAGCGTTCGGCCGCCCCCACCGCTGCCGAACAACCAGCGCCCCGGCGGCCACCATTCCGACAATGGCCAGCAACGCCCCTGCGCGCCTAATCCACCCCATCGCGCTTCACCCCTCCGCTGGGCAGTTCGGGCATCTCCCGCAGCAGTGCCGCGGCATCCAGCGGCTGCGGCACTGCTTGCTCGGCGACGATCAGACCATCGCGCAGCGTGACGATGCGCCGGGCGTGCCGGGCGACGTCCGGCTCGTGCGTGACCTGAATGATGGTCAGGCCCTGCCGGTTGAGCCTCTGGAAGATGTGCATGATGACCTCGCCGGTGCGGGTGTCCAGGGCGCCGGTGGGCTCATCGGCCAGGATTACGTCCGGCTCGGTCACCAGGGCGCGGGCGATGGCGGCGCGCTGCTGCTGCCCCCCGGAGACCTGCGTCGGGCGTCGGGCGGCCAGCTCGACGATGCCGACGGCCTCCAGCGCCGCCAGGGCGCGGCGGTGGCGCTCCCTGGCCGGGAGTCCGCGGTAGCACAGGGGCAACGCCACGTTCTGGATCAGGCGCAGGTGAGCAAGGAGGTGGAACCCTTGGAAGACAAACCCAATACCGAAGTTGCGCTCAGTGGCGAGGGCGATGCCTCCGAGCCGCGTCATCTCCCGGCCGCGCAACCGGTAGGCACCGGCACTGGGGCGGTCCAAGAGTCCCAGGATGTTCATCAGGGTGGACTTGCCCGATCCCGAGCTGCCGACGATCGACACATACGCGCCCTCCTCGATCTCCAGGCTGACACCGCGCAGGGCTGTGGCCCGGGAGGAGCCCGAGCCGTAGTGCTTGTGAATGTCGCGCAGGGAAACAAGAGCCACGTCCACACCCCCGAACACGTGGGCCCACCAACCCCCACGACCCACCACGGGCGTCGACCCCAGTATTGGGGGAGGGATCTGTAATGCCGCCGAAACGGGGCTGAGAGTTTGCTGAGAGAGACACCCGCCGTACGGATGTCCGATCGCCTCCGCCGATCCGCGGCGGAATATCCACCATCCAGCGCCCGTCGCGGGCTCCGTCCGCATCCGGCCGCCCTCCCGCCCGCGTCTGAACCGCGGCCGCGTGCGGCATGCTAACGCGGGCAGAGCGGGGAAGCGGAGGGGGATCATGCCGGGCGCACACGCAGGACGGCACCAGTCCCGGGAGCAGGCGCGCGCGCTCCTGCGGGCCAGCCGCGACCTCCAGGTGCACGTCGCCGACCTGGCGGGAGAGCTGCCCTTCGCACGGCCGCCCACCCTGGCGGAGGTGCAGCAGGCGCTGCCCGGCGACGACCTGCGCTGCCTGCGCGTTCCCCAGCCCGACGGCTCCGCCCTGGGGCTTGCCTACATCGAGACCCTGATCGACGGTCGGCGCCTCTGGGACGAGGTGGTGAAACCGATCGTCTCCGGCACCCTGCGGCCGGAGGCGTTGCCCAGGGCCCAACCGATCCCGAACCTCCACGTCCTGGTGCACCGTCTCCTGCTCGGCTCGGTGGTGCTCCTGCCCCCGGCGGGCCCGCCGCTGGCCCTGGACCTGAAGGGCCTGCAGCAGCGCGCGGTGGGCGAGCCGACGACGGAGCAGGAGGTCGTCGGGCCCAAGGAAGCGTTTGTGGAAAACCTCCAGACCAACGTCGGCCTGATCCGCAACCGCCTGCGCGACCCGGGGCTGCGCGTCCAGTACCACACGGTCGGCCGCCGGTCACGGACGCGCGTGGCCATGCTCTACCTCTCGGACGTCGCCCGGCCCGAGACGGTCCGCCAGGCCCGCGCGGGACTGCAGAGCATCGCCGTCGACTTCATCCGCACGTCGATGGACGTGGCCGAACTCACCTTCCAGCACAGTTGGGCGGTCTTCCCCCTGGTGGAGCAGACCGAGCGGCCCGACCGGGTCGCCTACGGGCTGGCCCAGGGGCGCCTGGTCCTGGTCGTGGAGGGCGAGCCGTTCACGCTGTTGGTCCCGGTGACCTTTTTCGACTTTCAGCACGACGGCGAGGGGGCGCTGCCGGGGCCGGCGGTCACGCTGTTTGTCCGCCTGCTGCGCCTGAGCGGCCTGTTTCTGGCCCTCAGCCTGCCGGCGCTCTATGTCGCCCTGCTCGGCGCCGATCCCCTGTTCCTACCTGTGCCGCTGATCATCACGCTCGCGGCGTCGCGTTTCGCCGTGCCCTACCCCGTGGCCACCGAGGCCGTCCTGATGATGGTGGTGGCCGACATCCTGGCTGAGGCCACCGCCCAGTCGGCGAGCGCCATCGGCAACGCCCTGTCCATAGTGGGCACGCTGATCGTCGGCCAGCTGATGGTGCAGGCGCACCTGGCCTCGACCCTGCTGATGATCGTCGTCGCCGCGAGCCTGATGGGGGCCTTCCTCACCCTCAAGTTCCCGCTCTCCTACGCCCTGCGCATCTGGAAGTACGCCCTCGTTGCGCTGGCGGCGGTGGGTGGCCTCCTCGGCTGGTTCACCGGGCTCCTGGTCATGCTCGTCCACCTTGCCTCGCTGGAGTCCGCCGGAGTCCCCTACCTGGCGCCGCTGGCCGCGGCCAGGAGCCCCTCCGCCGTGGCGCGCACGGTGGCTCAGCCCGGTCGCGGGCAGTTGCGCTTCCGGCCCGCCGAGTACCGGCCGCGCCAGGCGGTGGCCGCACGCAGGGGGGGCCGGAGATGAGTGCCGCGCAGCCGAGGCTGTCGTCGTGGCAGATCCTGCTTTTGGTGTTCACGCTGAGCCTGTGCCTCACCCCCTTCGACCTGCCCGCCCTGCTCATCCCGCGCCTGGGGGCGCGCGCCGCCTGGTGGGGCGCGCTGCCGGCGCTGGGTGTCGGGTTGTGGGGGATCGCCGTGGCGACTGCTCTCGCCCGCCGCGCACACGGGCGCAGCCTGGACCGGACCGTCTTGCTCGCGCTGGGGCCCGCGGTCGGCTACGTGTACCTGGCGGCGCTGACGCTCCTGTTCCTGTTCAGCGTACCTGGCTGCCTGCTGGTATACGGACCCGCGGCGCACGGCGACCTGCTGCCCCGGCTGCCGATCGCCTTCGTGGCCGTGATGGTGGCCGCCGTCGGCACCTACGCCGCGCGCTCGGGCCCGGAGGCCATCGCGCGCTGCGCCGAGGCCCTCGCGCCGCTGCTTGCGGCGGGGCTGCTCGGCATCTACGGCCCGCTGGCGGCCTTCCACCTGCGCTTGGGGGCGCTGCTGCCACTGCGTCCGCCGACCGGGGCCCAGTGGCTGTCCCCGCAACTCGCCGGGGCGACGGGGACAATCCGCGGCTTCCTGTGCCTGCTGGTCCTGGGGCCCATGCTGGCGCGTCGTCCGCCGGCGACCCGGCTGGCGCTGGCGGCGGTGCTGGCCTGGGCGCTGGTCGTCGCCGCGCTTGTGCTGCCCCTGGCCGTGTTCGGCGCCCCGCTGGTCACGCAGTTCAACTTCCCGTTCCTCGCCGCCGAGGCCACCATCGGCTGGCACTGGCTGCCCCTGCGCAGCCTCGTCGGCGTGACGCTGCTGGTCTGGTACGCCCTGACCTTCCTGGTCTTTGCGACCTACCTCTGGATGGCCGCCTGGCTCCTGCGCCGCCTGATCCCGGCCCTGCCGCGGCGGGGACCGGTGGAGGTCCTTGGCGCCATGGCCGCGGCCGTGGCGTCCCTGCCGCTGCCCGAGCCTACCTTCCACGCCCTGTTCATCGCCTGGAACATCGGGGTGGTGGTCCTCGGCGTGTTGGTGCCGACCGGGATCCTGATGCGCGGCGGGCGCACCGCGCCCCCCCGTGCGCCGGCCGGGGGGTGGGGGCCGTGACGCGCTGCGGAGCCGGCCCCCGCCGGCGGTCCGCTGCGTGGCCGGCGCGGGCGTGCCTTGTCGCGGCGCTGGTGTCCGCGGTCCTGTGTGCGGGCTGTGCCCAGTTACTCTCCATCGGACGCAACGCCGTGGTCCTGGGCGTGGCCCTGGACTCCGGCCCCGGGCGGGGCCTGACGGCGACGCTGCAGATGTACCACCACGGGGGTCCCACCGGCCAGACCGGGGGCGGCGGGGGCGGAGGAGGCACGGGCTCGGGAGGGGGGGGAGCCGCCGGTGGAGGGGGCGGCGGGAGCCCCAGTCAGCCCGTCGTCCTCACGCTGCAGGGCAGCGGCCCGGACTTCGCGCAGGCGGTGGAGGCGACCCAGGGGCAGACCGACGTGCGGATCGGGTTCTGGGCCACCGATCTGGTCCTGGTCGGGGAGGGACTGGCCCGGGCAGGCGCGCGGCGATCGCTGGACGCGCTGCTGCGCGACGGGGATTTCTCGCTCCGCGCGGAGGTCGCCGTGGTCGAGGGCGAGGCCGGCAAGATGCTGCAGGCGCCGCAGCCGGGGGGATCCGCCCTGGAGATCGGCGAGCGGCTCAAGCATTCGGAGGCCACCGATACAGGCTCGATCCCCATCCCCTTCTGGCGTTTCATGTCTCGCCTGTCCACCGGGTACAGCGCCGCCTGGGCGCCGGTCCTGGTGCAGACGCCGAAGGGATACCGCGCCGCGGGCACGGCTGTCTTCCGCGGAGGGGTGCTGAGCGGCGTGCTGGGCATGCGCCGCAGCCGGGCGCTCAGTTGGCTGCTGCAGTCCGGAGGGTTCCAGCCGCTGACCTTTCCGGCGTCCGGCGGCTCCGGGCGCATCACCCTGGACGTGGTCGGCCGGCGCAAGCACCTGCACCTGGACGGCCCCGGCGCCGGCGCGATAGCGCTGACCCTGGTCACGCGGATCCGACAGGGGCCGGGCATCTCGCTGCGGGCGACTCCGGACCGGCTCGCGCTGGAGCGGGCCGCCGCCGCGGCGGCCACCCAAGAGCTGCGCGCCGCGCTCGACAGCCTGCAGGCCTTCGGTGCCGACGTCATCGGCTTCGGGGCGTTGGAGCGGCAGCGCGACCCCGCCGCCGTGGCCGACTGGCCCGCCGTCTTCTCTCGGATGCACCTGACGGTGCACGTGACGGTGCACATCCACCCCGGGGGGCGCCTGGCCTGAGCGTAACTCCTCCGCACAGCCGGCGGTGGACGGAGCAGTTACGCCCTCCGCCCCTGTGCCGCGGCGACTGTTGCGCCCGTGCCGTGCGGCGGTGTCGTCCGCGACCCGATCGGCGGGCCCGCTGGCCTACACCGGCGCGGTCCTTGTGCGTGCGGCCTGGTTAGAAAAATGTGTACAAACCGCTCTTGCGGCGTTCCACACCGTCCGCCCGACCAGGATTTCGCCCGTTTCGGCCGTGGATTTGTACCTCACGGGACGTAGGCGACAGGCGGACTCGGGCTACGGGGCGCTACCGCGCCTCGCACGCCGGGACTCCCACCCGGACCGGAGAGCCCTCGCACGGCCCGCGTCCGTTGCCAGAATCGGCCCGGTCCCGCGCCACCGCCCAGCTTGGTCAGGCGGAGTCCCTGCCCCCGCATGGCCTGTTCGACGGCCGCCGCCTCGACCTCCCGCCCCGCCCCTCGCAGCCGCTCCGCCTTCCGCTGACTGGCCTTCCGTTTCCGCTCTGTCCGCTCCCGTTTTGCTTCGGTCTCCGCGATTTGCGTCGGGATCAGCTTCCGCTGCGAGGCGATGACCTCGTTGGCCTTGATGACCTCGTTGGCCTTGATGACCTCGTTGGCCTTGAGGATGGCGTCGTCCGCATAACGGTTGTTGAGCCCGAACGCGGTCTGCAGCCCCTGCTTCAACTCCCGACGCAGGGCTGCGCTCCTGTCGGTCGTGGTCTCGACTCTTTCTGTGGGCGCAGCGGTCCCCCCCGCCGAGGGAGTGGCCGGCTTGCCGCGTGCCGCCCTCGTGAGGCCGCCGGCCAGTCGGTTGAACGCCGTGCGCCTGGCGCCGCCGCAGAGACGCATCTCCGTCTCCAGCCAGTTCCGCTCGCCTCGCCGCCATGGGTCGGGTGTTGCCATCGCGGGCGGCAGGTCCGGAAACCACTCGCACTGGATGGTGGTTGCCCGCCTCCGCCTGCTTTGCCGTGCTGACCCGCGCAACGCAATTGAGCGAATCGAGGTGGTGCTGACCCGGCCCCTGGCGCGGAGTGGTGGCCGACGCAGGTAGGTCGGTTATCACGACGGCTCGGGGGCGGGGGCGCGCGGGCAACGGCTCCCGCGTCCGCCGTGTGTCCGCCAGGGAGGCGGCGGACGGCATGGCCTCGGACGGCTCGCGGACCCGCACGCCCCTGGGCAGCGCGACGGAGTACGCGGCCCTCGGATTCGCGGTGGTGGCGGAGTGCCCGCCAACCTGCAATTGCTCCCACCCCGGCAAACGCCCCTGGGACCCCACCACCGGCCGGCATATGGACGGCTGGCAGCAGCGAGGCGTTCCGACCGGCGAAGAGTTGGACGCCTGGCTCGCCGCGCCCGGCGCCAGCCATCTCAATATCGGGTGCCGGTGCGGTCCGGGATGCCTGGGCTCTGACGGCTTGATCGGAGCGGACGTGGACGGTCCGCGGGGCGTCGCCGACTTGGCGGCCCACCTCGGGATCACGTCTGGCATGCCACAGGCGGCCGTCACCGAGTTTCGCGAGGCCGGGATGTTCGGCCCGAACCTCCGCAGCGCTGCCTACCTGACGCAATCTGCCGGCCTGCGGGTCCTGTGGCGCGCGCCGGCCGGCGTGAAGCTGCGCGCCACCGGAGGCGACCGTGGGCACGACGGCCTTGGGCTCTACTGGCAGGGCAAGCAGGTTGTCTTGCCACCGTCGGTCGGGCCGGAAGGCGCCTATCGCTGGCTGCCCGGCCATAGCCCCTGGCAAGTTGGGTTCACGCGGGCGCCGGCAAGCGTCCTGGCCGCGATGTCAGGCAAGCTCCGGACGGCGGCCCAGGCCAGCGTCGTGCTGCTACCCAGAGCCGCCTACCTGGCAGCGACCGGGGACCGCGGCCCCGACCAGGCCGGCCGTCTCGTCGACGCCGGCTGGCTGCCGTACGACCTGGACCTCCTCCGCGAGGGCGTGCCCCAGGGGCAGCGCAGCGAGGCCGTCCGCCGCCTCGAACTGCAGATGCTCGCCGCCGATTGGACGCTGGAGCAGGTCGTCGCCGCGCTCGGGCTCCCGGCATGCGCAAGCTCGCGAAGGACATCCGCGAAGGCCGGCAGCGTCTGGGGGCGGCCGTGGGTGCCGACGACGAGGGTGCGGGCATGGCCGGCGGCCTTGGCGCACAGGGCGAAGCGGGCACGATACCCACGATTGAGGGGATGGGGACGGCCGGTGCTATCCCCTCAAACGGCGGTGCCGATCCCGGCAGCCCTTCTGCGGCGGGCACTTCCGGGGCGTCCGCAGGTCCAGAACAGGGCTCGTCCGGCACGGGCAGCCCGCCCGACGACGACGGGGGCTGGGTGCCCTGCCCCTGGGACCCGACGCTGGAGATGCGCCCGTCGCGCGACCCGCGCAAGCCGCGCGCGTTGCCGTGGTTCACGCTGCAGAAGATGGCCGAGCGCGGCGAAGTCGTGCCGATCGTGCACAACGGCCGGGTCATCGGGTACCGCACGCCGCCGGAGCGCGGGCGGAGCGGAACGACGTGAGCACGCGCTCGACCCGGCACACGGCCAGCGGCAGGGCAGGCTCATCCCTCCTCACGGGAACGGCGGCTGTGGGTACGTTGCGAGCGCGCGGTGCCGCTGCGGTGCTCCGCGCAGTACCGATGCTTGCCGGACTCGGGGACAAACGCCCGGCCGCAGCCCGGGTGGGGGCAGGCGCGCACCGTCACGCCGACCTGGACAGCCCACATGATCTGCTGGGCGACGGTCGCGAACAGGTCGGTCGTGCCAAGGAGCTCTTGCACGCCCGACGCGCGCGCCAGGCGACGCTTCGCTGCCGCCGTTTGCGCTTCCCGGTGTCGACGGCCGACCTCGACACCCTTTGCCGAGAGACCGGAGGTCCCGGCGGCCCCAGCCTCCCGGCCCCCACTGGCCTTGACCTGCAAGGCGGGGAGCACCCGAGGGGAGGTGGCGTACCCGGCCTGCGGTGCTGGCCGGAGACGGTCCAGCAGGGGCTGCAACGGGTTGCCGCCGGCTTGTGCACATGTTCGGCGGAAGCGCTCGGCAGCCGGGATGGCCGCAAGTGCATCCTCAGTTTTGCGGTCGCCCTCCTCAGGATTGGCGTGGCCGCCGAGTTCCCTCCTCCGAGCGTGGGTGACGAAGACGTTCCACAGAGCCGGGTGAGGGCTCAACCAGGTCCGGGCCAGGGCCGCGAGCCCCTGTCGTTGTGCCTCCAGCGTCTGGAGTCCGTAAGGCTTGCCGAATCCATGCCCCTCTGCGGCTGCCGGGTAGACGAAGAAGCGGCAGCGGTTGCGTTCGTCGCCCGGATGGTGTCGCAGTTCGCCATCCAGGGCCTCCTTCAGCGTCCGGAACTGGGTGGTGTCCACGTCGAACAAACCCGGCGGCGCCTCTGTCTGCAACTCGCGGATGGTCTTGCCGTCCGGCTCCTCCGGGTGGCGTTCGCCCATGATGATCATGGTGCCGCCTGTCTCGGGGTCGCGGACGACGCGCTCGGTGCCGGGCACGCTCCAATGCCACTGCCCGAGCTGCAGGCCGAAGTTGAACAGGAACCCGTACATCTCCCCGTCGGCGGACGGAAACCACAACAAGGGATGCCCTTGATCCCGCGTGAGGAGATATGGTGCGCCCGCGTCGCGTTGGAACCGCTTCCAGTCGTCCCGGTTCGGTTTGAAGACATCGATCTCCTGATGCGTCGGCCAGTCCCATGGAGGGACGCGACGCTCCAGATTCAGGAACGCCAGCAGCAAGGTCCAGGGCGCCCCCAGGGGCCACTCCGGGTCCGCCTCGGATTGGGCCCAGGGGACGCGGGGGGCGAAGCGGCCGGGGTCGGCGGTGAGGCGTGCGGCCCGCGCCGCCGGCTGCCTCGTCGCCGGGTCCGGCTCCACCCACACTCGGAAGCCCCGCGCCTTGGGTCATCCCTCCCCCGCCACACTAGCGTGCCGGCGGGGCCCCACAGGGCTTGCGGCGCAAGGCCGGCAACGCGGAAGGCGAGTAATGCGGCTTGGATGCCCCTTCCCGCACGTTGAGGGCATGGCCAGGCCGCGCCCCCAGCCGGTGGTGATCGTCGAGACCGTGGCCGACCCGACGGCGGCCACGACAGTCGCTCGTTGGGCGGCGCACCTGGCGGCGGTTGGCCGGGATGTGCTCCAGCGCCGACATGGCCAAGCTGTTGGCGTCGGGATTCGTGCGAGCGTTCACCGGCCTTACTGTCGGACTTCGTTGGGTGCACTGGCAGCGACGTCACGACGGCGGAGCCTTGCCCTTGCCGGCGAGTGG
>JAJZMB010000020.1:0-2234 GCA_021803205.1 Bacillota bacterium | reverse complement strand
GCCCACAGAGGCTCGCCGGCAAGGGCGGCGTGGTGTCGCGTCGGACCTCGATGAGTCCTGGAAATCCACTTCAACCAATGTCAGCGCCAACACCAAGCCGCCCCGCGCCTCCGACCCAGCGCGAGTGACGATCGGCGATGCGGCCACAACGACAGCAGGAATCCTATGATCGACTCGGCGAAGAGAAAGCGCGCGCCGGTGGTGTACCAAGATGCACGCCGCCCGACCAGGGCGGAGGAGGCGGGGCAGAGCCGACCCCGGCGCTCCAACCCAAGGACCTCGTCGTGGCCCCCATCCCTCAGCGGGTGGCGGCCGAACTTGTTCGCGCCCGCCACTACCTCCATGCCCCCGCCTCGGCCGTGCGACTGTCCCTGGGCGTCTTCGGCGGCGGGGAACTCCTGGGCTGCGCCATCTTCAACCCCGGTCCCCGCAACGGCCACCGCCTGCTGCGCGGCGCCACCCAGGCCGACGTGCTCCACTTGGCCCGCTTCTGGCTGGACGACCGCGCCCCCCGCAACAGCGACTGGCCTTCGACCGCATCAGTTTCGCCTGCACGACCGAGCAGCGGCAGGCGGTGGATGGCGCGGTGGAGCAGGCTCTGGGCCGCGTGGTCGGTGACGACCCCAACCGGCGCGGAGCCGCGCTGGCCCTGGTCTGCGCCGAGTGGGCGGCCGGCCAGAGCCGCGGGGCAGTACACCGCGCCGTGTAGTGGTTCCAATCTGGAGGTGGTCCCGATGCCGATTCCCAGCGTCCCGACCCAGATTCCCTGCCCCCTGTGCCAGGAGCCGTTGGCCATGTTCGTCACGACCAGCAAGCGGGGCCGGCATGCCATCGGCCTGGTGTGCAAGCGGTCTGGTAAGCACCTGCGCGGCTTCATCAACGACGACGCGTTCGTGGCCACCACCATCGGCAAGATCGCCGAGGCGGCCGGGGTGTCCGTGGAGCAAGTGGTCCCCCCGATGCCCGCACCAGAGCCGGTTGAGGCCCTCCAGCAGCCTTCTGGAGCGGGTGCGGGCGCACGGTCGCCCAAGAAGCGAGGGCGGCCGGCATGAGCGCCGCCCTCGTCGTCCTGGCCCTGGCGATCATCGCCACCGCGCTGCTGAACGCACCGCGCCCGCCCTGGCGCTGGTGGTAGACGTCCCGAACGTGTGACGGGAGGTGGTCCCGCTGAAGGTAGCGTATGCACGGGTCTCGACTTCGGACCGGGATCAGAACCCGGCGACGCAGCTCCTCGCCCTGCGCGACTTCGCCCGCGCCCAGCAGTGGGAGATCGTCGGCGAGTTCATAGACCATGCGCCGGCCAATGATCCGCTGCACCGCACCGCTTGGCGGAAGCTCCTGGACGGCGCGGCCAAGCACCGGTTCCAGACCGTCCTCTGTTTCAAGCTCGACCGTTGCTTCCGGAGCGTCAAGCACATGCGCGACACCTTGGCCGTCTGGGAGGCGCAGGGCATCGGCTTCGTGAGCGCGCGGGAGGGGTTCGACACGCGGACGGCGCTCGGCCGGCTCCTGCTCAACTTGCTGGCGTCCTTGGCGGAGTTCGAGTTGGAAGTCCTGAGCGAGCGCGTGAAGGCCGGCATGGATCGCGCGCGGCACCAGGGCGTCCACATCGGCCGGCCGCCCATCACGGCCAGGGCCGGCTTCACCCAGCAGTGGGCGGAGGTGCGCACGGACCTGGAGGCCGGGCGCATTAGCCGGTCGGAGGCGGCGCGGCGGTTGGATTGCGGGTACGCGACGCTCCTAAGACTGCTGACCCCGCACGGCCAAGGGCGCGGAACCGCATAACGTTAAGGGGCGCGTCTCCTCTCGGTGGAGGGAGTTTCCCCTTGGATCGCGGCAGGCGCTTCCCGATGGAGCGCCCGCCACCGCACCTTCCATGAGACATCATCGTCGCATGGCCGCAAGGGCGTCGCCGACGACCATCGCATCTCCAGTTCCATGGCCAGCTCGGCCTCGGGCAATCCGGGCCCGACCGGTGTGAACTTCGACTGAGCATCGGCCATGTTGCAGCGCCTGCATACGGCTTGGAGGTTGACCAGATCGCTGGACGATCCGGCAATGTGGTGAATCTGGGCTTGCGCATCCATGTCGCCCGCTTTCCGCACATCTCGGGGGCGATTTCTTCCCCCATCCTCCTGTGGGGTAGGGGGAGGGCTGGTCAGGCGGTGTAGGCGGTCTCAGGGACTCCGAGCAGGTCGAGTACCTGGCGTTGGAGGGCACTGAGCTGGGGAGGG
>JAJZMB010000171.1 GCA_021803205.1 Bacillota bacterium | reverse complement strand
CGGACCTTCCAGGGCCGCGGCCACCGCAAGCCAGCCGGGATCCGGCTCGCCCACCAACGCCAGGCGGCCAAGGGTCAGGGTGCCGGTCTTGTCGAAAACGACCTCGCGCACCTCGGCCAGCCGCTCCAGGGCCGAGGCCCGGGTCACCAGCACACCGAAGTCGGCCAGGCGGGCCGTGGTCTGCGAAACCGCGGTGCCCGGCGCCAGGGACAGCGCGCACGGACAGGCGATCACCAGGACGGCGACCGCGCGGGTCAGGGCCTGCGCCGGTTCGTGCAACCAGATGGCTGCCGTGATCGCGGCAAGTACCAGGACGAACGGTACAAAGAAGCGGCTGAGGCGATCGGTGAGTTCCACCGCCCGGACCTTGTCGGCCTGCGCGGCGAGAACGAGACGGATGACCCGCGTCAGACGCATATCCTCCCCGACCGCGCTGACCTCCATCTCCAGCGGCTCGCCCACGTTCAGCGTGCCGGCCCACAGCGGGTCGCCCGTGTGTTTCAGGGCAGGTGTGGCCTCTCCCGTCAGCGTACCCTCCTCGACCTCGGCCGCATCGCCCAGCAGCGTCCCGTCCAGCGGGATGCGGCTACCGGGCGCCACCAGCACGCGGTCGCCGACCATCACGCCGTCGATCGCCATCTCCACGACACGCCCGTCCCTGACCACGGTGGCGCCGCGAGACTGCAGGCGGGCCAGGGTTTTGAGGTTCTCCAGGGCATGGGTGGTGGCCCGGGCCTTGAGGTAGTTACCCTGCGTGATGAGCACGAGCACCATGGCCGACGTGTCGAAGAACAGGGGACGCCAACCCAGCACCAGGCCCGCGACGCTGAAAAGATAGGAGGCACCCGCGCCGAGCGACACGAGCACGTCTGTGGTCACCGCGTGGGCATGCCGCAGCGCACGCCACGCGGCACCGTAGAAGACCCGGCCGAGCCACACCTGCAGGACCGTGGTCAGGGCCGCCATGACCCAGACCGTGTCGCCAGGCAGGGGACGGACCCAGCCGTAGATCATCGCCGCGAAGATGGGGCCGCCCAGTGCCCAGCCGATCTGCGTGCGTCGCCGCCGCCGCCGCAGGTCCCGCTCCTGGGGAGACACGCGCAGCTTGGCGGCCTCAGCCTGGGTATAGGCGCGAAAGCCCACATCCCCGATGATCCGCTTGATCTCGGCGACGCTCGTCGCGGCGGGGTCGTAGCCAACCCGGATGGTCTCGGTGGCGAAGGTCGCCTGGGCCCGGTCAATCCCGCGTCGGCGGACCAGCGCCCGCTCCACGGCCTGGGCGCAGGAGGTGCAGTGAAAGCCCTCCACCACCAGTTCCTCTTCGGCCCCGCCCGCCGCCGGCCCGCCTGTCGTCGTCGCTGCCAATGCTGTTCACCGTCCGTCCCCGGATCTCTCGGCTTCCGCCACCATGCCCTGGCCGGGTACGGGCCGGTCCCGTCGCAGCGCCTCGTGCCCACCCATGCCCAACTCCCCTTGGAAGATGGACCAAGCCAAAAGCACGGCGCCAACCCTGAGGAAGACGTCGGCCAGATTGAAGATCCCCGGCCAGAACCGCACGTGGATGAAGTCTGTGACGGCGCCCTGGCTCAAGCGGCTGCTCAGGTTGCCGGCGGCACCGCCCAGCATCAGCACCAGTCCGGCACTGCCGCGATCGCACCGCAGGACCAGCACGACCAGGGCGCCCACGGCCAGCGCGGAAAGGAGCGTGATCAACCACGAGTGGTCCGCCCCGATCCCGAGTGTCGCGCCAGCGTTATACAGCAGCCGCAGGGACAGCCACGGTCGCCACAGCCAGACCGTACCCGCATGGCTCAACGTCGATCTCGCCCACGCTTTGGAGGCGGCATCGACGCCGAACGCCGCAGCTGCCGGGATCAGCCGCCACCAACGGCGTGTCATCCGCGCTGACCTCCTGTCGATCCAGCCTGCCGCCGGAGCGGTAGGCGATGTGCGCCCGTCCGCGACCGACGATACTCCAATACGCCGGTGGCCGACCGTAAGCCCGCCGACCATGGGCGGGCGTCCACGGCGCATGCGCCATGCCAGGGGTCCCCGGTAAGGGTGCTTACTGGTCTTTCCCAGGTTTCGTGGACAGGCCCCCGCGGAGCCACGGGACGAAGCGGAAGCGGGAGACTGAGGCGGGAAACGGACTCCCTCGCCGGGTGGCGCCGGCCGCGAAAGCGTTCGCGGCCGCCAGAACAGGGTAGCGGAGCACGCAGCGGGACTGCAATGCGGTAGATCGAGAGGGGCCGTCCCAGCCCACCCCGCAGTTAGGACGGCCCGGTGCGTCACTTGGAGACCCCGAACGGGGACCCGCTGCCCCAGGTAGCGTCACCCTGAAGCCGCCAACACTGGCGGGTGCCCGCTCACCTCTTCTCGCTCGAACGCCTCGGGGCTCCGATAGCCCAGGGTCGAGTGCAGGCGGCGCCGGTTGTAGAAGACCTCTGATAGGCTTAGAGCCTATCCATAAACCCACGGATACGAACATGCGCCCCGTGGACGGCGGTAGACGGAGCAAGGACAAGCAAGAGGCTGGAATCTGAGCTTCGAGCGGCGCAATCCATGCAGGATGCTCTGGTACCGACGTTCTGTACCG
>JAJZMB010000152.1 GCA_021803205.1 Bacillota bacterium | reverse complement strand
GCCGCCCTTCAGGAAGCGGCGCGAAGAGGTCGTCACCGGGGTCGCGATCCACGCCAGTCGCCCCTGGCGGCGCAACCGCCGGCTCAGCAGCAGGTCCTCCATGAACGGTTCGTCGGGATAACCGCCCGCGGCCTCAAATGCGCGGCGGCGGACGAACGGCGCCTGGTCGCCGAAAAAGATATGGAGGCGCCTCGCCCGCAGGTCTGAACCCCACGCGACGGCACGCAGGGCTGCACAGGTGGGGTGGAAGCGGAGGGCAAAGCCACCGCCGATGATGCCCGGCAGTCGCAGGGACTCGCGTATCAAGCGAGGCGCCTGCACCGGGGGGAGCGTGTCCGCGTGCAGAAACCAGAGCACTTCGCTCTGGGTCGCCCGTACTGCCGCGTTCCACTGCGCCCCGCGCGTACCCGGAGCCCGCACGACCACGCAGCCCGAGGCTTGGGCGAGGGCCGGCGTCGCGTCGTGGCTGCCTCCATCGGCGAGCAGCACGTTGGCGGACTCCGGCCACCCAGCCTCCACCCAGTCCATTTCCTTCAACCGCCGCAGGAGGGTGGGCAGGGCGTTCTCCTCGTTCCGGGCCGCGATGATGATGCTGATCCGCTCCACCCTTGGCCTCCTCGAACGGCCGCGTTATGACGGGCGGGTCGGGCAACCCTTCGCTCACCGTCGGCTGCCCGTAGATCCCATCGCGATGCGTCACGGCGGCCACACGCCGACACTTTCGTCAACGATACGACAGCCGTCGGGCTCGCAACCGTAAGCTGGCACACTGTTCCGGGCGGCGCGCGTGCGTGTCGCCGGTGTGGCGAGTGTCCACCCGGACGTTTGGGTGTGGTGCCCTCAGCGCGGTCAGTGCGGCATGCGCGCCAGCATCGCCGAGGACGGCGGCAGCC
Organism: Bacillota bacterium; assembly: GCA_021803205.1. Classification (GTDB taxonomy): domain Bacteria; phylum Bacillota; class Sulfobacillia; order RBS10-35; family JAJYVN01; genus JAJZMB01. Next base: position 15,807 of record JAJZMB010000152.1, on the reverse strand, counting down.
GGACGGTGTCGTCATCAGTGAACAGCACCCAGCCGTGCCGGTCCTGCCACTCCACACGCACCGGCACGCACCGGCCGCTCACCCGGAGCTCGGTCCCGTCCCCGCAGTGCAGGTCACGTCGGCCGACAAACCGGCCCTCCTGCTCACGGTCATCACGCATGGTCGACTGCAGCACGCCACGTCGCTCCTGTTCTGTGACGGGGAACCGGGCCGGCGGCCTGGCCCCCGCCCTCGCCGTGCCCGCCTACTCCCCGTCTTCGGTGCGCGGCGCCCGGTCGAGGAACCGGACCTGCCGTGCGTTCACGTAGGGGAAGACGCGGTAGTGCCCGTCCTCGCCCCGGTCGGTGTTGACGTGTGCCGATCCGGCGCAAAGGAGGATGCGGCCGTTGGTCAGGTATGGGGCAAGCCTGGTGGCCTGGTGGCGTGTTCCCGCGCCGCCTCCACCGGCCAAGAGTCGGCGGACACCTCGCCGCCGACCTCGCAGTCCCGGTCCACGGCCAGTGTGAAGCGCACGCGGGGGCCTTCTGCTGGTTGGGCAGCACGCCCACCTCGGTACCATGGGTCAGGCGACCGATCAAGGCGACATGGTTGAACAATGGAACCCCTTCCTTTTGTGGGGCGCCATTTTTTTCGGACCGTCCCTGGCGAGCCCAAGGGAGACGAACCGGGAGAAGACCTGCCGGGGCGCGTGGCGGGCGAGGATGTACCGGACGAGTGGAGCGATGGAGGATAAGCCGCAGCCGGACCCTGGCGGGGAACGAGGCGGAGACGAGTAGACTGAAGGCCCCGAGGGGCGGTCCGACAACCGGAATCCACAAGCCTGGCGACGCACTTATCCCCAGAGGGAAGAGAGCCGGGCGCCTCCGTCACCCGGGGGGTCCGGGGGCAACGGGCCCCCGTCGGTGGGGTACCCCCGGGGCGCTCTGGCCGCGGGTGAAGCGCCGGGGGCGGCGGCTGCCTGGCGCTGGGTCCGATGAACCCTGCCGCCGTCGTCAGGCGCTGAGCCGCCACCGGTTCTCTTCGGCGAACTGCCGCCAGTGCGCGGCTTCAACCGCCAGGCCCAGGAGGGCGAAGCCCTCCGCCTCCTGTTCTTCGCGCGGCCGGTGAGGTATGCGCCAGTAGCGCGTGCCCGAGTTCGTGGCACAGGGTCTTGGCGCGCTGGTCATCGGACATCCCCGACACGAGGGCGATGGCGTGCTCGGCGGTCACGCAGGCGCCGTGCGCGGCGCCGAGACCGGGGGCGGCCTGGCGGACGGTGATTCCCTCGCCGCGCGCCACGTCGAGGAGACGGGGGAGGAGCCTGTGGCCGCATTCACTGCTCGTGGCGATTGCCTGGCAGGGGTGCGCGGGCAGCGGGTCGCCGTCGGTGCTGGCGATATCGAACACCGTCACTACGCGGAAGCGGGTCACGGTGCACGGTGCGGTCACAGTTTGCGCCTCCTGCCCCCGCAGGGCCTCGCGCCCTGACCGGGGCTTCGGGGCGTTGTCGGGCCCGCCTGGCTGCATGTCCACCACAACATCACCGGGCGCCGGCACGGCCGGCGTCCGCTCGGTCTCCGCGACGACCCTCCCTACGTGCCTCGGGACGGGGGCCTTCGAGCCCCGCTGGCTCTCCGCTCGCCTCCGTCCGTTGTTTGTTATCCCTCAGTACTTGGTCCGGATCGTTATCTGGTTGCGTTGCGTTCCCTGCATGACGCGAACCGGCATGTGGATGGGATGCTTGATCCCCAAGGGGTCCGTCCACTTCGCCGTTTTGACGCAGTGGCTGCGGCGCCTCGTAAACGACGTACTCCCAGCAGCGGAACCGCCCGGCGGCATCCCGCAGCGCGGACCGGTGGACGTAGTCGGCGGCGACCAGCTCGCGCAGCCCGCTGTAGACTGCCTTGGCGCCGTCGCCGCCCCAGGCTACCAGGTCGGTGACGCTGATGCGCCAGTCGTCCGGCTTGCTCAGGAAGTAGCCCGCCAGGCCCTTGGCCTTCCGGTTGAGCCCGCGGCCGTTGAACACGGTGTTGTTGATGATGGTGTACGGGCGGGCCCGGTCCTTGGCCGCGCGGGTGATGGTGCGGGGTGGCTGCTGCGTCGCCGCTGCGCCGCCCGGAGGCGGGTTGAGCCCCAGGCCATGGATGACTGAAACGCCAGACACCACCTGCCTCTGGGACATCGTGGTCACGGGTAGACTCGCTCCGCACGGGCCAGTGACAGTGCGGTGGCGGGGCGGTAGCCCATGACGCTGTCCCAATACACATCGACGCCCCGTACCCAGGACACACGAGTGTTGGCTGAACTCGAATCGCCACAGGCAGCTTGAAACACCAGCGTCCCCCGGCCGGCCGGCAATCCCGGCGCCCTGGCGGCAGCCGCGATCGTTGCCGCCATCTGCTTCGCCGTGCGCGCGCCGAGCGCAATCGGGCAGAGGGCGGTGTCCACGCTGAAAGTCCAGCCGCCGTTGTGCCAATCGAGGATGACGCCGCCATCCCAACTGAGAGCAGACAATCCCGCGCCCAACTGGACCGTGACGCCAGGTCCGCTGGGCTCCTGCCGCGCGAGGCTGGCCAGCGCCGTCGCCCGGCTTTGGTAGGCTGTGCCACCGAAGCGGAAGCCGGCGACGATGCTGGCGATGCTGCCGTCACATTGGCTGGCCACCACTTGCTGCCACCCGGCCGCCGGTGCGCACAGCCCGACCGCCACGGTGTATGCGAGGCGCTCGGCGCGCACCCACGCGCCGAGCGGAACGCCGGGCGGGGTCCCGCCGTCGAGATTCTCCACATTATCAGAGGGTGCTTGGAGGGGCACGCCGGTCTGGCCAGAGATGGCCGCGAGGGCCTGACGGATGGGGGCGTCAAATCCAACGGCCGGCGTCGGCGGGCTAGCGCGCGCCGCGCAGCCCGCCAGGACGGCCATCAGCAACAAGATCGCGACTCCGGATGCCGCGCGCCCGACCCCACGGTGCGCGCGGCGCTCTGCGGCTAACACCATCCCACCACCAGCGGCCATCCTTGAGGCCCGAGTCCCTGAATTGCTTGGCGGGTGCCTCGTGGGGTCCTCCCCAGGACCACGCTACACTAAAGGCCGGCTGGGCGACAGACCGTGGTCCGGGTAGGACGAATCGCCCTTCCGCGATCGCCTGGTCCGAGCCGTGCGCATGGAGCCGGTCGCCGTCCCCGGGCTGACCTCGGTACCGGGGGACGCTGCGCGGGCGCGGCCGCGGCTTGGGTCTGGCGCTTCCGGATGACACGATGCGGCCAGAAGCGGTCGGAGAGCATGACTGGCGCGGTGTTCGCATCGTCGGCTTGCTACCGCATTTGCTACTGCTTTCCGCCGAACGAGCCCCGCTTTTCCGGGGGACACCGAACAAAACGAACGCGACAATCCTTGCAGCGCAGTCCCCTCGCGAATCGCAGCGAACACCAGAACCCGCCAGAAGGGGCCGTCGGACACCTCTTAATCGGCGGGTCGTGGGTTCGAGTCCCACCGGGCCCACCAGTGAAACACGAAGAGTTCCAAGGGCTTGCAGGAACAGGGCAGTGCATGGTCTTCCCAGGTTTTGCGCTGCTTTCCCCTTTTTGTGGCGACCCCGAACATTAAAAACACACCACGCACGACGGGGGAAGACCAGGCATCAGCGGCACGTCGACGGGCCGCTGGCGCGAGACCGGACCGGCCGCGACTCCAGTTCCCGCACCTCGGCGGCGTTCGGCTCGCGCTCGTGCACGCGGAAGAAGTGGCGCTTGCGCTGGCGCACCGCGTCCTGGACGCGGCGTTCCTCCGCGCCTGCTTCTTGGGCGCGGCGCCGCCGCTGCTGCGCGGCGGGGGTTCGGCAGGCGGCACAGCGGTGGAGCCGCGCGCCGTGCTGCACGCACCACCACCAGGCGAACCGGGCAAGCGCCATCAGGTCGTCCGTGACGAAGGTGGCGACCGCGACGGCCGGGCCCGCTTCAGCAGGCTTTAGCGCGCGTCGTTTCTAAGTCGCACGGCGCATCCCATGCCCGCGCCGGTGCTAGAGGGTGAGGTCCGGCGCTTGCGGGTGGCCCCCGGAACCAGCAGGAGGCCTGGGGTGCGAGTATGCGAATCTCTATGCGTTCCGCTGGGGAAGGGAGGCCACGCGGGTGAACCGCCGAGCAAGAGGAGACGCGCGTCAGGACGCGCGTCCGCGAAGGATGGCCCCTCCGGAACCGCCCCGTGGCGCCATACGTCTGGTTCCCGTGGTGATGCGCGTGCGCCCGCCCTCCCGTTCGGCCCGTTGCTGGGGTGCCGTCGCGCTGGCCGGGATCCTCGCGGCCGGTTGCGGTGGTCCGGCCGCCGCGCCCCGCGCAGCCGAGACCCCGCCGGCCACGGCGGTGGTCTCCCGGTCCCCCTCCACCGCGGCAACCAACTCCGCTTCCTTCAACGCCATCCAGGCCCTGAGCGTGCAGATGGGTCCGCCCGCCACCATGACCCCTCCCCCCAACTACCTGCCCGATGCCAACTTCCGGGCCGCTGCCTTCCCCACCGCCGAGGACGGCTGGGTGGCCGGGACCATCGGGCCCGGTTGTAGCGGGAACAATCCCCACGACTCGGGCGGCGTGATCGAGTCTACCAGGGACGGCGGCTCCAGTTGGAGCGTGCAGTACCAGGGTGCCGACGCCGTGCTCGGCCTGGTGTTCTCAGACCCCAGCAACGGCTGGGCCCTGGCGGTGCCGGCCGGGGAAGTGCCCGCCTGCGGTCGCCCACGCCCCGGGCAGTTGCACGGCCAGGCGTTGCTGGCCACCGTGAACGGCGGCCGGCACTGGGGCGTCGTGGATCCTCAGGCGGACGGCCTCGATACCCTGTACTTCACCTCCGCCGCCGGCTGGGCCGGCACGACCACCTGCGCGTCGTCCGGCGGCGCTGCCTGCAGCGGAACCTTGCTCCACAGCACCGACGCGGGCCGCCATTGGCTGGCTGTCCCCGCAGGCGATCCCGGTGGGTTGCCGGTGATCGCCATCACTGGCCGCGGGCACGACCTCTGGGCGCTGGAGGCCGGTCCCACCGGTGGCAGTACGGGCGGCGATCCCGCCGGCCTGACACGGGTGGTGCGAAGCACCGACGGGGGCACGGCTTGGACCATCGCGGGCAGCCTCCCGCTGAAACAGCCAGGGCAGACGGCTGGCGCCGTGGGTTCACTGGTGTTCACCTCCGCGACTCGGGGCTGGGCCACGGTTTGGGCCATCTCCTCCTGTGCCATGGCGGGCTGCTCCACCGACGCGGTCTTCCAGACCACCGACGGGGGGTGGACCTGGACCCCGGTAATCGCGGTCCAACGGCGTTGCAACGTGGCGCGCCCGCTGGTCGCGGCGGGTGGAGGGACGGTACTAGTGGCGCGGGGCGTCAACCTCGCCGCCTGCGCCGGCCCACAGACCCGCATGGTCCGCTCGACCAGTGGCGGCAGCGCCTGGAGTACGGCCACCACGCTGCCGACGTTCAGGCCGGTCGCTCTGCAGGGCACGGCCGGCGCCAGCGGGACGCCGGTGTTCTGGGCCTTGGGCGGGCAGGCGCTGCTGCGTTCAACAGACGGCGGTGTGCGGTGGACACAGGTGTTGCCGGCTCCAATACCGACCGCCGCGATCCAGTTTCTGAGCACCGACGACGGTTGGGGCGTGGGCACGCTCTCTGACCCGGGGGCGATCCTGCAGACCACCGACGGGGGGCGCTCCTGGTCGGTGGTGTTCTCCGTTCCAGGCGCGGCCCTCTCCGACGTCAGTTTTGTGAACACCAACAGCGGCTGGGTGGCGGGCGCCACCCAGCCCTGGGATCCGCAATCCGGTCAGGGACTTCTCTGGCACACCACGGACGGCGGGCGGAGCTGGAAGGCCGTCACGGCCGGCATGCGGCTTCCGGCCCTGCCCACCATCAGCTTCTCCGGTCCCGCCCAGGGGTTGCTCATCGCGCGGGGCGCCCAGATCGCCTGCTCCTCGACCTGTCCGCCGTCGAACCTGTTCGCTACCTCCGACGGCGGAACGAGCTGGCACTCCGTGGCCACGGTGGTCCACCCGGACCGCCTGATCGCCGTGAATATCACGCCGTCGGGTGCCGTCTGGGGTCTGTGGATGACCTCAGGGAGCTGCAGCCTGGTGCTGGCGCGCGGTGGGGCCACCGCAACTGGATGGACGGCGAAGGGCTGCTTCAGCGGTGACACGGGTGCTCCGGCCCTGCAGTTCGTGGCTCCCAGCACCGTCTTCGCCCTGCTGCTGCAAGTACTCAAGCCGGCCGCCTCCGGCCAAGCCGTGGTGACCCGGCCGGTCCTACTGCGCAGCGTCGACGGCGGCCGGGTGTGGCAAGGTACGCCGCTGCCGTTCACCGTAGGCTTCTTCGGCAACCACCTGTTCTTCCTCAACAACACAACGGACGGGTGGCTACTTGCCGGCGGGGCGCTGTGGACCACGACCGACGGCGGCGCTGTTTGGAGCGGCCGGACCACCTGAGGCCGCCTCTTCCCGGCAGGTGGCATGCTTTCTCACCCCGCCACCGGGGTATGCGCCCTCTCCATCCCCCGCGTACCCCGGCTCCCTCGCGGACGCCGCCTCCAAGGCGGCAGTAGCGCTCTCTCGGCGGGGAACCCGGGAGAGGCTCTCGACGCGGATGAAGTGCGCCCCGCCGACGCTCTGATACCGTTCCGGGAAGCAGGTCAGCACGATCACCTGGCCGCGGTCGCCGACCGCCGCCAGCACCGCCCCGACCAGCGCCAGGCGCTCCGGGTCGGAATAGCCGAACGCGTCGTCGAGGATGACGGGCACCCCGTCCCCGCTGGCCAGCGTGGCGCCCGCGAGGCGCGCCAAAACCGCCAACTGCTCCTGGGCCCCGGTGGACAGCAGCCGGAAGTCCAAGGTCTCGCCGGAAAGCGTGCGGCGTGCCACCCCCAGGTTGTCATCCAGCTCGACCCCGAAGTCCGGGCCGAACACGGTACGGCCCATCGCCTCGATGGCCTGGCGGTAGGGCGCTTGGTAGTTCCGTAGCATCCGCTCGCGGTGGGCCCTCAGGGTTTGGAACAAGAGATCCGCCGCGTCGGCAAGGCGCTGCAGTCGCGCGTGCTCCCGCTCGGCGCGCTCGGCCTTACGCTCTGCGTCGTCGTACCGCTCCTGCAGACCGTCCGACTGCAGCGCGCGCAACTCTCCACGAGCCTCATCGAGGGCGCTCTGGGTAGCCCCTTGCTGCTCGGCGATGCCGTCCAGGACCTTCTGCTGGTTCTTCCAGCGCATCTCCACCTGGTCGGGGTTCAGGCCCTCGTATGCCGCCTTCGCCGTCTCGTGCGCCTCCCGGGCCCGCCGCCACGCCTCTGCGGCCCCTTCCAGCCGCCGCACCAGATCGGCGTCGGTGGCGTCCGCCCGCGCCCCTTCGAGCGCCCGTTGCGCCGCGGCCCTGGCCTCCTCGGCCAGTTCCGTCTCTCGGCGCAGCACGGCCACCTTCAGCTCCGCCCGGCGCAGTTCTTCGATGGCCTGCGCGTCCTGCGCCTGCGCCTGATCAGCGATCTCGCGCGCCGCCTTCTCCGCCTGCACGGCCTCCCGCTGACACCGGTCGGCCTCCTCGGCGCTGGCCGGTAGCGCCACAGTGGCCTGACGCTCGGCCGCATAGGCAGCGAACCGTTCGCTCAGGGCCTGCCGCCGCAACGATAGATCCTCAAGGGACTCGTCCCCCAACGTGTCCCTCAGGTCTTTCTGCGCCAGTGCTTTCGTGCTCTCGGCCGCCTGCCGTGCCTGCAGGGCCGTCCGCGCTGCGGGGACGGACTCCGCGCCCGCGTCCTCCAGCAGTCGCCGCAACTGGTCCCGGGCTTTGTCCCAACCGTGGCGGAGCCGTTCGGCGTCCCCGCCGCTCTGCACGCGCACCGTCAGGACATCGGGCAGCGCGATCTCCAGGGCGTCGGACACTCTGCGCTCCGCCGTCTCGCCGGCCGCCAGGCGGCAGTGGTCGCTGCCCATCCGCAGGTCTATGGGAGTGAGCGCCGCGACCTCGACCCGGGCCAAGGCGACCTCTAGCTGTGCGGCCGCCTTGTCCGCCGCGGTCTGCGCCTTCTCGAGTCCGACCAGCCGCTCTGCGGTGATCGAGGCCGTGGCGGAAAGCACCGCCTCCGCTTCCCGCAGGCGCTCCCGCGCGGCTCGTGCCCGTTCCTCTCGCTCGCGCAGCGTCGCCAAAGCGTCTCCGTCGCGGAGGTGGCCGAGGTCCGCCTGCGCCACCGCCCCCGCCTTCCCGGCCGTGTCGGCCGCCTGCCGTGCCTGCTGCCAGCCCTCCCGCGCTCTCGCCTCGGCCGCTCGCAGGGACTCGACGTCCGGCGCGTCCTCCAGGCGCTTCCGAGCGCCGTTGAGCCCCTTCGCCGCCTGCTCGACCTTGGCGACCAGAGCCGCGCGCTCCGCGACCGCCTTGGCGGCCTCCGTGTGGGACGCTTCCGCCCGGGTGGCCTCCGCTTCAAGGCGGGAGACCTCGCTTCGCTGGGCCTGCGTCGCCTCACGCCGCTGTCGTAGCTCCTCAAGGCGCAGGATCTCGGTCGTCCGGTTCCTCTGCAGACGCTGAACATTGTTCTCCAGACGGGGGATGTCGGCGGTGAGGCGCTCCACCTGGTGGAGCTGGTCCTGCAACTGCTTCGCCGCTGCTCGCGCCTCGTTCGCGGCCCGGAGGGCGTCGCGGTACTCGCCCGTCGGGCGCCCCGCCTCCGTCAGGTACAGGCGGCGCTCGGCGGCGGCGCGGTCGAACAGGTTGTGCTCGTCCTCCCCGCCGAGGCCGCCCCCCGCGGCCCGGTCCAGCGCCTCCTGGAGCGAGGCGCTGCGGGCCAGGGGCACCTGGGACAGCTCCCCCTGCTGCACCCGCAACGCATCCCACAGTGTGCGGTCCAGCGTCTCCGCGAAGATGGCCTCGGCGCGGTTGTGCGCCTCACGGCCCGTCAGCGTCTGCGGGCTGTCCGGTCCGGTCACCCGCAGCGTCGTCTGCGCTTCGCGGAGCCATTGCTTGGCGTAGACCAAGCGGTAGGGACCGGTCGTCAACTCCGCCTCGACGCGGGGCCCAACGTCGCGCCCCACCGGTTGAGCGTCGCGCACCTCGTTCGCCTTCGAACTGTCCGGGAGGCGCAGCAGGAGATCGAGTGCCGCCAGCAGCGTGCTCTTCCCCGTCTCGTTCGGTCCCACCAGGACGGTGACGCCCCGCTCGGCGAAGGCCACCTCGCGCTCGCGCACCCCGGCGAAGTCGGTGACACGCAGCCGCAGCAGCCTCATCGCGCCTCCGTCACCCCCAGCCGGAACGCCAGCTTCAGGGCGTCCTGCGCGGCGCGGGCCGCCTCGCCGTCGCCCTCCGCCCGTTCGCGCAGTTCCCGGACGGCGGCGGCGACGAAGCCGCCCAATCGCAGCCGATCAAAGTCTTCGGCGGTCGGCAGCACGGCCAGATCGCGGTCGTCATCGGGCCGCTGCAGGTCCGCCAGCACGTCCCCCCACTCTTGCAGGAGACCCATGAGGCGCGCATGCTCGCTCATGTCCACCGTTCCGGTCAACTCGAGTCGTACCACCGTCTCGCCGGGGTCGGCCAGCCCCGCCAGCCAGGAGGCCAGCGCATCGAGTCCTTCGGCGCCCGTCACGTCCCGTCGCTCTCGGAGGAAGCGCCAGCGACCGATCCGGACCGGATCCACGTGGCACGCCCCCGCATCCACCTCGACCACCAGGGCCTTTCCCGAGTCCTGTTCGTCGAAGTCGGTCGCCTCGGGCGTGCCGGAGTACCAGACACGGCCCGTGGACCCCAGCCTGGTCACTGAGTGCCGGTCCCCCAACGCCGCAAAGTGGATGACCCCGTCGGCCAGCCGTCGCTCCAAGGCCTCCAGCCGCACCGCCGACGGGGCGATGGTGCCGCCCATTCCGAAGACGTCCACCGCACCGTGGGCAGCGAGGATGCGCACCACGCCGTCAGGGGCGGGCGACAGGTCCCGGCATGCCGCCGCGGCCAGGTCCTCGGCCGGCCGCCTCGACCGCCACGGTGCCGCCACGATCTCCGTCCCCGGCGTCGCCTCGACGACGCCAGCGGCCTCCAACACGTGGACATGCCCCGGCGCGGAGCGCAGAAACTCATCCCGCCGGTAGAGGGCCGACGGATCCAACGCGTCGTGGTTGCCTGGGAGCACGTACACCGGCACGGGCGCCTCGGCGAGTGCCCGGGCCGCTTGGTTCACCATCCGCCGGCCGACGAGGTTGGAGTCGAAAGCGTCTCCGCAGACCAGGACAAAGGCGCACCCGCGCTCGCGGGCTACCCGCCCCAGCGCCCTGACGGCGTCTAGCCGCGCCGCCGCGAACCTGACGGCCGCTTCATCGCCCAGAAAACGCGCCGGCATCCCAAGTTGCCAGTCCGCCGTGTGCAGGAACCGAACCATCCGCCCACCCCGCGTGGTTGACAAGCTTCGCGCCAAAGGAATCGCCTTCCTGCGATCCCACGGGGCCCTGTTGATGCTGCCCCGCCCCGGCGTGAGGGGGGGGGATCCCGGAGCCGCCGCCCAGCAGGCAGGCCTTTCGCCACCGCGGACGGCTGGTAGGTCGTTCTGCTGCCCGCGATTCCCGGTGGGCTTGGGTGTCAATACAACGCCACCGCGAGGCGGAGAACTGGTAGCGCCTGCGCCAGTGGCGCGGGCGTCCGATTGCCGGCGGCTCCATCCGACGTACTGAACCTGAAATTCGCAATGTAAGCCTCAGGGACGGGGGGGACGACGGCTCGCCGACGGCCGAGCGGGCATTGGTCGGAGGAGCAGGGAACGGGTGCGGGGCCTGGGGTGCCAAGCCGCTCTGGCGGTGTTGTCTGAACGAATGTTTCTGGCGGAGAGGAGGGCAACGGAGGGAGGGGTTGGTCGCTGGCGGGAGGGCTGGGAGCAACGGAGGGCGGGCCAAGGCCGAGGGGCGCCGCGTCAGCGAGGCGCGGGGTCAGGTGCCGGCCGTGAGTGCGGTCAGGGCGGCGCAGTCCTGGCCGTAGTGCCCGTGTTCGGCCTCCCGCGGCAGGCGCAGAAAGTAGCAGTAGCGGGCATGGCTGCCGACGACGGCCGGCAGGATGAATCACCAGCGGTGGATCGTCGCCGCGGTGTGCACCACCGCCCGGTCCTTTGGTGCCAGCCGCTGCTGCATCGCCAGCGTTAGATTATAGGCCATGCCCTGGAGCAGCATGTCCGCGGCGTTGGCATCAAAGCCGTCCTTTCTGAAGGCGTCCAGGTCCCAGTCCTCTTTGAGGGTCTGAATGGTCGTTTCTGAAGTGCCCCTCTGGTTGTAGCTGTGGAAGATGTCCTCCTGGTCCCAGTCCAGCGAGGTGCCCAGGAGCTGCTCCCGTCCGCCAGCAACAGTTAACCACAGGCCCCGTCGCCCGCGATCCCTGCTCGTTCAAGATTCACGGCCCTTTGCTTGCGAATAACTAGGAGAGTGCCGCTAGTGCGCATTTTGAGTGGGCCTGGACGCTCGGATGGCCAAGTTGTCCAACCACAGGTAAAACGCAAAATCGCTGCGCCAACCCGCCCATGCTTCCCCAGCGTGGCGAAGGTCCGCTTCCCCCAGGCGGGTTGTTGCCCCCGTGAGGCGCGTCCAGGCGCGTTGCAAAGCCACATCCCCGGCGGGCAACACATCGGGATGGCCAACCACGCGCAGCAGAATGTATTCGGCTGACCACTGCCCGATGCCGCGGAATCGCTGCAACTCGGCGATCGCCGCGTTAGTCGGTTGCTCGTAGAGGACGTCAGGGCGCCATTGTCCCACGTGCATACTCTGCGTGATGGTGAGCAGTGTTTCTGCTTTCTGACGGCTGAGGTGCAGGACGCGAAAATCATCTATGGAGATTGCTGTCAGGGCACCTGGACGGGGAAACAGAGTGACTGGTCCGAATATGCCATCGATCCGGCAGCCATAGCGGGTGGCCACGTTTCTCTTCAACTTCCCGGCCAGCCCCACGGTGACCTGCTGACCAAGGATAGTCCAGGCAATGCCTTCGAACGCGTCCGCGAATAGGACCGGGCGGATCCCGGCGTAGCGCCGGTATAGGATGCGGTGGGCGGGGGGTTCGGCCGGCAGGGCGGCCATGGGGAGCAGCGACGGGGCGTCGACATGGAAAACGCGTTGCGCGGTACCGATATCACCGTCAACAGTCACCCCTCCGGGCGCGGCGTGCAGCAGGAGACGCTGGGGGGCGTCCCCGCGCCAGTACCAGAGGGCAAGGCGGTCGCCGTCCGCCTCCGTCGTGTATGCCGGAAATTCTTTTAGGAATTGCAGTTGTTCGGCATATCGATGATGCGGTGCGTCGGGGAAACGGGTCATCCATCCGAGTCCCTCACTCATGCGCGCCCACCAGCCGCTGTCGTTATCCCAGCCGTCGTTGCTCGTAGAAAACTGGCAAGCACCGGGACCTGGCTCTGTTGGAGGTCTCCGGTGGCCGTCAGCAATGTGATGGGTCGCGATCGGACCAATTCCAGCAGATGGACCATGGCCGGGTCATCCATTGCGGACATGAGTTCGGAGAGGTAACGCTGGCGAAACTCTTCGTAACGGGATGGATCGTGACTGTACCATTGTCGCAATTCGGTACTCGGAGCCACTTCCTTGATCCATTCGTCCCACGGTGCGTCCCGCTTGCGCACCCCCCGGGGCCAAAGACGGTCCACCAGCACACGATAAGATCCGCCAGCGGGCACACTTCGTATGCGGGCCAGGAAGATGTCGCTCATGTTGTTTCCCTCCCCCGGCTGGTCAGAGAGGCGGGCAATTGTGCGCGGTATTCCCAGCGGAATCAGCCGGGAGTCGCGCTCCGGCGCGCGAAGAAGGGGGCGCGGCCCCCGCGGGTCGCAGCGGGTCACGGGGGCCGCAGGAACAACGCGTCCACCTGGATGCGCACGACACTCGACCGTCTCATCGGCCTTCAAGCACCCGGATCACCAGGGCTTAGCCAATCTTTACGCGGCGAGATGAAGGGAGCACGCAGCCCTGCGACCGCATCTGGCGGAATAAACTGATTGCCGATAGCCGCATCACGCTTGTTCACCGAACTTCCCTCCGGGCCTGTACGCCCGCATCCGGGTATTCACTCGGCCCGATCAGGGTCCACAGACTTCCAGATACGCACAAAGGCGGACCCATCCGCTTTGTCCAGCGTATGATACCGGAATCCGCGCTCCTCCAGGTGCGGGTAGAGGAACATCGGCCGCCGGTCATTGTGGATTCCAGGATCTCAGCGGGCGCCAGATCACCAAGGGCGGAGAAGGTTCGGATCATTGGCTCAGGCGGATCCAGCCCGCGATTGTCCAGGCGAATCCAGGATACTGCGCGCTGGCGAGGTCGTCTTCCCAGTTGGACCCCCAGATCGGATCGCGCACGCTCCCGTCGATGGCGGAGCGGGCGTGCGCCACAGGCTGCACCGATCCCTGCGGCGCGTTGGTCATCGACCACTTGCCGTGCGGCGTGATCTAGCGGAGCGTCACGCTCGCGGCTTCGGGCACGGCTGCGCGCTCTGACGGGCTGAGGAAGGCCGCCAACTCTAGTGGGGGACGGTGGAGCGGCAGCCCCTCGCCGAAACCCAGAATCCATTCCTGGTCCAGGTAGAATCGCTGGCGGCCGCTGAGCGTGTGCCAAGGCACCAGGCGCTCCACGTTGACCGCGAAGGGCGAGTACCGCCGGTCCTCCTCCGCGATGCCGCTCCAGACGGGCGTCGTGATCGCCTTCCGGGGCCGGGTGGTGATGTCCGCCATGGTGAAGCGCTCGGCGGCGCGCCCGGCCGCCAGGTGGGTCAGTTCCACCCCGGTCTGCCTCTCCAGGGCGGGCCAGCCCTTGACCGCCATCGCGCCGTTGGACGCACCGGAGAGGGTTGGGATGGCCTCGCACGCCTGTACAGCCGTCTCCAGCCGCGGACAGCCGCTGGCGGGACAGCCCTCCGCGTGGGCGCCGCGCCGGGCACGCGCCCGGCGCCAGGCCTCCGGGTTGCAACGACCGCGATGAGCCATCCGGCATTGACCACTTCCACCAGGGGCTTCTCACTGATGAGGAACAAGGCGCCAAAGGTGGAGTAGCTGAGGCACGACCACGCCGCCGCGGCTGCGGCGAGGACCCGGGCAACTGTGGGGTGTTCCGCGGACAAAAGGCGGATGGCGAGTCGGCGTTGCCCGCGACGAACGTAAAGAACGCGAACATAGTCTTCGTCTCCAGCAGGTCCAGGGTCATTCGGTGTCCAAAGTGTAGTGGCTCGTGTTCGGCGTCGTCTGTAGGCTGGGTTTTGCTTGATTTGGGTGTCATGGGCCGCGATGCAAGCCATCGGTGGGAGGGCAGACCCGGCGCCACGCACCGCAGGCACTGGCGGGTCCGCTTGGTGGGTCTGGTGTACCTTTGACCGAGTGCGGTGAGCCCGAGCCGGAGGTCGTCAGGGCTCCGGTCGTGAACTCCTCGGCTTCGTGTGGACGATTGCGCCATCCGCCGCCACACCCTACATGAAGACGAACGTTTGTGCCCAATCGTTAGCCCGATGAAATTCAATACTGACTTGTAAGGAGTCGCTGAGTTCTTTGCGGCAAAGCCGGAGGGGGGAGAAGAGCTCCCCTCCGGCTTTGCGTCTGGCCAGTTGCCGCCACCATAGGAGCCGCACGGGATCGACCCGCGTTCTGGTTGAAGGGCGCTGGGCACCCCGTCTTGGTCAGTTGCCGTTGCTCCCGAACAGGAACCGGACCAGGACCACCGCGGCCTGAACCCGCCCGGCCACGGCCAGCGGATCGAGCGCGGTTGGGGATTCCCCCCGGATGAGGTGGGCGTGAATGGCGTACGCCGTGGCGGTGTATGCCCAAGGCGCGAGCGACGACGAGTCGCTGAACCGGGCGAGGGCAGAGTTCAGATCCGTGGGCGCGAGGACTGTGTTGTCGCCCCGGTATCCTGCTGCCCGCTCCAGCAGTACGGCCATCTGCTCGCGCGTGATGTTACCGTTGGGATCGAACGTCCTGGGGGAGGTGCCGGTGACGAGTCCTGCCCGCACCGCCGCGCTGACGGTGCCGGCGTACCAGGCCGAGGCCGAGACGTCACGGAAGGCCGTCGGGGACGTGGATGTCTGGAGGCCAAGGGCCCGTGCGATCATGCTCACGAAGGCGGCACGCGTGAGCGGCTGGCTCGGCGCGAACTCGGTCGGAGTGATGCCATTGGTGATGAAGTGTGCCGCCGCCACTGCGACGTCATGTGCCGCCCAAGCCGGGACATCGGTGAACTGGGGTTGGAACTGGAGGACGACATACTGGCTGAAGTGGGTCAGCCCCACGCTCACTGTGTCGGTCGCCGGGTCGGCCGTGCCACCGACGTAAGTCGGGGCGCCGCCGTTCGCATCCAGGCGGTACGCGCCGAGCAGCTCGGGGTCCGTGCTGCTGGTGGGCACATACGGCATCTGCACGACGATCGGCTTGAGGAAGTTCTCAAGCGTTACCGTCTGGCCCGTGGACGTCGTCACCTGGAGATCGAAGCTGTAGACCTGGGACAGAGCGGTCACGGTGCCCGAGGATCCCGCTACCGGGGTCGCCATCGCCGCAGGAGGCGTCGTCACCTGGATGCCCAGGTTGACCTGGGCGTTGGCGAGGTTGACGCCGCGGAGCACGGGGTTGGCCGCCAGCGTTGCGGGCGCGATGTCGGTCGACGGCAGGCTGATCGTGGCGCTTCCCACCTGCACCTGCAGGGTCCCCTGCGTGGTGGTGAATGCGTTCAGCGCATCCGAACTCAGCTCAAGGTTGGCCTGGCCGTTCGTGGGTCGGATCTGGATCAACGCGGTCCCGCCACCGGACGTGATGGCGTTCTGCAGGGCGATCGCCGTCGGCGCTGCAGTCCCGGAGGCCAGGGATCC
>JAJZMB010000164.1 GCA_021803205.1 Bacillota bacterium | reverse complement strand
AAACCGACCTGGGCAAGCCCCCGCGCTCAACTTGCTCATTCCGGCTCCGACCGCGTTTTCATGCTCCGTGGCGCCCCGCAGGGGCATGGGGGACTCGTCCGGAAACCGGAGAGCACCGCCACCTTGCCGCCGGCGATGCCGGCGACCTTCGCGGCGGCGGTGCCGGCGACGACCGCCGGCCCTGCCGGCAGGACGGCGGCCAGCAGGGCCAGGGCGGCTGCGCGGCGGGCGGGACCCGCCAGACACAGCCGGCCGGCGGCCAGCAGGGCGGCGAGGCCGGCGACCCCGAGCCCGAGGCCGAGCACGGGCTCCCTGGCGGCAATCGTTCCGCCGGGGCGAATTGGTGGGGCTGGACGCATCCGACCTGGACTTCGGCCGCGACGGGTTGACGGTGACGCTGCGCCGGAGCAAGACCGACCAGGAGGGCGCCGGCCAGAAGGTGGGCATCCCCTACGGCAGCACTCCGGCGACGTGCCCTGTGCGCAACCTGCGGGCGTGGCTGGACGCGGCGCAGGTGACGGCAGGCCCCGTGTTCCGTGGCGTCAATCGGTGGGGGCAGTGCAGCACCGCGCGGCTGACCGATAGGGCGGTGGCCCTGGTGGTGAAGCGGTGCGCCGAGGCGGCCGGGTTGGACCCCGCGCAGTATGCCGGCCACAGTCTGCGCGCCGGGTCGGCGACGGCGGCGGCCGAAGCGGGCGTGTCCGAGCGCGTGATTACGGCGCAGACTCGGCACAAGAGCCTGCCCATGGTGCGGCGGTATATTCGCGACGGCAACCTGTTCCGCGAGAACGCTGCGGCGGCCGTGGGGCTGTAGCGGCCCGCCGCAGACACCCGCAGACACCCGCAGGCCCACACAGGCATGCGGCGCAGTATACTGGCGGCGGGGGCGACGCACCATGGCGGTTATGGCCGATAACGCGAAGCGTGACCTGCACGCCCTGGTGGACCGGCTGCCCGCAGACCGGGCGGCGCTGCTGCTGCGCGCGTTGCGCGACGGCGACCGCACGGCGCTGTACCTTGCGTCTCTGCCGGAAGACGACGAGCCCGCGACGGACGAAGAGCGCGACGCCGTGGCAGAGGCCATGGAGAGCGTCCGCGCCGGCCGCGTCCGGCCGTGGGCCGAGGTACGCGACCGCTGGCTGCGGCGGTGACGCCCTGGGCCGTTGCCATCGCACATGATGCGGAGAAGGACTTGGACCGGCTGCCACGTGACGTGGAGGACCGCGTGGCCCGAGCCGTAGAAGGGTGGTCAACCACCGAGGACGGCGACATCCGCGAGGTGCAGAACATGGGCCATGCCACCCACCGCCTTCGTGTGGGCGGTTGGCGCGTGCTGCTATCGCTGGATTCCGCCACACGTACCGCAACCATCCTTCGCGTGCTTCCCCGAGGTTCCGCCTACAGGCCTTGACGCGCGCAACGTCGCCACGCTGGTAGACCTGCCGCGGCAGACCCGCCGCGAAATGCACGCGCTGTCGCAGGAGGAGGCCGCGCGCTTCCTCTCCGCCGCGCAGGACGACCGCTGGGGCGTGCTGTTCGCGTTCGCGGTGGCGACGGGCATGCGGCCGGAAGAGTACCTGGCGCTGACCTGGAACGACGTGGACCTGCGCGCGAACAAGGCGACGGTGCGCCGGGTGCTGGTGCGCGCGCGCAAAGGTGGCGGGTGGCGCTTCGAGGAGCCCAAAACACCGGGGAGCCGTCGGACGGTGCCGCTGCCGGCCAGCACGGCGAAAGGGCTGGTGTTGCACCGAGTGCAACAGGCGGAGGCGCGGCTGCGGGCAGGTGCGGGCTGGTGCGGGCTGGCACGACCACGGGCTGGTTTTCGCGGCGGAGGACGGGGAGCCGTTGCACGCGTCCAACCTGACCGCGCGGCACTTCAAGCCGGCGTTGAAGGCGGCTGGGCTGCCGCAGGAGGTGCGCCTGTACGACCTGCGGCACACCTGCGCCACGCTGCTGCTGCTGGCGGGCGTGAACCCGAAGATTGTAGCGGAGCGGCTGGGGCACGCGAGCGTGACGCTGACGCTGGACACCTACTCCCACGTGCTGCCCACCATGCAGGAGGAGGCGGCTGGCCGGCTGGAAGCGATGCTGTACGGCACCCGCTGACGGCGGTGTTGCACCGCGCGGGACGTGTTGCACTCCTGATGCACCAAGCGAAACGCCGCTGGGAATCTTTCCCGGCGGCGTTCTCTGTAAGCCTTGTGGCTCTAAGGTTCTGTGGTGGCGCAGGCCGGAATCGAACCGGCGACACGCGGATTTTCAGTCCGCTGCTCTACCGACTGAGCTACCGCGCCGTAGCGATTCCCTAATTGGTGGGCGAAACAGGGCTCGAACCTGTGACCCCCTGCGTGTAAGGCAGGTGCTCTGCCGCTGAGCTATTCGCCCGACAGCTTTCACTATAGTGGAGACCCTTGTCATCCGTCAAACGCACCCCGCACGGGGCAGCTAGACGCGCGCGGCCCCTGCGACCGGGATAGATCCGAACTGGCGCCGCCGCACGTGCCGCCTGGACGATCAGAGCACCCAGCCCAGAAAGGCGACATACAGCAGACCCACAGGCAGCAGCATCCGGGGCGACAGGCGTCCATACGCCCGGAAGCCCGCCAAGACGGTCAACGCTCCAAGGAGGGCCACAGCCGCAGCCACCGCCTCGACCCGTCCGAACGCCCAGGGCGTGAACCACATCGCCAGACCCGGAATGACCGCGCCCTGCAGCACCATCGCCCCCGTCACATTCCCCGTGGCCAGGGCATCCTTGCCCTGCCTGAGCCAGACCAGGCTGTTGAGAGTCTCTGGCAGTTCGGTCGCCAGCGGGACGATCAGCGCCGCCAGCGTGAAACCCGAGAGGCCGAAACGCAACGAGACGTCGGTCAGGGTGTGGACGAAGAACTCGGCGCCTCCGAGCATCATTCCCAGGGCGACTCCCAATTGTAACGCAATGGCGGCCCAGGAAGGCGCAACCGACCCCTGTCCGGTCAGACGCCCCAGGATCAGGGCAGGCGGAGAGGCAGCCGCCCCTGCCGGCGCCACATCCTGCGCAAGCGTGCGCCCGACGAAGACGGCGTAGGCCGCCATCAGCAACGCGCCGACCGGCCAGCGGATGACGGCGGGCGCGTGCAGGACCCCGACCGCGCCAGAGGCCCCGAATGCACCAAGAAAGAACACCAAGTCTCGGCGCAATCCGCGAGCGGATACCTTCAGCTCGGTGCCGCCTCCGGCCCGAAACCCGCCCAAGCCCAATACAGCGAACCCGAGTGTCGCCAACAGCAATGGCGCCCCGAGCACGGCACCGATACTCACCGCGTCCCCCACCCCACGGGCGGCCGATCCGGTGGCGATCGCCGCCAACAAGGCGATGGAAGCCTCCGGCATGGCGGTGCCCAACGCGGCGAATACGCTGCCCAGCACTCCGTGCGGAACGGCGGCGCGCAGACCGAACCATTCCAGACCGTTGGTGAACAGCCAGGAACTCAGCAGTACGGCCGCAAGTCCAGCGGCCAGTTGGGCAATCACTCCCAAGAGCGGCCCCCTCCCGCCGCGCCGGCTTCCTGAACATAGTGAGCCGGCACCCGGTTAGACTATCCCCGGGGGGATGGCCGTTGGCAGCGCACCGCTCCCTTTTGTCTCCAAGGTCGAAGGCGGCGATCGCGCGTGAACTCGGCGTAGCGGAGCTTGTGGACCGAGAGGGTTGGGGCGCGGTGCCGTCGCGCGCCTGTGGCCAGGTGGTCCGCGTGGCGCTGGAACACGCGCAACGGCTCCTGAGCGCACAGGGCTCGGCAGGGGATACGGGCACGGGGCACCGCTGGCCCACCACCTGAGGCGGGACGGGGCGGAGCGCCGCGCCCCGCCTCCCGATTCGGGGATCGGTCAGTCGAGCGGAAGCCGGCGCCGGCGCAGCACCCCGTGCTGGCGCATCATCTCGGCCATTTCGGCCTGCAACCGGGCGACGTCCTGACGGGCGTCATCCCAGCGCGCGCGCGGCGACTCCACCCCCACAGACCGTTGTTCGGGCAGGGCCGTGACGGCCGACCAGAGTGCCGCCAGCCGTGCCCCCAGGGTGTCGCTCTGGTCTTCGGGCACGTCGCGACTCACAGCCTCCAGCACCCGTGCCCTGCGGAGAAGCTCCGCCCGGCTGCAGCGCGCGAATTCCACCCGCCACTGATGGATCAGCGCAGCGCGGCTCGCCTCCTCGGCGGGATCGGCGGACTGCCACGCGCGCAACAAAGCGGCGCCGTCGGGCACCCGCACGGCGGATTCCACCTCCGCGGGCGTTGCGGAGGGCCGTTCGGGGTGGGCCGCCATCTCCCAGAACAGCGCCTCCACCTCTCGCCGACGTGTCTCCAGCCGCTGCCGCAACGCCGACAAGTCTCCGGCAAGCGCGGCAAGCTTGAGACGGCGCCAGCGGAAGACGGCAGCACTGGCCAGACCGACGTAGCAGGCCAGCGCTGCCATGCCGCCCAGTGCCACCCGACCCCAGAGCGGCCGCACGTGGGTCAACGCATCCACCACGCCCCCAACCACCACGGCCGGGATGCCGAGCAATGAGATCACCCGGCGGGACCGAGGTCCGTAGACGACACCCTGCACAAGGAACTGCACAGCCAGACCACCCAGCAGCAGGAGGCCGATCGCGGGCAGCAGCAAGTATTCGACCACCGTGGGTCACCCGCTCCATTATAGGCACATCCGGCGGCGGACGACGGCATCCGGGAGACGCGTGCGGCGACCAGGCATTGCGGCCAGAGATCGGCCGGATGCGCGATCGGCGGCGGGCAGCCGTCGTGGGCCGGTGCTCACAGCACGTGCACCGCACCCAGCCCGAGCAGGCGCAGCCTTGACCCCCCCAGCACGGGCAGGGAGCGCCCACACCGTCCCCGACGCGCGCACCCGCGCGCCTCAAGGGCCCGATGCCGCGCCCACAGGCCCATGCCCTCCCCGGAGAATTGTACCGCACCGCGCCTGCCGAGTACGCGCCCCGACCACCGCCGCCCCCGGCACTGCCCCGATGAAATGGTCACACATGGAAGCGGAACTCGATGATGTCCCCGTCGCGCACCAGGTAATCCCTGCCCTCGAGCCGGAGCAGCCCCTTGTCGCGCAACGCTTTCCACGAGCCTGCCGCCTGCAGGTCGGCGAAGGCGGCCACCTCGGCCCGGATGAAGCCCCTTTCGATATCGGAATGGATCTTTGCGGCGGCACGCCGCGCGGGTGTGCCGGCCGGAATCGGCCAAGCGCGGACCTCATCCTCCCCGGCCGTGAGGAAGGATATCAGTCCCAGGGCCGCATAGGCCGCCCTGGCCAGGCGATCGGTGCCCGGTTCCGTAAGGCCGAACTCCTGAAGGAATTCTCCTCGCTCTTCAGCTGGCAGGCCGGCGATCTCCGCCTCGACGCGCGCACTGAAGGTGACAAGGGGAATATCGCCGGCCGCCGCCCAGGCCTCCAGTCCCTCGAAGCGGCGTCCGGAGCGAAGGTCATCCTCCCCCACGTTGAGCGCCAGCAACTCACCGCGTGCCGTCAGAAGTCCGAATCCGCCAAGCAGGCCCAGTTCCTCAGCCGTCAACCCCAACGAACGGACGGGACGCGCCTCGCCCAGCCCCTCCGCGCAGCGGCCCAGGACCGCCAGCTGCAGTTCTTCCTCTCGGCCGCGCCCGTGGCTCTTGGCCAGGCGCGCCGCAACCGTCTCCACCCGCTCCAGGTCGGCCAGCAATAATTCCTCCTCGATGTTGCGCGCATCGCGCAACGGATCGAGCGTCACCTCCGGATGCGGGGTCCCCGGGTCGTCGAAGGCGCGCACCACATGCAGCAGTGCATCCGTCTTGCGCACCGCCTCGAAGAAGGCGTTGCGCTCGCCCTTTTCGAGCCGGCCCGGAAGCAGACCCGGCAGTTCCGTAAGCCGCATGGTCGCCGGTGTCACCCTGCGGGGATGAAAGATGTCGGAGAGCACCGCGAGCCGAGGGTCCGGCACACGGGCGACCGCCAGCCGCCCTCCGGCGTTGGTGCCGGCGAGCAGGGACAGGAGGGTACTCTTTCCGCTCTGCGGCAGTCCGACCAGACCGAGATCCATCGCTGGACGCCTCCGGGCATGCCGCCGGCTGGAAGACACCGGACGTGCAGGCAGTTTCCTTTTTTGCAGCCAAGCCCGCTCTGGCGGCGATTGGCGCAAGCCGCCAGGGCTGCCGCGTGGGAGGGGCCCGGCAGAACCCCCGCGCCGAACCTGCCGCACGCGCCCGATCCCACGGAGCCTTTCCCTTTCGCTCCGCGCTAACGCCTGGCACCGCGGCCCGGGACGGTGCGCACGCCACCTCGGGCATACCGCCGCCACAGGCCAACTGGCGCCGCGCGTCCGATTCGCCACGCCGCTCATATTTTCCCTGGTGGTGGTGCGCCCCCTCCGCCGCAGCGGCACGACTGCCGGGGGCTGGTCGTCCCGCCATCTGCAGCAGTGCTTGGGTTGGCAAGGGCGGTCGCCGGCGGTAGAGGAAGCGGTCGCGCCACCCAAGGAGCCGATCCACGTCCTCGGCGTCATCGTCCTCTGTTCGCCCACGCACTGTGCACAGCCCTCGGCGAGCGTTCTCAGCCGCGCCGCATCCAAGGCCCGGGGGCGGCAAGCGCCCCGGCTCCTGCCCCCTGATCGGCCCGATCACTGCACCGCCGATTCCATGACTCGGACCTCCCCCGCGTCAGCGTCCAGGAGCCCCTGTACACCGAGCGGCAGCGTGAGATGCAGGCGCCCGTGTCCCAAGGGGAGATTGGCCAGACAGGGTTTGCCGAGGGGAACCAGCCGCTCGGCGACGACCTCCAGCGGGGAGGGCGACCCAGGCGGCCCCTCGCAAGCGATCAGTTCCCCGATGAGAAACCCGGCGGCGGCCTGAAGCTTCCCGGCCAGCCGAAGCTGCGTCAGGCAGCGGTCCAGCCGGTAGGGGCTCTCTCCCACGTCCTCCAGCAGGAGGAGACACCCGGTGGTATCGAGTTCCCACGGCGTGCCTGTCGTCGCGGCCAGCAGAGTCAGGTTCCCGCCCAGGAGCCGCCCGGCTGCGCGGCCTGGATGCAGGACCACGGGCCGATCGGCTTCCGAAGGCAAGGTCAACAGCCCGAGCGGTCCGCGGCCGCAGAGCGCCCGCACCAGCCCGGCGAGGTCCGCCGGCGGCATCCCCTCCGGCCCGGCCTCGACCACGGGGCCGTGAAAACTGACCAATCCGGCCGAAGCCATGCCCACATGCAGGGCGGTGGCGTCGCTGAACCCAACCACCGCCTTCGGGCGCCGGCGCAAAGGACTCCAGTCGCAGCAGGGGAGGATGCGCATGGCACCATACCCGCCCCGCGCCACGATCACCGCGTCGATCCCCGGATCGCGGAGCATGCCGTTGAAATCCGCGACACGCACCGGATCGGGACCGGCCAGAAACGGCTGACGCGCCAGGCAATGCGGGGCAAGGGCGATTTCGAAGCCGGCGGCGCGCAGACAAGAGATGCCGGCCACAAGACGATCCGCCCGGACGGGCCCGCTGGGTGCGGTGACCCCCACCACGGCACCGGGGCGCAGGGCAGGCGGTTTGACCCACTCCAACGGAACCATTTCGTACCGTTCCTCTCTCCGGAGGGGCGCCCGGATAACCGGAGCACCTGTTTCCGAGCACCCGCCCACCTGCCGGCGGGTCACGGACGACCGCTGGCGGGGCACCGCAGAGCCGGACTTCAGGGCTCCGCACCGCTGTCGGTGCCACCCCCCTTGGACGTGCCGTCACGCCGCTCGGGTGCGGCGACCTCCCGCAAGTCCCCCTCGGGCACCGGGTCCACGGGTTCTGGCGCCGTCTCGTCCGGCAGGGGCTCTTCCACTGTGGTCGGCAGGGGCAGGTCCGGATGACGCAGGGGGACGAAGCGCAGGGCACCGGCGGAAAACAGGGCCGTGGCTCCGCCGACCAGAAGGGGCAGGAGTGGCCGGACGACCGCCGTCCCGATGATCACCACGGCGGCCGGTGAGAGCAGCGTGCTGATCGTGTACAGCGGGTTGGCCACCGCTTCCCAGGTGGCCACGCGGACCGCCCGCCACAGATCCCACTCCGTCAGCGCCAGGATGGGAATCAGGTAAGTGTTGATCATGACGGCAAAGAGGGCGATGTACAGCAGCAGGATGCCCACACCCACCGACATGAACGGCGGAATGAAGCGCCGGTCCTCGACCGTGTTCGCGTAGAGGGAGATCAGCACCAGGCCCCACAGCGCCCCGAGCCCGACGGAGCGGAGATAGCGGCGTCGAAAGCCGCGGAAGAAGTTGCGCAGGGCATCGAAGGGTCCGATGGCCTCGCCCGCCCAGATGAGGTCCACCGCCGCGAACAGGCCCACCGTGGCCGGTGCCGCGACGGCGACTGGCAGCAGGACCGCCACCAGGGCCAGGAGGAGCCCTCCCCCCTTCACGACAATGGTCGGCGCCTCCATGCCCAGGAGAATCGTGGCCATGCCGACAGACCACAGGAGACTGAGCAGCACAAGTTCGAGCAGGTTCTGCCAGCCTTTGCGCAGCGCGCCGGAAAACACGGCCACCAGCGCGTCGCCCACGCGCCGCGGGGCCAGGGGGGCGTGCGCCCCTGCGGACGGATCCACCGGCTTCCGCCGGCGCGGCGCTCCGGGCCCCGATCCAGCGCTACCCCGGCTTGCCACTGCGCTCCCCCCCCGGATACACGCCGACCTCGGTCGCCACGGCGTCCACCAACTGGTCCCACGGATCCGTCGGTACGGCAGCCACCAACTGTCCTTCAAAGCACATCCCGAGCCGGAGGCAATCCGAGCGCAGCTTGGGCAGGAAACGGTCATAGTGACCGCCGCCTCGGCCCAGTCGCCGGCCGCAACGATCGAAGGCCAGCCCCGGCACCAGGATCAGGTCCACCGCCCGCGGATCGATGGCGGGCCCGGAGATGAGGGCAGCCTCAAGCCCCACATCGGACGATCCAACCAGCCGCGGCACCAGGTCCGGTCCCCGGACCGACGGCACGGCCAGCACCACGCCCCGCCGGGTCAGGGCGGCGGCAATGCCCTCCGTCTGCGGTTCTCGGCGCAACGACACGAAAAGCAGCGCGGTCCGCAGCGACGGCCACGGCAGGAAACCGAGGACATGCTCCCCCAGCAGGCGGCTCCACTCCAGAACCTGCCCCTCGGTCAGCCGGTGGCGCCAGAGCTGCAAATGTGCACGCAATTGCACCTTGGCGCGAGCCGTATCGCTGCATCCGGGGCCACCATCCCGGCTCATACCGGATGCCCGCGGTCGGGCCGCGCACGGGATGCGCGGTTCACCCGATCACAACCAGGATTTGCTCGGCGGCGACCTGATCGCCCTTGGCCACCCGAATCTCGCTCACGGTGCCCGCCTCCGGTGCCGGTATTTCGTTCTCCATCTTCATCGCCTCCAGAATCACCAGCACGTCGCCCCCGGCGACCGACTGCCCGACCCGGACCTTCACTTCGGCGATGACACCGGGGAGCGGGGCGACGACCGCCCCTGGACCCGGCCCTGTCTCCGCGGCCAGCGGTAGCGGAGGATGCGTTACCGCGGCCGCGGGCACCGGCGGGCGGACCACGGCCGCCGAGGGCGCCGGAGCCGGCACGGTAACGGCACCGGACCCCAGGTCCTCCACGGTCACATCGTAGACGTGGCCGTTGATGGTAACCCTCAGTCGCTGGACGATGTGTGCCAATCCTCCCAATGCACCCACCTGCTCAGGGGCGGCGCTGCACCAAGCGCCCGGCGGCCGTCGCATCAAGCCGCCCCGCCAAGGCCCACGGCGGGGACCCCGCGGGCGATGCGGCCACCACACCGGTAACCACCGGAGCACGCCACCCCAGACCCCGGGCCGCAGCGACCGCCGCGGCGATCACTGCGGCGACCTCTTCCGGCGGCGCCCCGCCGCCGGACCCGGCCGCCGCCGGCTGTATCGTGGTCACAGCGGCACGTTGCCGTGCTTTTTGGCCGGCAATTCCTGACGCTTGCCCCGCAACGCCGCGAAGGTCTGCGCCACCCAGGTCCGAGTCTCCGCCGGAGCGATCACCGCGTCGACATACTGCCGTGCGGCGGCGGAGTATGGATTGGCGAACTTCTCGCGGTACTCGGCCGTGCGTGCCGCCCGAACCGCGACCGGGTCAGCGGCCGAGCGGATGTCTTTCTGGAAGACGACGTCGCAGGCCGCATCCGGACCCATGACCGCAATCTCGGCTCCCGGCCAGGCCAGGGCCAGATCCGCCCCCAGCCCGCGGCTGCACATGGCGATGTAGGCACCGCCGTACGCCTTGCGCAGCACCACGCTCACCTTCGGCACGGTGGCTTCGGCGTAGGCATAGAGCACCTTCGCCCCGTGGCGGATGATACCGCCGTGCTCCTGGTCGAGACCGGGCATGTAGCCGGGGGTATCGACCAGCGTGAGGATCGGCAGGTTGAAGCAGTCGCAGGTGCGGACAAAGCGCGCGATCTTGTCGGAGGAGTGGATGTCGAGACATCCCGCGACCACCCGCGGCTGGTTGGCCACCACACCGATCGGGCGGCCGCCGAGGTGGGCGAATCCGACGACCGCGTTGCGCGCCCAGTCCGCATGCACCTCCAGGAGCGAGTCCGGATCGACGATGCCGGCAATCACCGCGCGCACGTCATACGGCCGGCTCGGGTCGCTGGGCAGAATCTCGCCCAGCGCAGGGACCGGATGTTCACACCCCGGCCCCGCCGGATCTACGGGCGGATCCTCCAGGTTGTTGGCCGGCAGGTAACGCAGGAGCCGGCGCACCCCGGCGAGGGCGGATGCCTCGTCGGACAGAAGGAAGTGGCAGACACCGGACTTGCCCGCGTGGATCGCGCCGCCGCCCAGTCCCTCGACGGACACCTCCTGACCAAGGACGGCGCGCACAACGTCCGGGCCGGTGATGAACATCTGGGCGATGCCGGGGACCATGAAGACGAAATCCGTCAGGGCCGGGGAGTAGACCGCGCCCCCCGCCGAAGGGCCGAGGATCACGGAAATCTGCGGGATGACCCCTGAGGCAAGGACGTTGCGCCGAAAGATGCGGGCATAGCCGTCCAGGGCGTCGATACCCTCCTGGACGCGGGCGCCGCCGCTGTCGTTGATCCCGACCAGCGGCACCCCCGCGGCCAGCGCCGCCTCCTGAACCTGCGCGATCTTTCTGGCATGCATCTCCCCAACCGTACCGCCCAGGGCGCTGAAATCCTGGGAAAAGGCGTAGACCGTGCGCCGTTCCACAGTGCCGAAGCCGGTGACCACCGCATCCGCGGGGATCTCGCGGGCGTCCAGCCCGAACTCTCGGCCGCGATGCCGCACATGCATTCCGAGTTCGCGAAAGCTGCCGGCGTCAAGTAGCATCGCCAGCCGCTCGCGCGCCGTCCGCTTACCGCGGCCGTGCTGCCGGGCGACGTCATCGGGGCGCCCGGAATCGAGCAGGCGCGCCTCGCGCACCCGCAATTCCTCCAGAGGGCAGAGTGGCTGCTCGGACGGCGTCCCCTGGGGCAAGCTGTCTTGCAACTCCTTCCGCCGGCCCGGAGGTCCCACGCAAGAGGCGCGCACCGCACGCGGCACCCGTCACCGCTTTCGGCCCGCGACGCGAGACGGCGGAGGCCTCCGCGGAACGGGTCATGCGTCCAGACTAGCAACTTCCGGGGCGGCGGGCAACGACGACCGAACCCCTCGGCCCTCGGAGACAGTCCGGCCAGGGCCAAGCAAGGCGCCGAGCAAATGCAGTGGCCAACAGCGGGGGCGGGGGCCGCAGACAGGGGAGGTGTTCAACTCGGCCCACCGCGCGGGCTCTCCCTCATGGCATGCGCCCCCGAAGCCGCAGCACCTGGTCCCGTCCGAAGCTCCCCCCGGGAGTCGGCGGCTTGCCGGTGATCACGCCCGGTGCCCTCTCCTACCGGTTCAGCGCGGCCCAGGGGATCGACTCCTCCCAGAACGCGCGGCGGAAGGCGCTGAGGGTGCCCGAAGCGATGTGCTCGCGCAGCGCGGCGACGAAGCGGTGCAGCGTATGCAGATTGTGCACGCTCAGGAGGCGCGGCCCCAGCATCTCCCGTGCGCGAAACAGGTGCCGCAGGTAGGCGCGCGTGTATCCGGAGCAACACGCGCAAGCGCAGGTGGGATCCACCGGACGCAGGTCCGCCGCATAGGCGGCGTTGCGGGCGACGAGGCGCCCCGCGCGGCCCTCGGGCAGGGCGTCCGGGTCCGGTGCCGTTGTAGTTTCGCTTGGGAGAAGGCCGGCGGGCAGGACCAACGCCGTACCGTTGCGGGCGATGCGCGTCGGCAGGACGCAGTCGAAGAGGTCGATCCCGTGCCAGACGGCCTCCAGGAGATAATCGGGGGAACCGATGCCCATTAGGTAGCGCGGCCGGTCGGCGGGTAGCAGATCGACTGTGGCCTGCAAAACCGCCTGCATTTCGGACAGCGGTTCTCCTACCGACAGCGACCCCAGGGCGTAGCCCGGGAAGTCCATGGCCAGCAGGGCGCGGGTGCAGTCGACCCGGAGGTCGATGTGTGAGCCTCCCTGCACAATCGCGAACTGCGCCTGGCCCGCCCGGCGGTGGGCGGAGCGGCAGCGCGCCGCCCAGGTCACGCTGCGCGCGACGGCCGCCTCTGCCGCCGAGCGGCCACAGGGATAGGGCACGCACTCGTCCAGAACCATGGCGATGTCCGATCCGAGCGCCTCCTGTATCTGTACCGCCACCTCCGGGGTCAGCCGGCGGAGCGAGCCGTCGAGATGTGAGCGAAAGGTCACCCCGTCGGCGTCGATGCGGCGCAGGGATTGCAGGCTGAAGACCTGGAAGCCGCCGCTGTCGGTGAGGATCGGTCCGTTCCAGCCCATGAACCGGTGCAGGCCGCCGTGGGCGGCAATCAGTTCCGCACCCGGCCGCAGCCACAGATGGTAGGTGTTGCACAGCAGGATCTCGGCCCCCGTGGCAAGGACCTCCGCTGGCAAAAGGCCCTTGACCGTCCCCTGGGTGCCGACGGGCATGAAACACGGCGTGCGCACATCGCCGTGCGGCGTGCGCAGCAGGCCCTGCCGGGCACGCCCGGCGCCCGGTGCGGTCGCCGCGGCGAAGGCGAAGCCTGCCGCGCCCGGCAGGGGCGACGGATCAGGTGCCATAGAGGCCGTCCAACTCATCGAGCAGGTTGCGGCGACGTTCGAGGTAGGTCTCCTCCGCCAGTTCCCCCCGCGCGTGCGCCAAGTCCAGGTGCGCCACCGCGTCGATCAGGTCGTTGAGGGCCCGCGCGGTCCTCAGCCGGCGCCGGCGCACGGCCCGAAGCAGGAACGCCGCCGCACCCACCAGGACCGCCGCGCCGATCCCGAGGCGGACGGGTATGCGCGCATAGAGGGGTACCGCCGACACTCGAAGGGGCAATAGCGCCCCCGGGGTCGGGGCCATCGTCGTATAGACGTCCATGGTCACCTTCCCGCCGATCCGGGCGGATCCGGACGTCACAAACCCCGGCCCGGACACGCTCCAGTCCCCGTGGGGGACCAGCACCGAGAACTGCGCCGTAGGGTAGGCCACCGGCAGCCAGAGCGAGCCCCCGTCCCAGGACATCGTAAACGTGAAATCGTAGTTTGCCGAGCCTCCCGGGGCGACCGTGGCGGCGATGTGCGCGCCTTCCCTTCCCAACCGAAGGCCGCCTGCAGGGGCGCCGCCCTGCAGCGACACACCGACCGCGTTAGGGGGCAGGGGAAAGACCAATCCATGCAGCGGAACGGCCGCGCGATTGACCCCCTGGACCAGTTCGTCCACTGCGACGGCCGGGCCCTGCGGTACCAGCACAACCAGTTCTTGCACAACCGCGAACGGTGCGTTCGGGTTGAGCGTGGCCGGCAGGGCGTCCGGTACGGCCACGGCGGGCGCGTCCCCGGCAAGCGTGGGGCCCGCGGCCCCGGCAGCGCCCGCCGTGGCCGCGCGTACCGGGCCGGCGCAGGCCACCGCCAACCCGACGGCCGACGCCGCCGCGCACACGGCCGCCACAACACCGGCAGTGCGCCACCTGGGGCCGTTACGCGCCCGCCTCACCCACGCTCGCCCTCCCCTGCCGGCGCCGCGGCCACCGCCAGGGCCGGCTCGCCCGAACCGAGGCGCGCGATCTCCGCCACCCGGGCCGCGATGCGGGATTCCAGGGCCGCGACCGAACGCCGGGCGGCATCCTCGGCGCGCTCCGCCCCGAGCGCCCGCTCCGCCTCCGCAGCGTATTGGGCACGCAGAGCCAGATACTCGGGTTCGGGTGTCTTGCCCATGCGGTAGTCATACTCGAGTTCCGACCAAAGGGCGAAGATGCGGTGGCTGCGCGGCGCCGCGAGCATCGCGCGCCGGGGCCAGAGACTGAAGACGCTGCCGGCCACCAGCAGAACGCCGCCCGCCCAGATCCAGTCCACAAGCGGGTTGATGATCACGTTCAGAGCCGCGGTGGCGCCTCCCTGATCGTAGCCCTCCAAGACGATGTACAGGTCTCGGTAGAAACCCGGCGCGATGGCCGGCAGGAAGGTCGGGGCGCTGGCGGTGGCCGCGTCGGTGCCCACGAAGGCGGCGGGCAGCATGTTGGCGACGAATTGTCCCCGGCGCGTCACCGTCACGCGGGCGTAACTGGTCTGGATCCCGGCTCCCAGTGTGGTGCCCACGCCCTCGTAGGTGAAGTCGTAGCCGCCCACCTCCGCCGTCTGTCCCACCCGTAGCGGGAACTCCGCCTGCTGCTGGAAGGCGTGGCT
Source organism: Bacillota bacterium (assembly GCA_021803205.1). Classification (GTDB taxonomy): domain Bacteria; phylum Bacillota; class Sulfobacillia; order RBS10-35; family JAJYVN01; genus JAJZMB01. The sequence continues at coordinate 2,240 of JAJZMB010000164.1, read as the reverse complement.
CGCGACCACCCCGCAGGCGATGATCGCGATCGCCAGGTGAACGGCATAACCGCCGTACCGGCGCGGGTTCCGGGCGACCAAGCGGTAGGCCGCCGTAAGCACACCGGTGTTCTCCATCTGGAGGCGGGCCGCCACGCCGAGCCCGAAATCAAACAGGACGGCGACCCCGGCGAAGAAGGCACACGCGAGTCCAATGGTGGCCGACAGCGGATGCACCCCCGCCGCCGCCAGGACGAAGGCAAAGACCGCGGCGGCACACAGGGGGACCAGCAGGTGGCGGACGAACTCGCGCCATCCCGCCCGGCGCCAGGCCAGAAGCGGCCCGATGCCCGCCAGAAGCAGCACAACGGTGAACAGCGGCGCGGTTACACGTTCGAAGTAGGGTGTGCCGATGCTGACTTCTTGGCCGAAATACGGTGAGAGAATGGGCACCAGCGTGCCCACCAACACTGTGAGGCTGATCGAGAGGAACACGACGTTGTTGAGCAGGAACGCGCCTTCCTTGCTCACCAGGGATTCGTACCGGCGATCGTCGGCCAGCAGTTCCAGGCGCGAGCCGATCAGATACACCGCCAGGGCCGTCGCCATACCGACCGCCGCCAGCAGATAGCCGCCGACGGGTGAACTGGAAAAGGTGTGCTGGGACTCGGTGGCCACTCCGCTGCGGGTCAGAAACGTCCCGAAGAGGGTCAAAATGTAAGTGCCCGCCACCAGCGCGGCGTTCCACACCTTGAGCATGCCGCGCCGCTCCTGGACCATCGCGGAGTGGATGAAGGCCGTGCCCGTCAGCCAGGGCAGGAGGGCGACGTTCTCCACAGGGTCGAAGGACCAGTACCCGCCCCAACCCAGCACGTGATACGACCAGTTGGCACCGACAAGGATACCGACCGAGAGCAGAGCCCAGGCTGTCAGCGCCCAGCGCTGCGTGACGCGGATCCACTGGTCGCCCGTTTCGCCCTTGATCAGGCCGGCCATGCCGAACGCGAACGGCACGGTGAAACCGACATAGCCGAGGTAGAGGACGACGGGATGCACAAGGAAGGCCGCGTCCCGGAGCAGGCGGTTGAGCCCCGCGCCATCGGCCGGGGCATGGGCGAGCGTGGCAAACGGCAGGGCGGGACCCGCCACCAGAAAGGCGAAGAAGGCGGACACCGCGGCCATGATGGACAGGGCCGTAGGCAACAGCGTCCGCGCCTCCCGGGGTGGGTGCGCCAGGATGAAGCCGCCATAAGCGCAGAGGACGAACAACCAGAGCAGGAGCGAACCCCGTGCGCCGCCCCAGAGCGCGCCGATGCGATACAGAAGCGGTGTCTGCAGACTGCTGTGCTCCGCCACGTAGCTCAGGGCGAAGTTGTTGCGGATGAGGCCGGTCTCCAGCAGGCCCACCGCCAGTGCGACGGACGCCAATAGTATGGCAAAGGCCAACCGCCCACCCCGGATGAGTTCAGGCCGCCCGAGCCGATCGCCCAGGTACAGACCCGCACAGGCGGCCAACGCCGCGACCACCGCAACCCAGAGGGCGACCGTTCCGACGGGGGCGATCCACACGGTGCCGCAACCTCCTCAGGGCCCTTCAGCAAAGGGACGGGTGCGGCCGGCACGCGGAGGCGCCGCGCCGGACGGTCTAAAGAAAGCGGGCCAGCCGGCGCCGGAGCGGCTCCGCCTCGGCGACGCCCGCCACAGCCGGCGCCGCACCCCTGGCCTCCGCGCTCGACGGCCGCACCGCCCGCGTCCGCAGGTAACGGACCAGGCCAGCGGCAACTCCGGCCGCCGCCACCACCGGAACAGACCACAGCAGGCCCAGCACCCCCCGGCCGGGGGGGCGGTACAGAATCCACGTCCCATACTCGCGCACGAACCCGCGCAGGATCTGCGGCCGGTCTTCGCCCGCCTGCAGTTCGCGGGCAATCTGCGCACGCATCTGGACGGCCTCCGAGGCGTCGGACGTGGCCACCGACTCCCCCGAGCACACCGGGCAACGCAGATCAGCGGCGATAGACATGACCCGCTGCTCCGGCGTGGGCGCACCGAGGAACGGCCGGAGACCGCCGGCCAACAGCAGGGCGCAGGCAATCACCAGCGCGACGGCGCAGGCGATCAAGACACGCACGGAGCCCATCGCGCTCCCCCCTCCAGGCGCGGAAACCATCAGTCCCCGCGCGGTGGGTCAACGCATCATTCTAGCGCAGGGCCGGGACGCATCCAACGGGCGCCGGGCCCAGGGCCCATGTCCGCCTGCC
>JAJZMB010000144.1 GCA_021803205.1 Bacillota bacterium | reverse complement strand
GCTGCGGGCACCTGGGTGACGACGTCGACTACGTCATCACTGCCCCGACTCGGCCACAGAAATTCCCCGCCAGGCACCCCTCGACATGCGGAATACGTGTTCGAGCGTTCCGGCGGCGAAGTCGCCGTGTCCAAGCAGAAATGACGGCAATATTCAGCCCCGCCGCCGGCGATGGCCTCATCTCCGGAGGCGTTGAGGGACAGGGGGTCGGTCCTCGCCCCTCCATGTTGTCGTGGCCACTTTGGCCGCCCGCTCCCGTTACTGTCCTCCCCACTGACCAGGACGGCGCTGCAAAAGTCGGTTTCCGCACCGGCCGCGAATGGTGGCCCCGTGGGGGAAAAGGGATATCGGAGCAATGGCCTCGCAAAAGCGGGCCTTTGCAGCGGCCACCTGGGCCGGGACGGGGTCTCATGAAGCGGCGAAGCGGGCCTGTCCGCCCGTTCTTGCCCCTTGGGGCCGCCCTTCCGACCGCTCGGCCGCTACTCCGGACCGCCGCTGGCGCCAACGGCTACCAGTGCTGCGGACTGTACTATGCCTGCTCCCGCAGTTCACTCGCCAGTTGCGCCAGCCGCGGAGCGCGTTCGGAAGCGATTTCCGCAAAAACCCGTTCTGTTTCGGCAGCGGGACGACTGTCCAGTTCCTGCGCGAGCGCAACACACAAACGGCGATAGGCGCGCCTGGCCTCCCCCTGGCGTCCGGTCGCCGCATAGAGGCGGATCAGCCAGCACGCCGCGTCCTCCTGGCAGGGGTCCGCCACCAGGCTCCGATCCAACCATTGCAGGGTTGCGTCCAGATCGCCGTCTTCGAAGGCGGCCAAGGCCAAACGCCGCTGAGCAAGCGTCAGGCCGCGCCGCGCCTCCTGGCGCGGGCCGGCGAACGGCTCAAAGTCGGGGTCATCCAGAAACAGGTCGCCCCGATACAGGCGGACGGCTGCCGCATACCGTTCCGCCGCACCCGCGACCGAACCGTCGCGCAGCAACCGGGCCGCCGCCCGCAGGCTGCCATGAAACGCGGGCAGGTCAAACCAGTCCACGACGGCCGGTAGCAACCGGAGGGTGTCGTCCTCGCCACTGATCGTGGACCGCCGGGGGGCGGCGCACCCGTCGATCGCTCGGCGCAGGCTGTGCAGCGCCGTGCGCAGGTTGGTCCGGGCCACGTCCCGCTCCGCCTCCGGCCAGAGCGCCCGGCCCAGCGCGTCGCGAGTCGTCGCGTAGCCACCCTGGAGCAGCAGGTACCCTAGCAGGCGCCGCGGGAGGCGGCGGGCCACGCCGGCGGCGCGCAGCTCCTGGCCGCCGCGGGTAACGACCAACGGACCCAAGGCCGCGATGCGCAGTCCTTCCTCCGGCCCCCGCCCCAGGCCCTGGAGGCCCGCCTGACCGGTCGGGCGGGCGGGGTCCGCGCCGGTTGGGAGGGACTCCCGGACCGTCTGGAAGGCCGCGTACCGGGCAAAGCCCACCAGATGCAGGACATCGGCCTGGTGGGCACGGAGTCCGGAGAAGCTCAGCGCGCAGCGACGGATGCGGAGCCCCTGCAACAGGCGGACCAGGACCGCCACGCCTCCACTGTCCAGTGCCGTGACCGCGCCGAATTCCAAAGTCAAGGTCGAAACGTCCGGTCCGACCTGATCCCAGGTCTCGATGAGGGTGTCGGCGGATGCACCGACCAGATCGCCGCGCAGGATCCAGGTCAGCGCACCCGGGTCCGCCCGCCGCTGGTCGATGTGCAGCGCGACGTGGATCACGACTGACTCCGTCCTTTGCTCTCCGCTGCCCTGCGCGGGCGCAGAAACACCAGCCGCACCGCCTTGCCTCCCGTGGCCGCATGGCCTGGTGCGACCTCGACCCGGTCGCTGAGGCCCCGCATGAGCGCGAACCCCCAGCCGCGGATCGGTGCGGAACCGTCCAACTGCTGCTCCAGGCGAGGCGGCGAGGCGGGCGGCTCGAAGAGCGGGCCTCCATCCTCCACCGCAACGGTAAGGCTCTCCTCGGCCGGCTCGAAACGAACGACGACATCGGGTGCGGCGCCGCAGCCGGCACTGCCGTGTTCGATCGCGTTGAGGCAAGCCTCGCAGGTCGCGGCGGCCGCGCCCTCGGCACGTGCCGCGTCCAGACCGAGGGCAAGCCCGACCTGCTCCGTCAGCGCGGCGACTCCCCGCACCCAGCCGCTGTCGCTGTTCATGCGGATGATCAGCCGACCACCGGCGGGGGCGGGGACGTCCTCGGATCTGCTCCGGTGCATGGGGCCGCCTCCCCGCCAAAGCCGCCGCCCCTGTGGGCGCCAGAGGTGGCCACCCGCCCGGGTGGGGCGTATCCGCTCGACCGCACAAATGAGCCCGAATGGGTTCTTGAATTCGCCCATTCCAGCAGCATCCCTCTACCCACAAGTGGATGCTCACGACGGCCTCGTTCCGAGGGGCTTCCGGCCGGTGAGTGAGGCACGCCCGCGGTGCTCCAAGCCGGCCCCCGATGAGCCGTACCGGCGCAATCGCTTGCGGTGCGCGGGTTTGGCCTCGCGGGGCCGAAACGTCCCGGCAGCGGGCCGAGGGCCGTCGGGTGGGCGCAGGCCGAGGTGGGCCGCGCCGACGGCCCTCGGCCACCGAGGCCTGCTCGCCTGCAGCGGGCATGGCCAGACGGCGTCCCCGGCTTCACGCGCGCTTCACGCGCGCCGGCGATACTTGCCCCGCACGCCACCGGCGTCTCCGGCCCGCGAGGGCTGACACCACTGCCCTCGGCCACCCAGGCCCGGGAGTGGCCCTCCGCCAGGTCCGTGCACGGTGGCGGCCAGGGTTCACGCGGCAGCAGACGATGAAGGGGGAACGACCGCAATGGCGCTCTATCAAATGAACTGGCGCTGGCCGGGGGTCGAAGACCCGGAGGCACGGATGCGCAGGTTCGCGCAACTTGTGCTCGATATAGACAAGGCACACCCGGACATCGGCGGGAGGATCCGAGGCTGGTACGCCTACCCCGGGGAGTGGGCCGGCTTCATCGTCCTGGATGCAGGCACGCATGAAGAGTTGCGGGACATCCTTTCCCCCTTCACCGCGTTGATGTCCATCGAGGTCCGCCCCCTGGTGGAGATGAACTGGGAGCAGTCCAGGGTCCGTCTGGCCGCTCTGCTGCGGGACGGCGCGCGGAGCCGACCGTAGCCAGGGACGGCCGCCCTGACGGAACGGCTCTTTGACTGCCGCCGCCTGGGCTCCGAGCCCGAGCGGCCAGTCCATCCCCGCGACCGCGTTGCCGAACCAACGCCCCGGGGCACGCCGGCGGATCGCCCGCGCCAGGTGGAACTGCGGTTCTCGGGGCGCTCTGTGTCGGCGTCTTCTCATCGCATGCTTACCGCGCCACCGGCCCCGCCGACCTCGGCCCTCCGCTCGGCGTGCACGCCGTCACCCACAGCGCCACGGCTCTTCGGGGCCTTGGCGCCTCACGTTCGGACAAGACACCGCAGGAGATCCCGCCATCCCCCCCGGAAAACCACAGTTGACCCGACACGGCCACGGAGCGGCGGCGAGCCTGCGGACCCCGACGGCCCCGATCCTGGCAAGGGGGTGCTGCGTTCTCGCCAAGACGCTGAGGTTGCTTCGCCGGACCCGCTGCCCGCGGCACCGTCTCGGCGAAGATGTCCCGGTATGCCTGCTGGAAGCTGCCCGTGCCGCAGGTCCGCACACGGACCGACGCAAGATGTGGCCACGCCCCAGGCGGTGACCGGCTCGGGGCTTGCTCCGGGAGTTGGAGAGCAGGCGCGGCCTGGGCACACAGCGCACGGGGCCCAACCCGCTGTTCGGGCCGGGAGGCCGTGGTGGTCCGCTCCGCATCCTGATATGACGGAGGCCTGAGACGACATGAAGATTGGTTTCATCGTTCCCGGTTCGAAACAGGTGCAGATGGACTTCGCGGCGGTAGCGGCCTGGGCCAGAGAGGAAGGCTTCGGCGCTCTGGATCCGCCGGCCTTCACCCGCGACGCGCGGCGCATCGCCGCCGACAACGGCCTGGTCCTGGGTTGCACAGCCGCGGCGGCGGATCTCCTCGGCACCGAAGGGGCGGCGCTGGACGGCGCTGTCACCCGCGTGCGCGAGACCATGCAGTGGGCGGCCGCGGAAGGGGTCGCTGCGGTGCGGCTGACCCACCGAAAGGCACCCGGTCTGGACGTGGCGGGCAATGTGCGGCGTTTCGCCGAACGGGTGTCCCCGCTGATGGCAGAGGCCGACCGCCTCGGGGTCGACATCGTGGTGGAGAACTGGCCCGCTGCGGGCGCCAACCTTGTTGTGGCTCCGGAGGTGTGGGCGGCCGTGCTGGAGGCGGTGCCCTCGCCGCGCTTCGGCCTGTGCATCGACCCCTCGCACCTGCTCTGGCTGGGCATCGACGAGGTAGCGGCCACGGCCGCCTTCGGCAAACGTATCCGTTACGCCCACGCCAAGGACACCGAGATCCTCGCGGAGGGCCGTCAGCAATACGGCATCTACGGCAGCCAGCTCGGTCCGCGGTCGGGTCGGGGCTGGTGGCGCTACCGCATCCCTGGCCTGGGCTCCGTACGCTGGCCCGGGTTCATCTCGGCCCTGTACGAGGCCGGCTACGACGGAGTGCTGAGCATCGAGCATGAGGACCCCGTCTTCCAGGGTTCGCAGGAGCGCTTCCTGCAGGGGTTGCGCGTAGGCCGCCGCTTCCTGCAGCAGTTCGTGGCATGAGGGGCGGTGGCCCGCGCCCCACTTGCCGCTGACCCGCCGCCGGGTCCCGCCGACGTCACGCCGGCCTACCGCGCAGCGGCCAGGACCGGCGCCGCGTCGGCGGGTGGTGACCGGCGCGCCGCCGGATTCCGTTTCCCGCCCGGGCGGGCGCGCAGCGGACCGACGGGGACCCGCCGGTCCGGGGACGGTCCCTCACCTGGCCACGATCTGCCGCGCGAACGCCAGTGAGCGGCGCAGGATCCCGTCCATCACCTCGTCCGGCAGCGGTGTGCGGGTCTCGCCCTGCTCCACCGACAGCACGCCCTCGAAGCCCCCGGTCACCAGCGCCGCGACCACGTCCGCCATGGGGATGGCCCCCTCCCCCACCGCCAACTCCTGATCGCTGTCCTTGAGATGAACGTGGTACACGCGCCCCGCCAAGAGCCTGGCCTGCTCCACCGGGTCCACGCCAGCGTGGAAGAAGTGGCCGCTGTCGAAGTTGACACCCACGCGCGGGGAGCATCCCCGTAGCGCCTCCAACATCGTCTCGGCCCGCTCGAAGACGTTGCCGCGGTGGTTCTCCACGGCGTAGCGCAGGCCGTACGCCGCGCACAGTGCGTCGAGCCGGTCCAGGACCTCCGGATGCGAGGTGCCGGTGATCAGCTCCACCCCAAGGCCCCGGGCAAAGGCGAAGGCGCGCTCCGCCTGCTCGACGTTGCGGCCGTTGATACCGCCCACGCAGTAAGCTTCGGGCCGCACGCCGTGCCCGCGCATCAACGCGCCGGTCGCGCGGCCCTCCTCCTCGCCGCCCGCCCGGTAGTCCGCCCGGCCGTCCGGATGCCCGAAGTGCAATTCGACTTGATCGTAGCCCAGCGCGTGGACCCTCTCCAGCATGGCTGGCACCGGGAGGTGCCGGAACAGGTAGGAGATCACACCCACCTCGACGGACACAGCCGCTCACCTCCCCTTCCCCGCCGTGCAGCCGCCGCACCGGCGGCGCCCGCCGGGCCTCCGAACACTTCCGAGGACACCCGTCGCACCGGAACCCTCCCCCCCCGGTGCCCTCCCGCTTCGCGGACCGCACCGGCTCCCCCTGCGCCAGGTGCCGGGGCAAGAGTCCGCCTCTGCCCCGGCGCCCGCTTCACAACCCCTGCGCCCCAAGGTCACAAAACGCGGCCCCGGGTCGAAAGGTCCTTGTGCAGCCCGTCCCGGCAGCGGGCCGGTTCGTGACCGCAGCGCGGCAGCACGCATTCCGCGGGGTAGCCGCGGACCGCCTCCCGCTCGCCCTGCCCCAGCCGCCCGCAATCGCCGCGGCCGGGTCAGATCCGCCGCGTGGGCGGCAGGCCGGGTCGAGCCGGCTGGCCGAAGGGGGTGCGCAGTGTCAGGGAGCTTTCCGGACACCGCCACTCCCCCAACGTCCGCAGCATCCGCTGGTGCAGGTCTTCGGCCACATCGCGCTGGTCGGCAAAGACATCCGCTCCCTCCGGCCCGTGCCCGCCCCTGAAGAGCTGGTGCGGCCACTCGTCGCCCCCGTAGACATACGTCCATTCGGCCGTGCGGACGGTGACGGGACAACGCACCTGCGCGTCGGTGACGAACGTGCACGACGATAGGGCCAGGTCCCGGCAGGCGTCCTCCTCCCGACCCTGGATGATCCCGATGAGGGAACGCCCCTGGTGGCGGTTGGCGGGGCGGGCCCCCATCAACTCGACTACGGTCGCGGTGACATCGGGCGTCTGGCAGATGGCACGGCGCTCTTCATTGCGCGGCCCGCCGGGTAGGCTGACGATCATGGGCACCCGGGCGATCGCATTGAACAGCGGCCAACGGCCGATGAGGCGCCCTTCCCGATCCAGGTGCACCTTGCCGACCAGACCGTTGTCGCCATGGTAGAATCCGTGATCGGAAAGAAAAACCACGGCGGTCTCATCCCGCAGCCCGGTGCGCTCCAATCCCTCCAGCAGGAAACCGAGCCAACGGTCCACCATCGTGGCCTCCGCCAGGTAAAGCGCGCGCATGTATTCCATCTCGTCCGGTTCGGCATAACCGGCCGGCTCGTATGCCGGTTCGATGAGGCGGTCGCCGGCGTATCCGGCCGCCCCGTAGAGGTTGGTGTAGTACTGCGGTGCATCCCACGGTTCGTGGGGATCGAACGTGTCCACCACAAGCAGGAACGGCGAGCGCGACCTGCCCTTGGCGCACCACTGCTCCAACCAGCGGTGCGCCGCCCGGATCGTGCGCGGACAATGCCGCTCCTCCTCGGAGCCCCAGGAGGCCTCCGTCGCCAGGATGCGCTGCAGATGCCGCATCGGCAACCGCAGTTTGCGCGCATCCGCGGGAAGCGGCAGATTCGCGTCGGACCCGGCCTCCGCCTCCTGCCGCGTGTGCTGCACCTCGGCCACGCGCAGGTCATAGCCGCGGACCGCCGGGGTGTCGGCGATCACTGCCGCGTGATAGCCCGCGGCCGCGGCCACCTCGCCCAAGAGCACCTCATCCCGTGCCCAGGGACCCGCCCAGGCCTGGTCCACGAAATTGAACCGCCCGGTGTGCAGGTCCCGCCGAAACGGACCGGTGGGAAAACTGCCCGGCAGGAAGTTCGTGAACCGCACCCCCTGGCGCGCCAATCGGTCGATCGCCCGCGTCCTGGCCCGCCCGCCGAACGCGCCAACTGCGTCCAGGCGGAAGCTGTCGGCCACCAGCACCAGAACATTCCACGCGCCCGCCATCGGTATCTCCACCCCTCCCGCTTCCTCGGCCGCACCGGGCCCACGGCGGCACCTCCGGATTCTCGCTGCGCCGCCGTTGCACCCCCCGACTGCATGGCAAGCTCGAGGATCCCTCGACCCGCCTCACACCGGGGTTACGCGGATCAGGCTGAGGGCGGGCTCGACCGGCACGTCCGTGCGATAGCCGCTGAAGCGGGCGGTGCTTGCTGTACGGCACATGGCCGCCTGTCTCGGGCCAGGATTTGCTGCACCTGGCTCGGCAGCAAAAACGCGCCGATGCGCTGGCGCCGCCCCGGATCGGACCGCAGGCCGACAGCAACGCTCCGCCGGCCAGTGTCACCGCGCCGAGCCCCGCCGCCCGGATCAATCCGCGACGACCGATGCGCCGTCCGGCCGGCGTTGTCGCCCCGCGGTCGTCATGCAGCGTTGTGGATCGCTTTGCCCGCCCCTGGAAGCGCAAGCCGCACACCTCCCCGATCACCTGCGGGGGCTTCGCGCGCACCTCCGGCCGGCCTGCCGTCGGGACGGAATCATCATCGTTCCGCGACGCGGAGACCCGGGCCGCGGGCGGGTAATCGTTTCGCGCGCATCGGCCCCATCCCTGCATCGATCCGTGCCGGCTTCGGCTCGCCCTCCGACGCGGCATTCCGGGCGGCGTGGCACCGGCAAGCGCTTGGCCACGCGGCGCGTTCAGGCGCATCTGGCGGCGGCGCGCGCCTCGCACAGGTCCGCCACGGAACCGCGGCTCCGGTGGATCCGGACGGGCGCGCGCCCGGGCGGCGCCGAAGGCAAGCCCTGGCGGATGGCCGTGGCCAGAATCCGCTCTTGCGCGGCCACTGCTCCGATTTCCCTTGTCTCCCCCCACTCCGCGATGCCCGGCCGGCGTCGAAACCGACTTGTGCATCGCCCCCTGCCGGCCGCGCCCTCGGCGCCGCCGCAAAACGCCCGCCCCAGTGTTCGGAGCGTGCTGAACCTCGCAGGAACAGAATGATGGACGCCGGAATAACGTTTCGGAGGCAGGGCAAGGTGACCATCAGGGATGTCGCCCGACACGCCGGGGTTTCCGTGGCGACCGTCTCGGCCGTCATCAATCGCAACAAGCCGGTGAGCGCGCCCTTGCGGGAACGGGTGGAGCGGGCAGTCGCCGAACTGCATTACCGTCCGAACCTCGCCGCACGCGCCCTGCACATGCCGCGCGCGCGCACCCTGGCCTTCCTGCTGCCCTCGGTGAGCAACCCCTTCTTCAGCGACATGGTCATGGCGGTGGAGGCGGCGGCGCATGAGCACGGCTATGGCGTCTTCGTCGGCACCAGCGGCGGCGACCCGGCCAAGGTGGCCTTCTACCGCGACCGCATCCCGGCCATGGCCATCGACGGCGTGCTGGTGGCGATGTCCTGGGACATGCTCTCGGGAGACCTGATCCCGGCGTTGCGCGCCCACGGGGTCTCCGTCGTCGGCATCGGTGGCAGCCGCTCCATGCCCGACATCGATTGCTTCAGCGGCGACGACGTGGATGCCGGGCGAAAGGTCGGACGGTACCTGCTGGCCCTCGGCCATCGCCGCATCGCCTTCCTCGGCCCGGCGGACAGCGAGGCCGCCGCTCTGCGCCGCCAGGGGCTGGCCGAGTCGCTGCAGGAGCAGGGCGCCGAACCGGACGACGCCCTGTGGATGCAGGTGCGCGGGCACGGGGAGCGGCAGGGCTACCGCGGTACCGAGGAATTGCTGGCGCGCAACGTCCACTTCTCGGCACTGGTCGGCTTCAACGACCTCGCGGCGCTCGGGGCGCTGTCCGCCCTGGAAGACCAGGGTTTCCGCGTGCCCGAGCGGATCTCGGTGGTCGGATTCGGGGACACCGTCTCCGCCTTCTCCCGGCCCAAGATCACCACGGTGGCCTATCCCAAGGAGGCGATGGTGCGCTCCGCCCTGAACCGGCTGCTGCAGCGCATTGAGGGCAGCGACGATGCGCCGGAGCTGCGCAGGTTTCCCGTAGAGCTGCGGATCCGCCAGTCGACCCGGGCAGCGGCGACGGCGTAGCGCCGCCCGGTGCTCCGGCCCGCCCGCCCCCCGCGGTACCGCCACTGCACATGGGCCGGGGCGGGGACTCATGAAGCGGCGAACCGGGACTGTCCGTCTGTTCATCCCCCTTGGGGCCACCCTTCCGACCGCTGAGTCGATGCCCCGGACCGTCGCCGGCGCCAACTGCCACCGGCGCGGAGGACAGTATTAGACGGCTCGCACATTCATCAGACTGAACGCAGAGATCACCGGGACATCGGTGCGGTAGCCCTGGAACGCCTTGGTGTTGTAAGGCGTATGCCCCGCGGCCTCGTACATCACGGCCACCGGCGCCTCGGCGGCGATGATCTGCTGAACCTGGAAGAAGATCTTGTTCCGCGCCTGGGTGTCCAGCGTCGTCGCCGACTGGGCGAGCAGGGCGTCCACCTGGGGGTTGCTGTACCGGGCGTAGTTGAGACCTACGGTGTTCTGCCCCTCCGGCGCGGACTCGCCGGAGCCGAAGTAGGCGAAGAGGGTCTCCTGCGGGTCGGGAGGGAAGTTGGCGCCCGACTGCAGCAGATCGTACTGCCCCGAGCGCAGCAGATTGGTCAGTTCCGGGGGGGTGGCCAGCCTGGGTGTGAGGGTGATGCCCAGGGCGGCGATACCCTGCTCGATGATCGAGGCGATCTTATCCTGGGCCGCCATCGACGCCGGGGCGTAGTATGTCAGCGTCAGCGGTTGGCCGTCCGGGCCGGCGAGCTTGCCGTCGGCGCCTTTGTGAAAGCCGGCCTGCGCCAGAAAACCGGCGGCGGCCTTCGGGTCGTATCCGTACTGTGGATCCGCGACCAGGGCCTGATCGCAGGCGGCACCGAAGGCCGTCGGCACCCAGCCCGGATTCCCGGCGAAGCTGGCCCCCTCGTTCGCCGCGATCAGCGCGGCGCGGTTGATCGTCGCGGATATGGCCCGCCGCACCGGCGCCGCATTCAGCGGCGGCCGGCCGTTGTTCATATACACCACGCCGTTGGACAGCGCCGGATAGTGCTGGTACTGCACCCCAGGGATCTTCAGCATCTGGGGCAGGCTCGGCATGGCGATGCCGTCGCCCGGGGTGTCCACGCTGCCGCGCAGCATCGCCAGGCTGGCGGCGGAGGTGTTGGCGTACATCAGAATGTCCAGGTAGCCGATCCTGGGCGCGCCGAGGAAGTAGTGCGCATTGGCGCGCAACAGGATGTCGGTGCCCGGCGTATAGTGATCGAAGACGAACGGTCCGCTCCCCACTGCCGGCGGGTTGTTGAGGTACTGGGTGGGGTTCTGCGCGCTCCAGACATGCTGGGGGACGATGTAGACCGTGCTGAGGTACGCCGGCAGCGAGGGGAACGGCTTGTGCAGGGAAAAAACGACTTCTCCCGCCGTTGGGGCACTGACGCCAGCGAGGTTCTGCCAGAGGGCGTAGGTATCCAGCGCCGGATACTGCTTCAGCGCCTGGTAGGTGAACACCACATCCGCCGCGGTCACGGCCTTGCCGTCGTGCCACCGGGCGCCCGGGTGCAGCGCCACCGTCAACTGCGTGCCGGCGCCGTTCCACTTGTAGCCGGTGCCCAGGCGGTGCAGCAGCTTCCCGTCGACCGGGCTGAAGTAGAAGAGTTGGTCATACAGATAGTCGAAGATCTGGGCCCAGTTGCCCGTTTGCTGAAACGGATTGTAGTTGGATAGCTGACTCGGCAGGATGGTTGCGCCCAGACGGAAGGTGGCGCCCTTCTGGCTCGGAGCGGCCGATCGCTGCGGCGCGGCGGGCGCCGCGTGCCCGCACGCGGCCAGCAGGGTCGTCCCGCCCATCGCGGCGGCGAGGCGCAGCCCCTCCCCGAGCAGTACCCTCCGGCGCAGCGGCATCCCTCTGCTCGTCTTCCCTTCCGGAGACATGCCCGTCCCTCCCTGTGTTCGGGGTCTCACGTGTTTTGCGCCACGGACTCGGGTCCCCCGTAAAGATGGCAGCGAACCGTCCCCTGCGGGGTGGCGGTGACGCCGGGCACCTCTGTCCGGCAGACCTCCATCGCCAGCGGGCAGCGGTTGTGGAACGGGCAGCCGCTGGCGGCGATGCCGGCGTCCACCAGGGCCAGTTCGGCGGCCGCGGCATCCAGGCGGGCAGAGCCGGGTTCGGGGGCCGAGGCGACCAGGAGCTGCGTATACGGGTGGCGCGGGTGGCGCACCACCTCTTCTGTGCCCCCGGACTCCACCACCTGCCCCCCGTACATCACCAGGATGCGGTCGGCCAGGTAGCGGGCGCTGGCCAGGTTGTGCGTGATGTACACCACCCCGATGCGCCGCCGTTGCCGCAGGTCGTGCAGCAGATTCAGGACCTCGACGCCGATGGAGACATCGAGCATCGAAGTCGGCTCGTCGGCGACCAGGACCTCCGGTTCCACGGCCAACGCCCGGGCCACCACCAGGCGCTGGAGCTGGCCGCCGGAGAACTCCCGCGGGTACTTGGCCAGCACCTCCTGCGCCGGACCGAGGCCCACGTCGCCCAGGACCCGCGCGGCGAAGGCCTGCCGGCGGGCGTGGTCCCAGCGGCCGTGGTGCAGCGCCACCGCCCGCCCGATGGAGCGGCCGACCGTCCACACCGGGTTGAATGCGCTGAAGGGATCCTGGAAGACCATCTGCACCCGGTGGCGGAATCCCGCGTCCACCTTCGACCCGGTGAGCGCGCGGCCGTCCAGGGCCACCACCCCGCCGTCCGGCGGCATAAGGCGCAGCAGGAGCCTGGCCAGGGTGCTCTTGCCACTGCCGCTCTCCCCCACGACCGCCACAATCTCCCCGGCGTGCAGTTCCAAGTCCACGCTGTCCACCGCGCGGATCGTGCCGCGACCGCCGCGGGCCGCGAAGCGCTTGCTCACCCCGTGCGCCGCCAGCACCGGGCCGGCGCGGTCGGCGGCTGCGCGGCGGGGCGCGCCGTCGGCGCAAAGCACCGCCGGCGCCCCGGCTCTCCCCTTCCCGAGCGCCGGCTCCTCCACCAGCAGGCAGGCTGCCAGGTGGTCGCCGCCGCCCAGGCGCACCAGCGCCGGCCGGCGCGAGGAGCAGACGTCCACGGCCACCGGGCAGCGGGGCGCGAACGGGCAGCCGGGGATCGGCTGGCGCAGGTCTGGCGCACGACCGGGGATTCCGGTAAGCGCGCGCCGTTCCCCCCTCAGGGTCGGGAAGGCATGCAGCAACCCCTGCGTGTACGGGTGCGCGGGCCGGTCGCGCAACTCCGCCGCCGGTGCGGCCTCGGCCAGCCTGCCGGCGTACAGCACGGCGATGCGGTCGCAGAACTGCAGCATCAGCGGCAGGTCGTGCGTGATGAACAGGACGCTGAAACCGAACCGGGACCGCAGTTGCAGGACGTGTTCCAGGATCCGCTTCTGCACCACCACATCCAGGGCCGTGGTCGGTTCGTCCATGATCAGCACGTCCGGGTGCAGGAGCAGGGCCATGGCGATGCAGACACGCTGCCGCATGCCTCCGGACAGCTCGTGGGGATAGCTGGCCAGGTAGCGGCGCTGCACGTGCACCAGGTCGCACATCTCGGCCGCGCGGGCCAGGGCCCTGGCGTACGGGACAGTCTCATGCGCCAGGACCGCGTCCGCCATCTGCTGCCCGACCGACAGCACCGGATTCAGGGCGTTCATCGAGCTCTGCAGCACGATCGCCAGGCGCCGCCAGCGGATGCGGCGCATGGCCGCCTCATCCTGCAGCGGTACGGGTGCACCGCCCAACAGCACCTGCCCGGCGGCCACGCGGCCCGGAATCTTGAGCAACCCGGTCACGGCGAAGGCCAGCGTGGATTTGCCGCTTCCCGACTCCCCGGCCAGGCCGAGGATCTCACCCTTGGCGAGCGCCAGGGAGACCGCGTCCACGGCGCGCACCGGAGCTCCCACCCCGTCGTAGACGACACTCAGGTTCCGCACTTCCAAAGCCGGCACAGCCGTCACCATTTGCAACCCACCCCCTCTCCGTCGGGCGTTCAGTGCTGGGCCATCGAACCGCGGCGCTGCGCATACATTGCCAGGACACCGTTGCCGATCAGGATGAAGGCGAAGCACAGCGTGGCGATGCAGAAGCCGGGAGGCGCGATCCACCACCAGGCGTTGTACAGGATCGCGTTGGTGCTGAAGGCCAGAGACAGCATCGTCCCCCAGGAGATGACGTTGGGGCTGCCGATACCCAGGAAGTCCAGGCTCGCCTCGGCGAGGATCGCCCCGGTGACCACCAGGACCAGGTTGGCCAGGATCACCGGGAGGAGGTTCGGCAGGATCTCCCGGAACATGATCTCCGCATTGCTCATCCCGATGACCCGGGACGCCTCCACGTAACCGCGCGCACTCTCGCTCAGCACCTGCGAGCGGATGCTGCGCGCCATCCAGACCCAACTGAGAAAGCCGATGATCAGGATCTCGCCGCCGAGGCCGAGCGAGGGGACGAAGGCCGCGATGATGATCAGCAGCACAATCGTCGGGATGACCTGCAGCAGGTCGACGAGCCGCATCAGCACCTCGCCGATCCAGCCGCCCGTGTAACCCGCGACCAGCCCGACCAGCACGCCGAGCGAACTGGCCAGGAGACCGGCCGCCACCCCGACCACGATGGAGGTGCGCGCGCCCCACAGCACCTGCGTCAGGACGTCCTGACCGTAGTCGTCGGTGCCGAGCAGGTGCGCGGCCGATGGCGGCTGCCACGGCGTGAAGTTGGACGCGTGCGGAGAATACGGGCTCAGCACCGGGGCGAACACCGCGATCAGGATGAAGCAGAGCAGGATCGCGGCCCCGACCATCCCCGCGGTCCCGCCGAAGCGGACCCGGCGGGCGGCCCCCGCGTCGCGGCTCCGAACAGGCCGGCCGGCCTCCAACGGCACTCCCACGCCGAGACACCCCCCACCGGAGTTCTCCTACGTCAGGCTGACCCTCGGGTCCACCAGCGGATAGACCAGATCGGCCATCAGGTTCGCGGCGATCACGCACAGCGCCACGATCAGGAACGCCCCCTGGATCACCGGGTAGTCGTGGTTGAGGATCGCCTGGTAGATCAATTGGCCCACCCCGGGATAGGAGAAGACGATCTCGGTCAGCAGCGCCCCGCCGACAACGTGGCCGAGGCTCAGCATCAGGCCCGTGAAGGAGGGCAGCAGGGCGGTGCGGGCGGCGTAGCGCCAGCGCACCTGGCCCTCGGGCAGGCCCTTGGCCCGCGCCAGCACCACGTAGTCCTCGGAAAGCGCCTGCAGCATGTTGTTGCGCGTGACCAGGACATGCCCGGCGATCGATACCAGCAGCAGCGAGAGCACCGGCAGGACCCCGTGCCACAGGACGCGGACCACCAGCCCGGCCGGACCGAAGTTCTGTGCCTCGGCGGGCAGGGCGTGCCCGAGGGGGAACGCCTTCAGGTCGAAGGCCCCGAACAGCAGCAGCAGCATCGCCGTCCAGAAGTAGGGGACGGCATGCAGGTAGAACGACGTCCCCACCACGATCGAGTCGAACCACGAGCCCGGGCGCCAGGCGCAGAGCATCCCGAGGAAGATGCCCACCACGAAGCTGATCACCACCGCCACCAGCAGCAGCCCGACGGTGAAGGGCAGGGCGTGCCAGAGCAGGGTCCCGACGCGGGACGGGTAATACTCGTAGGACACGCCGAGGTTGCCGTGCGCCAATTCCACGAAGTACCGCCAGTACTGGTAGAACGGGTTCGGGTTGGTCAACCCGAACTCGGCCTTGAGCGCCGCGATGAGTTGCGGCGACCCCAGCGAGGTCTGCGAGGCGATGTACTCCGCGGGGTTGCCGCCCATCAGCCGCGGCAGGAAGAAATCCGCGGTGACGGCCGCCCACAGCGTGAGCAACGCAAACCCGACACGCTTCAGCACATAGCGCGCAGAGACCCGCATACCCAACCCCCCCGCTCCGCCGCCGGGCCGACCCGCCCTCCGTGGCCGCTGCAGGCGTCCGCTCTTGCGAGGCCGCTGCCCCTTGTCCCCCAAACGTCGACGCTTCGCGGCCGGTTCGGAGCCGGGCTCCTGCAGCGCTCGCCGAGGACAACGCCGCAAAACCCGCGCCCCGTGACGGCCTTAGCCCCAGAAGCATGCAACGACAGGGGGCCGGAGCCTGAGGGTGCCGCGCAAGCGGACTTTCGCCGCACCCTCCTAGACCGGGGTCACGGCGATCAGGCTCAGCGCCGAATCCACCGGCACATCGGTGCGGTAACCGGTGAAACGAGTCGTGCTGTAGGGGATATGGCCGCCGACGTTGTACATCAGCGCCACCGGCGCCTCCTCGGCCAGGATCTTCTGGACCTGGAAGTAGATCTTGGTGCGCGCCGTGACGTCCAGCAGCGTCGCGGACTGCTTCAGCAGCGCGTCCACCTGCGTGTTCTTATACCGCGCGTAGTTCAGCCCCACGGTGTTGCTGCCCACGGGCGCGGTCTCGCTGGAGTCGAAGAAGGCGAACAGAGCCGCCTGCGGGTCCGGAGGGAAGCCGCCGCCGCTCTGCAGCATGTCGAAACCGCCCGAACGCAGCAGCGTGGTCAGTTCGGGCCCCGTGGCCGTCTTGGCGGTAGCCTGGATGCCGACGGCCTGCAGGTTCTGCTGGATCATCGACGCCTCTTTGTCCTGGGCCGGCGCGGACGCCGCCTCGTAGTAGGTGAAGGACAGCCGGCGCCCGGAGGAGTCCGCGAAGATGCCGTCCGAACCGCGCTTGAATCCCCCCGCCGTCAAAAGCTGGACCGCGTTCTGCGCGTTGTAGCCATATGCGGGATCGGTGATCAGCGCGCGGTCGCAGTAAGCGCCCAGGCTGGTCGGGATCCAGCCCGGATTCGCCGGGAAGACGGCGTTCTGCTCGCCCTCGCTGATCAGATTCTGCCGGTTGATCGCCCGGGCCACGGCCTGGCGCACCACCTTGTTCTGCAGCAGCGGGTTGGCGTTGTTCAGGAAGACAGCGTAATTGGTCAGACCGGCGTACACCTGGAACTTGGTCCCCGGCTGCTTGAGCATCTGAGGCAGGCTCGGCATGGCGATGCCGCCGCCCGGGGTGTCGATGCTCCCGTTGATCAGCGCCAGGCTCGCGTCGGGGCTGCTGGCGTACATGATGACGTCCAGATAGCCGATCTTGGGCGCGCCAAGGAAGTAGTCGGGATTGGCCCGCAGCAGCACATCCGTGCCCGGCGTATAGTGATCGAAGATGAACGGACCGCTGCCCACCGGGTTGCTGTTGAGGTACTGGGAGGCGTTCACCGTGCTCCAGATGTGCTGGGGCACAATGTAGACCGTGCTCAGGTAGGCCGGCAGCGAGGGGAAGGGCTGCCGCAGGCTGAAGACCACGCTGCCGTCGGGCGTGGCGGACACGGCCTGGAGCTGCTGCCAGAGCGCATAGGTGTCGAAGACGGGATTTTGCTTGAGCAACTGGTAGGTGAAAGCCACGTCGCCGGCCGTCACCGGCTTGCCGTCGTGCCACTTGGCTCCGGTGTGCAGGGTGACCGTCAGCTGGGTGCCGGCCTTGTTCCAGCTGTACCCGGTGCCCAGGCGGTTGAGGAACTTGCCCGTGACCTGGCTGAAATAGAACAGCGGGTCGTACAGATAGTCGAAGATCGGGCCCCAGTTTCCGCTCTTTTCGAACGGATTGTAGTTTGAGAGCTGGCTCGGCAGGAGCGTGGCCCCGAGTCGGAACGTCGCCTTCCCGCCGCCGGAGGCGCCCCTGGCCGCCGCGGAGGACGCGCGGTGGGCATTGGTCGCGGCCGGACCGCAGGCGGCCAGCAGCGTTGTGCCGCCCAGCGCCACCCCCGCCGTCCACAGACCCTGACGCATCAGCTGCCGCCTGGACAATCTCCCTTCGCCATCGCGCCCCTGACCCGTCGCCATGATCCCGCTCCCCTTCCCGCTGTCCGTGGCCACCGGCGCAAAACGCCGCCTCCGGGCGGCGGCCGGTGGCCTTCATCCGCATCAGTCGCCACCGGACTTGGGCGCCGGTACTCGCCGCTAATCCGGCTACCCCCACACATGGGCCTTCGCGGGCGCCTCGCGCAAGGTGCGACGCAGTCCAGTTCTGGGCGGCCGAGCCGCGGCTCCCGCCCGGGCGGCAGGGCTGCCACGCCGGCACGCCGTCTCCCACGCCAATCACCACGCGGGGCGCAACCTGAAGCCACCTCCCGGCGCGTGGCGGTGAATCGTTTTGCGCGGCCCGGCTTCGTCACCTCCCTTGGCGAATCCTCCCGGCTGAGCGCGTCGGGATTGGGCAAGCGCACCGCAGGGCAGCGGTCGTTCCACAGCCGCCCTGTGCTGCCCCGAAGCAGACACTGCGGCGTTCGCGCTGCGGCGTTCGCGAACAGGACTACGGGCCGCTCGACCGCAGCCAGCCGCGCCTGCGCGGGACACACCGGCGGCTGTGCTTGCACGCCGTTGGCCGTCGGCCGTCGGCAACGCCGCCGGCAGCATTGCCATACCCTCGTCCACGCCGCCGCCTGCCGTCCGCAGCCGTTCCGGCGCGCGGCGGGCGCGGCAGCCCGCTCGGTGCGCCCGGGCCGAAGCGTACAAACCGCCGAAGGTCTCCACCGCGGGAGGGCCAAGCGCGATCCAATGAGTGGGAGGGAGTTGCGGGAGATGGACCGACTCAACGCGATCGTGATCTGCCTCGATACCTTCCGCGCCGACATTGTGGGGCCGGGCGCGCCACTCGGGTTCGTCGAAACCCCCAACCTGGACCGCCTGGCGGCTGAGGCGGCGGTCTTCGAACGAGCCTTCGGCGAGGGCCAGCCCACGCTGCAGACGCGCCGCTCGCTGTTCACCGGGCGCCGGTCGTTCCCGTGGCGATACAACTTCGACCGTCGCGGTCTCTGGCACCACAACCCGGGCTGGCACAAGATCCCGCCGGAACAGGACACCCTGGCCGAGCTGCTCCTCGCCCGCGGCTACTACACCGGCCTTGTGGCGGACACATATCATATGTTCAAGCCGACGACCAACTTCACCCGCGGCTTCGCCAGCTACGACTTCCTCCGCGGCCAGGAGAGCGACAACTGGCAGCCCATCGATCCTGAGGAGGCCGTCACCGCGCTGCGCCGGCACGTGCGGGAACCGGAGCAGTGGCGCCGGTACGGCACGCTCGTCCAGTATCTGGCCAACCAGCGGGACCGCAGGGCCGAGGAGGACTATGACTGCGCGCGGGTCTTCCGCCGCGCCGCGGAATGGCTGGAACGGGCGCGGCGCAACGCTCCGTTCTTCCTCTGGGTGGACAGTTTCGATCCGCATGAACCGTGGGATCCGCCGCGGGGCTATGCCGACCGTTATTACGGCGGGCCGGACTGGAGCGGACTCGACCTGATCCTGCACGGCGGGGGTGGTCCCGTATCGCCGGAGGAACGGGAGCGCATGCGCGCGCTGTATTTTGGCGAGGTGACCTTCGTCGATCGCTGGGTCGGGCACCTGCTGCGTGCCGTGGACCAGCTCGACCTAGCGCGGAATACGGTGGTCGTGGTGCTGAGCGACCACGGCACCGAGGTCGGAGACCATGGCCACTTTGGGAAGGGCCCTGGCCACATGCACCCCTACAACACCCGTATCAACCTGATGGTGCGCCATCCCGCCGGTCCCCGGGGGCTGCATCTACGACCGTTCGTCCAGACGCACGATCTACTGCCGACGCTCCTGGCCGCGCTCGGGCTGCCCCCGGCCCCGTGCGACGGGCAGAACGCGTGGCGCCTGGTGCGCGAGCCGGGTCAGTCCGGTCGCGACCATGTCGTTATGGGCTGGGCGGACTTCAGTGGCGGCGTCACGGGCGGGCGGGCCTCGGTCCGGACCGCCGAATGGAACTACGTCGTAACCTGCCACGCCGAGGAACCAGGCCCCGAACTCTATCATCTGCCAACGGACCCGGAGGAGCGCCGCAACGTCGTCGGCGACCAGCCGGAGGTGGCCCGGCGGCTGCGGGCGCATGTCGAGGCACTGCTCGGCCGGACCCTGCCCATGCGCTTCCAGGAGAACTCCGACCCGGGACCGGCGCCGATCTCTGAGTACCTGGGTGCCTCCCGGCAACGGGTCGGTACGCTGTGACGGCGTCATCGGGCGGCTGCCGGCACGGAAACGGAACCTGAGGACGCGGCCGGGCCCGCCCGGGAAAACCCCCGCGGCGGGCCCGGCGAGCCGCCGGGCGGGGCCCGCCCCGGCACCTGAGACGCCACGGGACACGGCCGGATATCGCGGTCGGGCGGCGTGGGCTGGGCGGCACGACGGCAGGCCGCTCCACACGCCCACCTATACCAGGCCGGGGTCCTGCTGCTCTGCCATCCAACTGGCGAGGTCGGCGCGCAACTCTGAAAGGATCGGCGCCAGGTCCGCGTCCGACGCCCGATTGTCCAATTCGTGCGGATCGGCCTCGAGATCGTAGAGTTCCTCCACGGGGTGGCCGTCGTGGCGGATCAGAGTCAGCAGCGCACCGGCTGCGGGATCCGTCGCCGCGCGCTGCACCCAGGTCTGCCAGACGTTGCGGTGACTCTCCGGGATGTCGGGGACCTCAGTGAAGTGGCTGGTGAAGGTGGCCTCCGGAGTGAGGTTGCGCACGTACTTGTACCGCGCCGTGCGCACGCAGCGTTGCGGGAAAACGTTCATGTCCCCGTCGCGGTTGTGCGCGGCGTAGATCCGGTCGCGGAAGGCCCCGGCGCGCCCGAGCAACGTGCCCAGATAACTCCGACCGTCCATCTCCGCGGGGACGTGCCCGCCGGCCGCCTCCAGCAGTGTCGGCAGGAAGTCGACGTGGCTGATCGTCGCCGTGTTCACCGTGCCGGGGGCGATCCGTCCGTTCCAACGGGCGATGAACGGTATGTGGATGCCGGCGTCGTACACCGTCCACTTGGAATGCGGCCATTCGGCCCCGTGATCGGTGGTATAGATCAGCAGCGTGTCCTCCTCGTAGCCGTGGCGCCGCAGCATCTCGTCCACAAGACCGACGCGCCCGTCCATTGTGGTGATGTCCTGATAGTAGTTGGCCATGGCCCGGCGGGTAACCGGCGTGTCCACCATGTACGGTGGGAGGCTGAGCGCCTCCGGCGCATAGGTGTGATTGGGTTCCCAGGTGACGTGGGGGCTGGCGTCGGCGATCACGAGGCACAGCGGCTGCGCGCGTCCGGCATGGCCGGAGAGGATCTCCTCGACGGCCCGGACGTCTACACCCTCGCTGCGATAGCGCCTGCGGTGGTCCTCCCGCTTGGGCAGCAGGCCCGGCGCGTATTCGAAGTCGAAGGTGGCCTCGGGCCGGACGTGCTTTTTGCCCACAAGCACCACACGGTAGCCCAGTTCGCGCAGCCGCGCCGGCGCCGTCACAAGGTCGGCGCGGCAGACGGCGTGGTTGTTGATGGCGCCGTGCCGCGCCGGGTACAGCCCGGAGAAGAGGGTCGAGCGGGACGGGGCGCAGGTCGGCGCCGGCGTGAAGGCCGCTGTGAAACGCGCTCCGCGTGCCGCCAGCGCGTCGAGGTTTGGCGTCCGGATCACGGCATTGCCGTAGCATCCCAGATATTCTCGCCCATGGTCGTCCGACAAATACAGAACAATATTCGGCTTGTCCGCACCCATGGCCTACCCCCTGCCCCTCGGCGGCGCCGGACGGCCATCGCCGCCAGCGCGCACTTGGGCGGTCGACGCACGTTCTCCTGCGCGGCAACACCGCCCACGGGACGCCAACAACCTGATCCGCACAGCCGCGACACGTGTCGCGGCCTTCCTACACCCGCCTGTCCGGTGCGGCGGTGTGCGGGCGAGCGCGGAAGCGGCGGCCTGCGGGGGCCACCGCTGGCCAGGGCGCCCCCGCCCCCGCCACAGAGGAACCGGGGCCGCCTTCCGCCCCGGATGAGGTCGGGCGCTCCAGTCCAGACGCCAGATTTTTCGCGGGAGCGGGGAGCGCGGCCACCCTATGCCCCCCCGGTCGGGCGGGGGACCGCCGCGGCCGCCGGACCCTGCCCCACCGCGGGTGGCCGGGGCAGGATCGTATGAGCGTTCACCCTGCGGCGCCAGCGCAGACCGGCGATGCCGAGACCCAGGGATAACGGCGTGAAGATCTGCATCAACGTCAGGAAACCGACGCCCAGATAGTGGTTGGTATAGTGCACCAGATACTGGGGATTGTCACGGAACATCTCACTGATGAAGCGCAGATAGCTATAGTACACCACGAAGGTCCAAAACGGCACCCCGTCGGCGGGGTTCTTGCGCAACTGGCGCCAATACACAAACCACAGGATGAGGGCCATGATCATCTCGTAGACCTGCGCGGGATGCCGGTGGCCGCCGAGGATCCCCGCCGGATGGCCCAGGATCTCGCCGTTGAAAATATTGCCGATGCGCACCAGGAAGATGCCGGTCACGGTGCCCGGAATCATGCCGTCGATCAGGGCCCAGAACGGCAGGGACTTTCGGTAGGCATACCACATTCCGAAGGCCAGACCGCCGATCAGGGCGCCGTCGATGGCGAGGCCCCCCTGATAGATCTTGAGGATCTGCCCGGGATACTCGGCGAAGTAGCCCCAATTGGTGATGACGTACACCAGCCGGGCCCCGATCACACCGCCGACAATCGCGATCAGGGCCATGTTGTACAGAGAGTCCTCATCCACCCCGGCCTTCAGGCCGCGCCGCACAAAGTAGTGGATGCCGATGGCCATTGAAACGGCCATGAAGAAGCCGTACCAGCGGATACCGAAAGCACCGATGTGCACAAGGTACGGGTTCAGATGAAGATCCGTACGGTGTTCCTCCTCATGCCCGGGACTCTTCATCCCGCCCCGCCGGTGGCATCCGCCCCGTCGCTCCGCGCCGGGCGGCGCCGCACCAGGCGGGCGCGCGGGTGCGCCGCCCGATAGGCCGCCAGCAGATGGCCGGCCGTCAGGTGCGTGTAGATCTGGGTCGTGCCGATATCGGCGTGTCCGAGCAACTCCTGCACCGTGCGCAGATCCGCCCCGCCCGCCAGGAGGTGGGTGGCGAAGCTGTGCCGCAGCACGTGCGGGGTCACGTTGCGCTCGATGCCGGCCGTCCGGGCATACCCCTTGATAATCTTCCAGCAGCCCTGTCGCGTCAAACGGCCCCCGCGCCGGTTGAGGAAGAGGGCGTCGCCGGGCGGTCCGCGCCGGACCAGCGCGGGACGCCCCAGGGCCAGATAGCGGCGCAGGGCAAGGGCGGCCCGCGTCCCGAAGGGCACCACGCGTTCCTTGCCGCCCTTGCCATCGCAGCGCAGCAGGCGCCCCCGCAGATCGAGGTCGCCGGGGCGCAGGCTCACCAGTTCCGAGACGCGCAGACCGCTACCGTAGAGGACTTCGAGCATGGCGAGATCGCGCAGGCCGGCGGGACCGTGCGGCCGCGGCGCCGCCAACAGGCGGTCGATGTCATGGGTGGACAGCACCCTGGGCAGGCCCTGCGGGCGCCCGGGGGCAGCCACGCCGGCGAACGGGTCGCGATCGGCTGCGGAGGATCCACCCCAAGAGCCGGATGCGCCCACGGACGCGCACGCATCCTCCAGGAAGCGTCGGAACGCCCGCAGGGCCGCCAGACGCCGGGACACGGTCGCTGGCGCCAGCCCCCGATGGCGGAGAGCGGCCAGGTAGGAGACGGTCCGTTCGGGAGACAGCCACCGCCCGGTCTCCGGCCGACCGGAGGCGTGCAGGAAGCGCAGGTAGTCCTCCACGTCCCGCCGATACGCCTGCCGGGTGTTGGCCGCCAATCCGCGATCCACCGTGAGGTGGTCGGTGAACCCGGCCAGAATGTCCGGACCGGTCTGCGCGAACCCAGTGTCTGCGCGGCGGGATCTGGTCATCGCCCGCCCCTCCCGGACCTTCGTTTCGGGGGCACAATTCGCCGCCGGCAGGGATACCCCCTCCGGCCATCCGCCCCGCGCCGGCTGGCGCGATCAGGTCAGATCGCGCACTGCACGCCAGGCGCGGCCCTGGGCCCGCGCCACCGGTTCGCAGCAGACCTCCCCGGCCGCGACATTGACGCCGCGCGCCAGCGCCGGGTCGGCCACGGCCGCCGCGCGCCAACCCGCCTCGGCCAGCAGCCGCAGGTAGGGCAGCGTCGCGGCCGTCAGGGCCTCGGTCGCGGTGCGCGGGACCGCGCCCGGCATGTTGGCCACCGCGTAGTGCACAACCCCGTGCCGCACGTAGGTCGGACAGCGGTGGGTGGTGGCGTGGTCACAGGTCTCCACGCAACCGCCCTGGTCGACGGCGACGTCGACGACGACACTCCCGCCGCGCATCCGCCGGACCATGTCGGCGCTGATCACCCGCGGAGCCCGCGCGCCGGGCACCAGCACCGCGCCGATGAGGAGGTCAGCGTCCGCGGTGGCGGCCGCGAGCGTAAATGGTTGGGAGATCAGTGTCTCCACGCGGCCGCCGAAACGCTCCTCCGCATCCCGCAGGCGGTCCGGGTTCGTATCCAGCAGGGTCACGCGGGCACCGAGCCCCGCGGCGATGCGCGCCGCCCCGCGGCCGACGGTGCCCCCGCCGACGATGACCACGTGCCCCGGCGCGACTCCGGGGACGCCGCCGGGGAGCACCCCCCTGCCGCCCTGCGGACTCTGAAGGAAGTAGCTGCCTACCTGGACCGCCATGCGCCCGGCGATGTCACTCATCGGAGCCAGCAGAGGAAGCGCGCCGTCGGGGCGCTGCACCGTCTCCAGGCCGATCGCCGTCACCCCTGCCGCCATCAGGGCATCGGTGAGGCCGACTGCCGGGGCGAGATGCAGGAAGGTGAACAGCACCATGTCCGGCCGGAAGAAACGGTATTCCTCCGGCTGCGGTTCCTTAACCTTGACAATCAGGTCCGCCGCCCACGCGGCGCTGGCGTCGCCGAGAGTGCAGCCGGCTCCCTGGTAGTCGGCGTCGGTAAAGCCGCTGCCCTCCCCCGCCGCTGTTTCGACCAACACGGAGTGGCCGTCCGCCACCAGGACGTGCGCCGCCGCCGGCGTAAGCGCCACGCGGCGCTCCTCCACCTTCATCTCCCGGGGGATGCCGATGCGCATGCGTACCGCCTCTCCTTCTCGGGCCATTCGCCGCCCGCCGCGCACCTGTGCGGCACGACCCCGCCGGCGTACAGGCGGAACCCGGCGCTGGCCCGGCGCACGGCCCGTCCCATACCGCGGCAGACCCCGACACAAGGGCGGTGCGGGCTGCGGCGCCGCCGACGATGGCGCAGGGACCCTCTTCGCCGCGCCGCAGATCGTACCCGCGTGGCGCCCCCGGACTGCGGCCGCCACGCGCCTGGGCTGGCGGGGCCGGCCGCTCAGATGGGCGGCAGCACCCCGGCGGCGCGCAGCACAAGTGGTACCAGTGCCGCTTCACAGGCGCTGCTGACGGCGACTCCCCCCAGACCCGCCGCACCGAGCCAGAGGTAGCCGCGGGGTACGCCCGCCCCCCCGCCGGTGCGGCGCACCGCCAGCGTGGCGGCCCGAGCACCGAGATAGCACAGCAGCGGCAGCGCGAACACGTTGCCCGGCAGCGTCGAGACCATGGCGGCGGCCAAACCGGCCGGGCCGAGAACCGCGACCGTACCGAAGGCCATACCCAGGGAAAACCCGCGCAATCCGAGGGCCAGGGCGACCATCAGCACGCCGGCCCTGGGCCAGAGGCCGGCGGTCCAAACGGGGGCGGCGGCCCGCAGCCAACCGCTCGCGGCGGGCCAGAACACGGCCAGTTCCCCCGCAGCCCTGGCCCGGACGTAACCCGCCACCCCGTCGGCCAGTTGCAGACGCTGCGCTGCGGGCAGGTGCAGGGCCGCCTGGACGCCGGAGGCGACCCCGCCGGCAAGGGCCAGACCCGCAAGCCAGCCACACCACGCATCGACGTTCGGATACCCGGGTCTCGTCCGGTCCTCCGGGGCGCCGGAATCCGGACGGTGCACCTTCCAGTGTATCCATCGCGGCCGGGGCAGAAGCAAGGGGCTTCCTCCCCCGTCAGGAACAGGTGTGCGGCTTGCGGGTGCGCAGCTCGCGGCGGTGCCGCGTCCGCCCCACCGCCGCGAGCTACGCGGATCGTTGGGGACAGGACGGCCGTGCGCCGGCTGTGCGCCCGAACCGCTCCTGGTCTCCTATGCGCACCCGCGCCCGTTGCAGACCGCCCCGCCCCCCCTTCGCCGGCGCAGGAGAGGACCCGGCGCGCCCGCGAAGGTGCCGCCGGCAGGCCGACAGCACCGTAAACCACCTGGGCCAGATGCGGCGGAAGCCGCTCGCGGTATAGAGCACGCGCCAGCGGACTACCCTGCCGGCAGGGGGGATGACCGGTGCTCAGGGCGCGCTGCGCGGGATCTCGGCGGATGTTGGTGTACCAAGGCTCCGTGGCAGGGCTGCGGCGCTGGCTGCGGGCCGCCGCCGGAATCGGATCGCTGGCGGAGTGGATCGCCTGGCTGAGCGAAAACTGACCGCGCCAAGAGATGCACCCCGCTTGCGGCGCGAGGCCGCCGTCCAGCCCCCCGGGCGCAGCGTTGGCCACCAACGGGCGGTGGCGTGCGCCGCCGCCACCCGGACCCCGCGATGCCACCGGGGATCGGCACGGCCACCCACAGACATGTATCCCGACCCGTCCGAGGGGCACGCCGCCCGGAATTCTCTGTCGGTGCGCGGTTGCCCGGGCACACCCCCCCGGCGCCTCCCCGGCTGTTCCGGGAGCGGCTCACTCCGTGCTGCCGCCCTCCAAGCCCAGCACGCACGGGTCGACGCCGCTCCGGTCGCGGGCGGCCGCCGCCTCTGCCCCCGCCACCACTTCGCCCGACCACGCCGGCGTCTGCGGCGGTTCGCTGGAGGCGGACTGTCGGCGCATGGCCAAGCCGTAGATGCGGTTGCTGCCGTTGAGGACGGCCCGCACCGCCGCTTCCATCGGCTCACCGCGGATCAGCGCCGACCCCGTCAGCGTCTCGGACATGCCGCGTGGGGCGTGGTAGTGCAACAGGCAAACGATGACCTCTCGGTCGCCCAGAGGGACGCGCGCCATCTCGCCAACGGTGAAGGAATGCTCCTGGAGCAGGGACTGATTGAGCGCCTGCAGCGTGGCCTCCGCCGCCAACCGGATCCCGAGTCCACCGGCGCTGGCACCGACGGCACGTCCCTGCCAGATGGCGGTGGGGATTTCGGGATCGTACAGCACCCGGCCGAACATGTCCCGTGGCGCCTCCGGAGCAAGGCTGACCGCGACCTCGGTCCTGCCGTGCACCGGATCCGAAGCCACCGTGAAATGCCGCAGGCTGAGGCGGATCCATTTGGGCCGCCGGGGCACACTGCCCAGTTGCGCCACGCTGATCCGACGGTGGTCCACCACCAGTCCCCAGCGCGCCTGAAGCGCCGATTCGATATCTCGGACGACGGACTTGGGTGGTCGGGATGCGTCGGCCAGCACGTGCACCTCGCGCACCGCTCCCCAGTCGTCGAGGACGATGCGCGCACCCTCCACTCCCGGAAGGCTCTGGATCAGGGCCTCCACAACGCTGACCGACACCTTGGCGCGCGGGCCGCCGGATCCTTGGCCGCCCCCCACCCGCATCATGCCCCCCGCCAGTCTTCCTTGAAACGTAACCCGTCCGCTTCCCGCGGCGCCCCGCTGCAGAAACACGTTCCGCCCAAGCGGCCGCTGCCCGAGTCCGCCCCTGCGCGGACACCTGCGCCACAGCCCTTTTGCCCGGGGGTCCCAGGTCTCCGCCCCGCAGCCGAAAACGCCCTGCGCATCGCTCCGGCGCGCCAGCGCGACGGAGCCGCCGAACATCACGAACAGATTATCCACGGTGAAGGGCTTTCCTCCCAGGGCACCAGGGGAGGCGGCACGGGAGCCCCCAGCCCGACCGGCGGGGCCGGGACACCGCAGAAGGCGCCGCCGCGGCCGCGCAAGCCTCCCTTGGCGTTTGCGGCCGTGCGGCCGGGCCGGCGCCGAGGCGTATGCCGCAGGAAGCGATTACGGCAGGGCACAGGCGGCGGCCGGCCTTGCTCGCCGGCTACCGCCTGTGCCCTGCACCCGCGCTCTGCACGCCTCCCGCACCCGTCGCGCGGCGGGCACATCGGGCCCGCCACCCGGACTGCCGCGCCCTCAGGGGCGCAGTTCCATTCTCAACTTGTCCGCGACCATGGCGATGAACTCGGAGTTCGTCGGTTTGCCACGATCCGAATTGACCGTGTGCCCGAAAAGACTGTGGATCAGATCGACGTTACCCCGGTTCCAAGCGACCTCGATGGCGTGGCGGATCGCCCGTTCCACACGGCTGGGCGTGGTCTGGTAGCGTTTGGCGATGGTGGGATAGAGCTCTTTGGTGACTCCGCCCAGGAGTTCCACCCGTTGCACCACCAGACAGATCGCCTCGCGAAGGTAGAGGTAGCCCTTGATGTGCGCCGGAATGCCGATCTCGTGGAGCACCTCGGTGACTTCGATATCGAGGCTCCTCCCCTCGGCGGGGGCGGGTTTGACCGCTTGGCCGCTGGCGATCTGGCGGATGCGCTTGGCGAGGACCGCCAGGTCGAACGGCTTCAGGATGTAATAGTCCGCGCCCAGCGCCACCACGCGCTGGGCGATGCTCTCCTGCCCGAAGGCGGTGAGCATGATCACCTTCGGGCGTCTCGGCAGGCCGAGTGCGTTCATCTGCTCCAGGACCCCGATGCCGTCCAGGTGCGGCATGATGATGTCCAAAACGACCACGTCGGGATTCTCGGTCTGTACCATCTCCATGACCTGCCGGCCGTTCTGGGCGACGCCCACCAACTTGAAGTCGGACTGGCTCTGCAGGTATTGCGCCAGCAGGTCGCAAAACTCGCGATTGTCGTCCGCGACAAGAACCCGAAAAGGTGCCAGTGCTTGCGCGCTGACCGCCATCTCTCCACCTCTTCCGCTGGTCCCAAAGAAAAAAGGCTGTCACCTCGGCCGCGGTGTCGCCCCTGGGCACAGGACCTGGGATTCTGGTCACCGGGAACGTGTCCTGCCACGGCGGCTGTGGATAATCGCGTTACCGTCAGCCCAAATTCGTCAAAGCACGCGAGGCGGGTCCGCACGCCTGCGAGTTGTGCCGGGTCGCCCCGCACGGGGGGTGCGGGCGCGCGGTGCACGCCGTTCATATCCCGCTGCTGCCGGAGGCCGCCGGCAGCAGCCCCGCGGTCTCGGCCATCCAGACGGCGAGCACGCCGTAGCCGCGCGCAGGATTGTCCACAAAGACATGCGTGACGGCCCCGATCAATCGGCCGTCCTGGATCACCGGACTGCCGCTCATGCCCTGGACGATCCCCCCGGTGGCGGCGAGCAGCCTGTGGTCGGTGATGGTCACGACAAAGCCCCGGGTGGTGGGACGGCGCTGCGGCAGTATGGCGCTGATCCGCGCCGCGAAGCTGCCGACGGTCCGACCGCCGATGACCGTCAGGATCTGAGCGGGTCCGGTGTGTACCTGGTCGGGCAGGGCCACCGGCAGCGGCTCGGTCAGCGGGCCCGCCCCGGGCGTCCGGTCGAGGCGGCCAAAGACCCCGAATGCGGTATTCGCCAGCACCGTACCGAGTCCCGGAGATCCACCGATCAGCACGCCGATCTTCTCTCCCGGCCGGCCGTCGCGGCTCCGCTCCATGCCCGAGATGAGCGAGGGCAGCAGCGCGCCCGTGCCCAGGACGATCGGGGTGTCGGTGGTCGGATCGACCACCGGGTGTCCCAGGGCGCCGAAAACACCCTGGGCGGCCGTGAAGGTGAGCGTGCCGATGCCGCCGGTGTCCTCTCGCACCCAGGCGCCGATCAACGGTGGCGCCGCCGCGGCCGCGCGCACCGGCCGGACGCGCAGCCGCAGGGTGCGCCCGGCCCTCAGGACCGTGACAGACGCCGTGCCCCCGTCGGGCACGCCGGCGAGAGCCGCGGCGACCTCCTGCGGTGTGGTCACAGCCCGGTTGTCGATGCGCAAAAGGACGTCCCCGGGGCGGATGCCCGCGGCAGCGGCGGGGCTGGGAACCTGCCCTCCGGGCCCGGGAACCGACCGCATGGCGACGACCAGCGGTCCGCGGCTGTGCAACACCACCCCGACGGCCTGACCACCGGGTACCAGATCGGGGACGGCTACCGCGTCAACCCGCAGGCTGCGCCAGGGAAGCACACCGAGCAGTCGCAACCGGAGCGTGTATCTGCCGGGATCGGCCGGGAGCAGCCGCAGCGCCGTGCCGGAGACAGTGCGCCAGGTGGCCGGCGCCGGAGCGCCGTCGAGTTCCAGCCGTGTTCCGGCGCCCGAGGCGCGCACGCCGATCCGTCCGGGGGCGTCCAGGACGATGGTTTGCCGTTGACCGACGGCGACGGTCACGGCGGACGGGAGCCGCAGCAGGTGCTTCCCGAACGGGGAGAGGTCTGCCGCGATGATCAGCAGCGCCACCAACGCGCCGAGGACCCGCCGGCCTCCGCCCGGGGACAAGTGCACCCCCCCCTTCGGCGACCCCAGGCCTGCCGTCCGCGCCGCGGCCCTCGCTGCGCGGACGCAGGCGCCGGTCGGAACTCGCTCGCGGGTCGCCGTACCACCATTCCCAGCCTGTGGCCGGCATATGAGGAGGCCGCACCGCCCAGGGGTGACGCGCGACCGGCGCCGGGAATGCCCTGGCCCCGCGCCATTGCCCGCCCAGGCGCGGCGGAGCGCCGTACTGTACACAGCCTTAGCTGCGGAGCGAACCGTGGGGGAGCGCACTGCCGGAGCGCGGGCACCCCAACGGGGAACAGCGAGGTCGATGCCGACGGGCGCGCGTGCCGGCCGCGGGCGACACCCCCGGCCGGCACGCGCCGGGACCAGGCGGCTGCCGACTAGCGCCCGGGATGGCGCGGGCGCATGCAGGCGGACAGGAAGATCGCCAGACCGATGCCGACCAGGATGTCGCCCACGCTGAACACCTCCGGCGGCAGCGGCGCCGGACTGGCCACAATGTCCCCCAGCCAACCGACCCCCGCCGGGTGGAGCAGCGGCGCGTGCGCGCCGAAGCCGCCCGCGGTCATGGTCGCGACCGCGCGCGCCGGGAAGCGGCCGAGCGCCGAGATCGCGACCGGCATACGCCCGCCGGAGGCGAGCGTGGCCAGTGCGTTGCAGCAGGTGCCACCCAGCACCGTCAGGGCCCCGGGCACACGCCGGTTGGCGACCAGAAATCCGATGACGGCGACGTACAGCACAGCAGCCCGGGCCATCTCCAGGCCGGTGTGCCGGCCGATGTGCGGCCACACCAGGGGCAGGGCGTATTGCAGCAGGGGTCCGGCGAGGAGCAGCGGCCAAGCCGCCCATCGGATCTCGGCCAGGTGCGCCAGCCGCCCCCCCCGTGCCCAGCCCGCCGCCAGACCGACGAGTATGCCCAGGATGAATGCCAGGCGGACTCCCCCCGTTCCCCGTGCCCGGGTCCGGACCGTGGACCCTGGCAGTCCCGCTCGGCAGCGGCCAGACCCCGACGGACGCGCCGACCGTCAGACCGCCGGTCGCGCGAAGTGCGCCATCATCTCCAGCGCGTGCTCCCGGGATGTGCTCCCCCGCCCGCCGTCGAGCATCCGCGCGATCTCCGCGGTCCGGGCATCTCCGTCCAGGGGCCGCACCGCGGCCATGGTCCTCCCGTCCCGCTCCGACTTCTCGATGGCGAAGTGGCGGTCCGCGGCGGCGGCGATGACCGCCAGGTGCGTGACGCAAAGGACCTGGCGGTCCGCGGCCAGATCCCGCAGGCGCAGGGCCACGGCCGCCGCGGCCCTGCCGCCGACGCCCGCGTCGATTTCGTCGAAGACCAGCGTGGGCACAGTCTCCCCCTCGGCCCGCAGGGAGTGCAGACACAGCAGCAGGCGCGCAAGTTCCCCGCCGGAAGCGGCCCGGGCGAGCGGCTGTCCCGGTTCACCGGCATTCGCGGCCCAGATCAGACGGATGGTTTCGCAGCCCCGTTCGCCACAGGCCCTGGACTCCCCGTCCACGGGGATCCCCTCGGGGTCGGGGCGGGTGGTCAGTTCGACGTCCAGGCGCGCTCCCGGCATACCCAGTTCCGCCAGCGCGGCGGCCACCTCCCGGCAGAGCCGGGGTGCGGCCTCGCGACGCCGGTGCCCGAGTTCCGCGGCCAGGACACCGAGCGCACCGGCCCGGGCGGAGATCTCGGCGGAGAGTGCATCCGCGGCGGCAGCCGAGGCCTCCAGCGCGGCGACCTCCGCCGCCGCGCGGTCGCGGTAGGCGAGCACCTCGGCGAGGGTGTCGCCGTACTTCCGCTTGCAGCGCTGCAGCGCTGTCCATCGCTCTTCCAGCGCCGCCGCCTCCTGCGGTTCGAACGGGACGGTGTCGCGGTAGCGCCGCAGCGTCCGGGCGGCTTCGTCGACCGCGATGGATGCCTGCTCCAACATGACCACGGCCTCACCCACGGAGGGGTCCACGCGGGCGATGGCGTCGAGGTCGCGCGCGGCCGCCCCGAGGCGGTCTCGGGCCGCCGCCTCCCCTTCCCAGAGCGCCGCGAGGGCCCCCTCGACGGCGGCGAGCAACCGTTGTGCGTGCGCGAGTTGCTGTCGCCGCGCGGCCAGGCGCTCCTCCTCATCGGCGGCCGGGGACAGCGCATCGATCTCGCCGACGGCGAAGGCGAACAGCTCGCGACGGCGCTCCCGCTCGCGCTCGTCGCCGCCGATCGCCGCGGCCGCGGCCTTGGCCTGCTGCCAGCCGGCGTAGGCCGCGGCGAATTCCCGGCGGAGGTCCCACGTACCCGCGTAACCGTCCAGGAAATCCAGTTGCGCCGCCGGCTGGGCGAAGCGGTGGTGTTCGCCCTGGCCCAGGAGGGAGAGCAGGGCGGAGCCGGCCGCGCGCAGCGTGCCCGCCGTGACCAGTTGTCCGTTGATGCGGCAGACGCCACGGTTGTCCCGGGACACCTCCCGGTGCACGATGACCGCCCCGTCCTCCGCAGCGGCTCCCAAGCCGGCGAGGTGGGCGGCCGCCGGTGCGCCCTCCGGCACGTAAAACAGCGCCGTCACGGCCAGGCGTGGTTCTCCCTGACGGATCAGGCCGGGATCCGCCCGTGCGCCCAGGGCAAGTTGCAAGGCGTCCAGTAACAGGGATTTCCCGGCGCCCGTTTCACCGCTCAGCACATTGAGCCCCGGGCCGAACTCCAGGTCCACCCGTTCCAGGATGGCCAGATGCTCGACTTCGAGCCTGCGCAGCACGTCCATCGCCTCCTCTGTCCGGTCAGTGCAGCTGCGACTCCCTGCCTGCCGGTACGCCACCCGGAACCGGCGCCGGCCGACCCACCCCACCTCGGGCACGCGGCACGCCGGCGGTCAGCGTGCCGGAGGCACCGGCTCCTGGGTGAAGGCACTCAGGCGGCGCATGCGTTCGAGGAACCGGGGCACGGCACGCTTGGGCTTGATCACCACGAACACCGTGCGTTCACCGGCCAGCGTCCCGATGACCTCCGGCGCGCGCAGGGCGTCGACCGCCTCCGCGACTCCCTGCGCGGTACCGGACAGGGTGGCCAGGACGACGATGTTCTCGCTGGCCTCCAAGCCCGTGACACACTCCGCGAACAGGCGCAGCAGGCGTTCGCTCAGGACCACCGTGGGCACGGGAGGGTCTGCCGGCGCGTAGCGGTAACGGCCGTCACCGGTCGGTACCTTGACCAGCCGCAGTTCCCGGATATCCCGGCTGACCGTCGCCTGTGTAACCGGGAAGCCCTCGGCCTGCAG
Source organism: Bacillota bacterium (assembly GCA_021803205.1). GTDB lineage: Bacteria > Bacillota > Sulfobacillia > RBS10-35 > JAJYVN01 > JAJZMB01. Next base: position 32,588 of record JAJZMB010000144.1, on the reverse strand, counting down.
ACGGACGGCCAGTTCCTCCTGGGTGTCGATCACCCGCTGCCCGACCAATTGCATGATGCGCGCCTGGCGCCGGGCCTTCTGCGCCCCGGTGCCTTCCCGTGTAGCCACGCCAGCATCGCTCCACCCTTCGCGCGGGCCACCCGGTCCTTGCCGGGCCGCACGGGACGCACGCCTCCGGCCCCGATGGAGGCGGTCGCGGGACAGGACAACCACCGTCGGGCCGTTACAGACCCAGCCGGTCGTCCTCGGCGAGCTTCCGACGCAGTACCTCGTAGAAATTCCAGCCCTGCCGCCGCACAAGGCGGGCACGCGCGGAGGCCGCAGCCACCTCGACCCATTCACCGGGTCGGAGCATCCGGCCCTCTTGGGCATCGACGGTCAGGGCCACGTCCACACGCCCCCACGGGCCCGGTGCGACGTCGATATCGAGCCGGAGGCGTTCCGATCCCGCGACCAGCAGGGGCCGCGAGTAGAATGTGTGCGGACAGATGGGAGTGACGAGAATGCCCTGCACCTGCGGGTGCAGCACGGGCCCTCCCGCCGACAGCGAGTATGCGGTCGAACCGGTGGGCGTCGAGACGATCATGCCGTCGCCCCGGTAGCTGACCACGGGACGTGCGTCCGCCGCGAGGGCCAGGCGGATGAGGCGCGCAAACGGGCCCTTGGTCACCACAACGTCGTTGACCGCCAAAAACCGCTCCGCTGGTGCGCCATCGGTGTGGATGGCGCACTCCAGGATCATGCGTTCGTCAATCTCGTAGTGTCCCTGCAAGAGTTCAGGCAGCGCCGTGAACAGATCGGCCTCCTCCAATTCCGTGAGGAAGCCGAGATGGCCGAGATTGACGCCGAGCAGGGGCACCCCCCCGTGCACCGCGGCGCGACGCGCCGCAGAAAGCAGGGTGCCGTCCCCGCCCAGGACGATCAGGAACTGCGCCGTGTCCGCCATCTCCGCCATGGTGGCCGGTGGCCGGCCGCCCGGCAGGACCTCGGCGAGTTCCCTCGGAAGCAGGGCTTGCACTCCGCGGCTGCCCAGCCACTTGAGAAGCCGCGCACAGAGCGCAGGGGCGTTGTCCTTGTCGAGATTGGCCAGCACACCGACGCATCTGACCTCGCCCTGCAACAGTCGGGCTCCTTCCCGGCGCGGCGCAGCCATTTGCCGCTGCGCGGCGGAAGCGGAATCGGGGCGGACGGCAGGAACTCCGCGGCTGAAGCGCGCTGTTCTCGTCATGGCGCATCCCCTCCTGCCCCCGACGCGGGCACCGGCTGCCATCCGGAGCGGGCCGCCGGCCGGCTGTTCGGCGTGTGCCACTTTCGAGGGCGGCCCGAGACAGGGTATCCTCTTTCCATGCCCGAGTCGCCCGACCCGCAAGCCCGACCGGCCGCCCGTCCCGGCGCTGCAGTCGCCGGCGTGCTCTCCGTCGCCCGAGCGCTGCCGGCCCTGCTGCGCGACATCGACGCCTTGCTGTGCGGCTGGCAAGCCCGCGCAGCCGCCATCCCGGACCCGGAGCTCCGACGCCAGGCGCAGTCCAGCCTCACCGCCAAGCGCTTCCACTGCGAGGGCGGGGGCGTCTACGCCCTCGCGGCCGGTCCCGCCGCCGCCCGCGCCTCGCGGTTCATCGTCGCCCTGCAGACCATCAGCGACTATCTGGACAACCTCTGCGACCGTTCCGCCGCGTGCGGAGCCGCCGACTTCGCCCAGATGCACACGGCCATGCGGGAAGCTGTCGCCCCACCGGGACCGGCCCGAGACAACGGGGATCCGCTGCGCTTTTACCGCCTCCATCCGAACCGGGAAGACGGCGGCTACCTCGACATGCTGGTACACACCTGCCGCGCGGAGGTCTGCGCCCTGCCCGAGGCCGCCCGGGTGGCGTTCACCGCGGAGGCCGGGCTGCTTGTGGGCTGGTACTGCGAACTCCAGCAATACAAGCACCTGCCCTCCGGCCGCGAGGAGGCAGTGCGCCGTTTCGCGGAGGGACTGGCCTCCCACGCCCCGGGGCTGTCCTGGTACGAGACGGCCGCCGCCACCGGTTCGACGCTCGGGGTGTTCGCCCTGTTCGCCTCCGCCGCCACCGGCGCGCTCACCGCCCCCCTTGCCCGCCGGATTCGCCGGGCCTATTTCCCCTGGGTCACCGGCCTACACATCCTGCTCGACTACTGGATCGACCGGACGGAGGACAGCGTCGGCGGGGACATGAACTTCACCTTCTATTACCGCGGGGCCAGGGAGGCCGCCGCGCGCCTGCGGACCTTCCGCCGCAGAGCGGTGTCCGCCGTGGCGGACCTGCCCGGCGCCGCCTTTCACCGCACCGTGACCTCCGGGCTGCCCGCGCTCTACCTCGCCGATCCCAAGGTGGCCCGGCAGGGATTGGCCGGGGACGCCTGGCGGGTCCTGCGCGCCGCTGGTCCAGAGACGTGGTTTCTGTACTGGGCGGTCCGCTGGCTCCGGGCGCAGGGGACCCTGCGACCCGTGGCCCCCTGAGCCCAGAGCCGCGGGAGACCCGCGTCAGGTCAGGCTTCGGCCGAAGTGGACCCGAACCTGGGCGGCGAGGCGCAGGCTCCCCGCGACCAGTACCACCCCGCGCGGCCCGGCCCAGGCGATCGCCGCCTCCAGGGCGGCGTCCGCCTGGGCGGTCGCGACGACGCACCCGGAAAAGGCACCGGTCGACAGGAACGCCGCGGCCGTATCGGCGGCGGGCATGGCCCGTGGATGGTCGGGTTCGGTCGCCCAGACCCTCCCGGCCAGGCCGCCAAAGGCGGCGGCAAACCCTCGCGCGTCCTTGTCGGCAAACATGCCGACGACCAGTGCGGTCCGCCGCCCGCCCACAACCCGCTCCAGCGCCTGTCGCGCCGCGGCAGCCGAAAGGGGAGTGTGCGCCCCGTCCACGATCACCTCCGGCCGCCAGAGGACCCGCTCCCACCGCCCCGGCCAGCGGGCCGCGGCCAAGCCGGAGGCGATGGCCTCCGGCGCGCAGCCCAGGGCCGCCGCGCCTGCGGCGGCAAGTGCCGCATTGCCCTCCTGGAAGGGGCCGGGCAGGCCGAGGGTGGTCTCCAGCCTGCCACCCGCCGGCAGGCGGAGTCGCACCCGCCCGCGCGGGGCGGGTTCAGGCGGCGGCACAAGCGGATCGTCCAGACCTTGGGCAGCGCAGCGCGCCGCCAGCATTGCCGCCACCGCCGGCGGCTGCCGGGCCGAGAAACAGATCCGCCCGTACCGGAACAGTTGCAGGTCGTGGCCGGCCACGTCCGCCTGCGTCGGCCCCAAGATGTCCGCGTGCTCGCGCTCGATCGGCAAGAGCAGGACCAGGGCCGGGTCGGCTTCTGCCGTGGCATCCAGGCGTCCCGCAAACCCGACCTCCAACACGGCCTCCTCCACGCCTGCGGCGGCGAAGGCCCACAGGCAGTAAGCCGTGGCGGCTTCAAAGGCCGTCACGCGGTCCGGCGCGGCTCCGAGGACGGTCCGCAGCCCGGCGCGGCTGTCCTCCGCCGGCACGGTACGGCCGGCAATGCGGATCCGCTCCGAGTAGCGATGCAGGTGCGGCTGGGTGTACAGACCGGTGCGGCGGCCCGCGGCGCGCAGGCAGGCTTCGAGCATCGCCGCCGTGGAGCCCTTGCCTTTGCTGCCGGCGATCAGGGTGCAGCGCAGGCGCCGCTGCGGGGATCCCAGGGCCGCGAGCAGCCGGCGCATGCGCCCGACGTCCCAGCCGAGCACGGTTGCGTCTCCCCGCTCTTTGTCCTCCAGGGCGAGCAGGGCCTCATAGCCGGCGTATTCGACCGCCGTGCCAAGGCCGGAGGCGGTGCGGGCCGGAGGATCCAACGTCTCGCCGTCCCGGCACGCGGTCACGTACCGCCCACCCGGCTGATCGCGTCCGCGACCCGCACCGTATGCACCATGGCCTGCACGTTGTGCACGCGCACGATGTCCGCGCCGCCGGCGCTGCAGAGGGCGACGGCGGCGGCGGTGCCGTGGTCCCGCTCCCCGGCGGGCAGATGGAGCACCCGGCCGATGAACGACTTGCGCGACGGGCCCACAAGCAGGGGGTGGCCGGTGCGCAAATCGGGCAATCGCCGCAGGAGTTCCAGGTTCTGCTCCGGCGTCTTGCCGAAGCCGATGCCAGGATCCAACCAGATGTGATCCGGCGGGACGCCAGCGGCCTCGGCCCATCCCGCCGCCTCCAGGAGTTCGGCGCGCACCTCGGAGACCAGGTCGGCGTAGGCCACCTCCGGGTACACGCCGCCCAGGGCGTCCACCACAGCCCGGGCCGGCCGGTTGTGCACGATGATCAACACCGCGCGGCGAGCGGCCGCGACCTCTGCGAGGCGCCGGTCGCGGCGCAGGCCCCACACGTCGTTGACGATGTTCGCCCCGGCGCGCAGGGCGGCATCCGCCACCTCAGCCTTCACCGTGTCCACGGAGATCGGCGTCGCGGTTTGCCGGCGCAGGCCCGCGATGACCGGCAGCACCCGCCGCATCTCTTCCCGGAGCGATACGGGCGCCGCTCCGGGGCGCGTGGACTCCCCGCCGACATCCAGAATGTCCGCTCCCGCGGCGACCTGTTCCAGGCCTCTGGAGACCGCGGCGGCGACGTCGTCCCCGAGCCCGTCGCCCGAGAAGGAGTCTGGGGTGGCGTTGACGATGCCCATGACGAAGGTGCGCGACCCCCAGGCAAATCGGGGCGGAGCGGGCACGGCGGACGCAGCCTCTGGGACCGGTGTCACAGCTGCCATCCCGCCTCTCCGGAGATGCGCAAACAAGCGCTCGCCCACACAGCAACCCTGCATGAATCCGAACGAGTCTACCCCGACCGCAGCGCCGATGCAAAAGCCCCCGCGGGCCATGACCCCGCCCGCCGGCCCGCGTGGCCCGCCCCGGTCACGGCCGGCGCAGCCGGTGGTACATCAGCGCGAAGCCCAGGCTTCTCCAGAAGGCCATGCCGGCACGATTGTTCGGGAGGACGTCGAGTTCGATCTGCGAACAGCCGCGCTCGCGAAACCACGCCTGCGCCAGGAGGAAGAGGCGCCGGCCGAAGCCGCGCCGGCGCCAAGGGGCAAAGACCGTGAACTCCGCGATGTAGCCGGCACGGTGCTCAGGGTATACCCAATCGGCGTCGAGACGGAGCATGACCAAGCCGATACGGCGCCCGCCCTCCACCCCCCAGAAGGTGTACCGGGTCCGCCCCTCCTCTTCGCGCAGGCGCGCGGTGTACCGCGCGTGCCAGGCGGGCGTCGGCACCGCGCCGAGATCCCGCCAATACGCGCGCAGCCGCGCGTCAAATTCCGCGTCGGCGCCCACCTGCACCGCTTCCAAGCGCATCTGCTCGTCCTGTGCCGCCAATACCCGTCCCCCCGCGGGCGGGGATTCGCCATATGGAGGAGCGGCCCCTCGCAACTGGACCCGCCGCAGCGCCCGGAGACCCCAAGCCGGCACAGACGGGCCGCACCGCAAACTTTCGCACGCGCCCGGGAGGATCCCCCTCCCCGGAGCGCGTAATCCGTTTATTGCATCCGGAAACCGTGCGCATCTCATCCGTCGCGACGGGGGGGGTTCGATCCAGGTTGAATTGGGGCTTCGCGACAACCGCTTTCGGCGGCTCGCTTGTGGAGTTCGTCGAGGCGGCGATCATTGTGGTGGCCGCGGCCGCCACAGCCGGGTGGGCGCCGGCTTTGTACGGCACCCTGGCGGCGACCGGGATCCTTGTGGTGGCCACCGGGGGACTCGGATTCGCCCTGCTGCAGTTGCCGATCGCCGTGTTGCGCGGGGTGATCGGGGCTCTGCTGCTGCTTTTCGGCGTCAAGTGGCTGACCAAGGCCACGTACCGTCTAGGTACCCGGTGGCATCATGCGTCCGTGGAAGAACCGGGAGATCCCCGGCTGGCTTTTGCCACGGCGTTCAACGGAGTCCTGCTGGAGGGCGCCGAGGTTGTGTTCATCGTCCTGGCCCTTGGAGCCACCGGCAAGGCCCTCGGCTCCGCGGTCATCGGCGCGGTCGTGGCCGTCGCGGTGGTGATCGCAGGGACGGTGGTCGCCCGCGGCCCGCTCTCGCGGATTCCGGACGTGGTGCTGAAGTTCATTGTGGGGATCATGCTCACTTCGTTCGGCACGCTGTGGCTGGGCGAGGCCCTCGGCATCCGCTGGTGGGGGTCGGACGCGTCGGTGCTCTGGCTGGCCATCGGCAATCTGGCGCTGAACTGGCTCGCCGTTGCCGTGCTGCGCCGTGGACGAGGCATCGCCGCGGGCGCGGCGCAGAAGGTGAGCGCGTGAAGGCGATCGCCAGTTTCGGGCTCTACCTGTGGCGCTTCTTCGTCGGCGACAGTTTCCAGTTGTGGGCGCTCGTCGTTTGCTTCGCCGTGGTGGGGCTCCTGGCACATCCACTGGGGGCCCTCGATGGTCTGGTGGCCTTCGTGCTGGTAACCGCCGTCATCTGGATCGATGTGTGGCGGCGCGCCCGCGCAGCATGACAACCCCGGGGTGGACCCTGGGCAAGTCCGTTGTACGGCACCCGCTTGTCCCGAGGTGCCATCATGCCCCGCCCCACGCATAGGACCGTCCGCGGTCACCGGTCAGGGACTCGACATCCGCGGCGAGGACGGGGACCCTGCAGCGCCGTCGCCAGAGCAACGGTCAGCTCCCCGCCTGCGCCGCAGGGTCCCCGTCCTCGCCGCGGGCGGGCCGGCGGCGCGCCAGCAGGCCGAATTCCACGCTGTCCACCAGGGCGATCCAACTGGCGTCCAGGATGTTGTCGGACACCCCGACGGTCGTCCAGTACGCGGGGGCCGACTCGGTGGCGATCAGCACACGGACACGGGAGGCCGTGCCCGCCAGCCCGTCGATGACCCGCACCTTGTAATCGGCGAGGCGCATCTCCCGGATTTCCGGATAGCACTCCTCCAAGGCTTTGCGCAGGGCCAGGTCCAGGGCGTTGACCGGACCGTCGCCTTCGGCGGCGGTGTGCAGGAGGCGGGAGCCGACCCGGACACGCACCGTCGCTTCCACCTCCGGCGCCTGGTCACCGCGCCGGACCACGGAGACCGAATAGCCCACTGTCTCGAAGAACGGCTTGTAGGTGTGCAGGACGCGGCGGGCGAGGAGTTCGAAGCTCGCCTCGGCGCCTTCGAACTGGTAGCCCTGGTATTCCAGTTCCTTGATCCGGCCCAGGAGTTGCCGCGCCCCTTCCGGGGTGACCCAATCGAGGCCGAGTTGCCTGGCTTTGTACGAAAGGTTGCTGCCGCCGGAGAGTTCCGAGACGACGACCTGCCGGTCGTTGCCCACGGTTTCGGGAGCGACGTGCTCGTACGTCCGCGGGTTGCGGCTGACGGCGCTGGCATGGATCCCGCCCTTGTGGGCGAATGCGTTCGGCCCGACGTAGGGGGCCCCGGGATCGAGCGGGAGGTTGCAGACGTCGCTCACCAAGCGGGAGAGCGGAGTCAATCGGCCCAGGTTCCCGGCGGCCGTACACCGGTAACCACGCTTGAGAACCAGATTCGGCAGCAGCGTACAGAGGTTGACGTTGCCGCAACGCTCACCATAGCCGTTGAAGGTGCCCTGGACCTGCGCAGCGCCGGCGTCAACGGCGGCCATGGCGTTGGCCACCCCCAGACCGGCGTCGTCGTGGGTGTGGATGCCCACGGGGCAATGGATCCTCCCCAGCACCGCCTCCGTCCAGCGGGCGACGTGCTCCGGCAGGCTGCCGCCGTTGGTGTCGCAGAGGACGACCCAGTCCGCACCCGCGGCAGACGCGGCTTCCGCGGCTGCCAGGGCGTAGCCTGGATCCTCGGCCGCACCGTCGAAGAAGTGCTCGGCGTCAAAGAGCACCTCAAGACCGTTGCGCTTGAGATGGGAGACCGTATCCGCGATCATGGCCAGATTCTCGTCCGACGTCGTCCCGAGAGCCTCCCGGACATGCATTGTCCACGCCTTACCGAAGACGGCGACAGTCGGCGCACCGGATTGGAGCAGTGCCCGCAGGTTGGCGTCCTCCGCCGCCGGGGTGCCGGCCCGCCGGGTGGAGCCGAAGGCGGTCAGGCGGCAGCGCAGCGCCAGGCGGCGCGCCGCGCGGAAGAACTCCAGATCCTTGGGGTTGCTACCGGGCCATCCGCCCTCGACGTAGTCCGCACCAAAGGCGTCAAAGCGTTGCAGGAGTTGCAGTTTGTCGTGCAGGGCCAGGGAGATGCCCACCTGCTGTGTGCCATCGCGCAGGGTGGTGTCGTAAACGCTGATCGACCTGCCGCCCGCCACCGCAGCACCCCCGGAGCACCTAAGGTGTGCCGTTCCCGTGCCGTCCCGATCCACCCTATCATCGGACAGGGGCGCACGCAACGAACGGAGTCGGGCGCGGCGCAGGCCTGCGGGCGCCACACAGCCGACGGAGCGGCGCCGGTCCGGTGCCTGTGTGGCACAATGGGCATCCGCGCCATAGCGGGTCTGGCCGTAACCCCCGCTCAGGGCGCCGGTGCGGAAACGATGCGCCACACGTGGTCGCTGGCCAGTGCGCCGGCCGTCTCACCCCCAAACAGGTATACGGCCCCCCCGACGGCGGCCGCGGAGCCGTAGCACAGACCGGTCGGCAACCGCCCGACCGGAGTGACCGTGCCCCGCTTGTCGACGGCCAGGACGGCGGAGGTCGGAACACCGGCCGCGTCACAGCCGCCGATGATCAGAGCGGTACCGTCCAGCGCCGCCCCGGACGCGTACTCCAGCGGCCGGGCCAGGCGGCCCACAACCGCCGTCGTCCGTGCGCCCGCTCCGAGCGGCACCCACTGGACATCTGCAGTCGCGCCCTGCGCCGTCCGGCCGCCCGCCACCAGCACGCCACCGGGCAGGGCGACGGCCGCGCTATACCGCACGGCAAGGGCCAGGTGGGCCGTGACCGGGGGCGGAGAGGCACCACCCCAGCCACCGAGGTCGTAAACGGCGTCGCTGTACGCGGTTCCCGTCCAGCCGCCCAGGCAGTATGGTCGGCCAGCGGATTCCACCCCCTCCAGATCGGAAAGCGGCTGGGGCAGGCGTCCCGCGAGCGTCGCGGTGCCGCCGACCGGGGAGGCGCGGTAGACCGCCGTGGAGCCGACGCTCTGACCGCCGCCGCAGAGCAGCACATCGTTGCCGGCAGGTGCGGCGCCCGCATCGTGCAGCGCCAGCGGCAACTGTCCGTCGGCGGTGATCCGGGCCCCGGCACCGTTTGTGCCTGGAGAGAAGGCGTAGATGGTGGCGTTGAAACCCGCCGGTCCGCTGCCGCCGAAAATCAGGATCCGTCCGCCGACCGTCGCGGCGGCTGTGCCGACCAGGGCCTTGGGTAGCAGTTGACCCAGGTCCTCCACGGTAACGGAAGTCAGTGGCACGACCGCACCGACTGACGGGGCCGCACCGTCCACCGGACCCCGGGCAGGCGTACCCAGGGAGGTCCCGGTCGCCTGCCGGGCCGAGGACGCGGCGCGGTCCGGACCGGCAGGCGCAGACCGCCGGTGGACCGCCCACACCGCCAGACCGGCAAGCACCAGGAGGCCCAGCGCGAACTTCGCCGTGCGGGGACCGGGAACCCGGCGTCGTCTGCGTCTCAGAAGTGCCACCCCCGAAAACCGAGCGTAACGTGCCGTTCCCCATCGCGGCAAGGCGGGCACCTTGGACCGGGGCCTGCCGGCACCTGTCCGGGTCATTCCGGGCAGCGAGCAAGCGCCGCCCCCAGCGGACTCAGCGATCACGCCGAGCAGCCGCTGCCGGCAGAGGCGGGCGGCGGAACATCCCACAGCCCGGGGGACAAACCTGCCAGGCTCTTCCAGCTCACACCGCTCATAGCATGCGGGGTCCGGCCGGGCGGCCGGCCGCCCGATCATTTCGTCGCGGGGGGGCTAACCTCGTGCCCGTCATCACCGAACACATCCCAGGTTCCCTGATCCCCGTCACCGCCGCCGACGACCGAGACGGCCACGACCTCCGCAGGCTCGCCCGGTGCCTGCCGGGCCATCGCCTGCATGCCTGCGCCGGACCGGTGGCGGTTCATTCGTTAGCTACACACACCGATGCGGTACAGGCGGGAGCGCTCTTTTTCTGCCTCCCGGGCAACGCCCACGACGGGCACCGCTGGGCAGCGGTCGCGGTACACCGCGGCGCGGCGGCCCTGGTTGTGGAGTCCCCGCTACGGCAGTTGGCGGGGACTCCACAACTGGAGGTGCCCGACGCGCGATCGGCCCTGGCGCGGATGGCACGGGTCTTCCACGGCTATCCGGATCGCAGGCTGCTCTTGCTGGCCGTCACGGGCACCAACGGCAAGACCACAACCGCCTATATGCTCCAGTCCATCTTCGGCGCAGCCCGGCGGCCCCTCGGGCTCCTTGGCACCGTTTGCTACCGGCTCGGCCGCAGGGAGGTGCCGTCTCCGCTCACCACGCCGGATGCCGCGCTGCTCCACGCCATGCTCGCCGAAATCGCGGCGGCGGGACTGCAGGGCGTGGCCTTGGAGGCCAGTTCACACGCCTTGGCCCAGCAGCGTCTGGAGGGCGTGGAGGTGGACACGGCGGTCTTCACCAACCTGAGCCGGGACCACCTCGATTACCACGGGAGTGTCATGTCGTATTTCGCCGCCAAGCGCCGGCTCTTCCGGGAGCGCGCCGGGCGCAAGCCCTTCCCCGCGCTGGCCGTCGTGTGCGTCGACGGGGCGCCAGGGCGACTGATCGCCCGCGAAGCCGCCCGGCACCGCCAGGTGATCACCTACGGACTGGAGCGGCCTGCGGACATCTCCGGACGGTACCGCCCGAGCGGCTCGAGCGGCGGCGTGCTCGCCGTTTCCGGCGACTGGGGGTCCGGAGAGATCCACCTGCCCCTGCCGGGTCGGCACAATGCGCAGAACGCCCTGGCCGCCGCGGCGGCCGCCCTGGGCAACGGCGTGCCGTTCGACACGCTCGCCCACGCCATCGCGACGATGGAACCGGTGCCCGGACGGTTCGAAACGGTGGCCGGCGCCGAGGGCTTCACCGTAGTGGTCGACTTCGCCCATAATCCCGATGGCTTGCGCTGGGCCCTGCTGGCCGCCAGACGCCGCGCTCCCGGCCGGGTGCGCCTGGTGTTCGGCTGCAAGGGCGGCGACGGGGACGACGGCAAACGCCGCCGCATGGGAGACCTCGCCGGCCACCTGGCGGACGTGGTGTATCTGACCACGGACGATCCCTACGACGAGGATCCCGCGGAGATCGCCTCGCGGGTCGAACCCGGGCTGATCAGCGGCCGCGCCGCGTACCGGGTGGTGCTCGACCGGGCCGAGGCCGTCCGCGGCGCGATCCTGGAGGCGGAGCCGGGCGATCTGGTCCTGGTGGCCGGGCGCGGCCACGAACTGTATCAACCGATCCGGGGCGGCCGCGTATACCTCGACGACCGCCAACTCTGCCGCAACGCCCTGGCCGAGCGCGCGGCGCTGGGTGCGGCCGCCGATGTCGGCGCCCGCGGCTGGTGAGACGGTGCCGCGGCCCAGACCCCACGGGGATGACGACGGGGTGCGGCGGGCCCGGACAGCGCGCCGGCTCTCAGCGGAAGAGGCGCAGCAGGTAACCGCCGTCGACGGGTTCGATGGTGCCACCGGCGGCACGCAGGCGCATGCCCGGCAGCGTGAGATCCAGTCCGTCCGTGAATACAGCCCGACCGCCGCCGCGGAGGGCGGCCCCGTCACCCTGCATCCGCAGGCGGGCCCGCACGCGCGTCTGCAGCAGCCCGCTCCGGCGGTCTTCCGCCACGGGCAGGCGGTCAAAGCACAGATGCGGTCCTGCCTCGAAGGCAAAGGACGCGCCGGCCGGATAGACGGCGAGTCCCCCGTGCACGGCCTGCACCGGTGCGGGAGACTCCACGCGCGGCCGGCCCAGCCGGCGGATGTCGATCGCCAGGAGTGTACCCTCACCCCGCAGGATGCCTTCGATGAGTGCTCGGCGAGCGTCGGCCGTGGCCGCGGCGAGGAGCCGGGCCCGCTCCAGGGCATCGGCGTGCCCGTATGTGGCGAGCGCCGCCACCAAGGCGGCGTCGTCGCGTGAGCCTCCGTCCATACGGACATAGGACTCGATCACCTGGTCGAAGGCGACGCCGGCGGACAGGGCGGCCTTCCAACCATCTGGGAACGATCGGCGTTGCGCCCATGGGCGGCCGCCCGCGACCGCCTCTCCCCCCGCTGCGCCTCGGACCGGCTCAAGGAGGTGAAGCAGAGACGCCAACGCCCAACCGGTGAGGCCGCCACGCTGCGGCAGCGGCTCGGCGGAGAGGTCCGCCAGGCGTGCAATCAGTTCCGCCGGGGGGACCGCCGGGGTGTTCCGGGCTGCCAGGGCCAAGCGCCCAGCACAACAGGCGCCGGCGTAGCGGGCCAACCCGGCGGCGCACTCCACCGCCCGCGCGTCTTGCTCCTGCGCCGGTTCGCAGTCCGCCCAGCGCTCGCGCCGAACCAGGACGATCTGTGTCACCAGCCGCTCAAGCGGGCCCCCCCTGGCCCCTTCCCTGAGGGCCTGCAGCAGGAGGCGTCCTTCGACGACGGCAAGGGCCGCGGCGCCGGGAGTCTCCGGCAAAAGGGGCACCTGGGGAGCGCCCCGGTCCGTCCGCGCACTCCACCATGCGGCGAACAGCGAGGTGAAGACACCAGCGGCGAGCCGGGCCGGATCACCGCCGGGCTCGGTGACGACGACGGGGACGCCGCGGCAGACCACCGTGAGGGCTCCTTCGTCGGCGCGACGCGGCGTGGGGACGTCCGGATCCGGCAGACCCAGGTCGGAGGCCTGCGCGGCCGGCAGAAAGCTGATCCCCGGCAGGATTCCACCCCGCCGCGCCGCCACAGGACGGCCGCGGGCCCAAGGCGCTCGAGCCAGGATCCACCCACGTGCTTCGGGTAGAACAAGTGCCACGGACTGAGTCGCCGGCTCCCAGCCGGGGAAGACGCCTGAAGCCAGTTCGAGGTCGGTCGCTGCGACCCAGGCCTCGATCGCGCGCGCGGTCACCTCGTCGGGGACGAACATTCCGCCACCGCCTCCCGAACGCCGGCCGCTTCCGTCCGCCGGCAGGCAAGCGCAGCATAGAAGGCAGGCGCGTCCAAGGTCAAACCGCGAGGGGGGGCAATGCAAGAGCCGGTTTCCACACCGGCCGGCAACGTGGACCTTTGGGGGACAAAGGGCGGCGGAGCGTTGATCGCGCAAAAAGCGGAAGGATCCGCGGCCGCCTGGGCCGGCGTACGTCTCCCGGGCCCGGATGCGCGCGCGCCGTACCGGCCCCGGATCCGGAAAGCCTCCAGGCACAGAAGTCGTGCAGACCGTGGTCCCGTGGGACTGCCTTGGCGGCGCAGCGCTGCGGTTGCCGCCACCGGGCCTCACCCCGGGGCCGCGCCGTGTTCACCCCGTGCCTCGGCCCTGGCCGCACCTGTCCGGTGGGCGCCTGCCCCGCCGGGCGACTCCCGGGCCATCTCGCCGGCGCATAGTCTGGACGGCGGGAGCGGGAAGCCCGGCTGCGCACCGGGGCATGCACAGGCTGGGGCACGGAAGGGGGCACGGCGCCTTGAGGGTGGTCGTCTGCGAGTTCATGGCGCCCGAAGGACTGCAACTTCTCGCACGCTCGGCGGAGGTCCACTACGACCCTGGCCTCGGCGACCGTCGTACCGATCTCTGCGCGGCCTGCCACGAGGCGAACGGGCTGATCGTCCGGAACCGCACGCGGGTGGATGCGGCGCTGGTTGCCTCGGCCCCCCGGCTGCGGGTGGTCGGGCGCCTCGGTTCGGGACTCGACAATCTCGATCGGCAGCACCTGCATGCCGCCGGGATCGAGATCGTCGCCGCCGCCGGCACCAATGCGGTGGCGACCGCCGAATTCACCCTGGCGTCGGCCCTGGTCCTCGCCCGGCGCTGGCGTCCGGAATGGCTTGGGGGCCAGGGGCCGGACTGGGCGGTGCGCCCGGTTGCCGCGGGGAGCGAGTTATGCGGCAAGACGATCGGCCTGGTGGGGCTGGGGCACGTGGGCCAAGCGGTGGCGCGGCGGGCAAGGGCGCTCGGACTCGCCGTGGTGGCGGCGGCACCGGGCCGGCGGCCAGAGGACGCCGACATCCGGGACTGCGGCGCGGAACTGGTACCGCTGCCGGACCTGATGCGGCGGGCCGATGTCATCAGCCTCCATGCGTCCCTTGCGCCCGGAACGCGCGGACTGATCGGCCGGCACGAACTTGCCCTGGTCCGGCCCGGGGCCGTCCTAATCAATACCGCCCGGGGCGGGTTGCTCGATGAGGCGGCCCTGGCCGTGGCCCTGCGCGAGGGATGGCTGGCCGGGGCCGCGCTCGACGTCCGTGATCCGGAGCCCCCCGGTCAGCCGGATCCCCTTGACGGCCTTCCCGGGCTGATCCGGACGCCGCACATCGCAGGCTTGACCGCGGAGGCACAGCGGTCGACGGCGTTGCAGGTGGCCGGAGGGGTGCTCCGCGTCCTGGGCGGCACCGCGGAAACCCGTCCCGCCGATCGCGGCGCCTCCCTCGCTCGTTAGGGCGCCGCCGCCATCCTCCGGTATGTCCGGTGGGCAGGGGTCCGGCCACGGTGCCGGCCGGGCGGCGGGATGCCGCCATCCCCCCAGGCCGCAGGGTGCCCGCATCCCGCGGTGGCCTCCGGCACGGCCGCCACTGCGGGTCCACCGTGCCCGATACCGCTCAGTGCCTGTCGCCACCGGTCTCGACCGGTCCCTCATCGACGTGGTTGCTGCTTGGAATGGTGCTGGAGAGGATTGCGGCGCGCAATGTGTCGCCGCGCAGGCCAACCCGCAGCGCCTCGAGCGATAGAGCCTCCTCGGGGTGCACGTTCCCCAGATTGACGTTCGTGCCGAAACGCAGGATGAGGTCCTGCTGCTGGTTCTTCAGGGGAGCCTCCCAAATCAGGCGAGACGGATCGTCCACAGACCCCGCGATATCCTCCATCTCCTCCTCGTCGATGGTCCCGTCCTCGCGGTAGATCACGACGCCCTTGCCCGATTCCCTGCCCTCCACAATCACCTTCCAGGCTCCATGCCGCAGGTCCGCGGCGATCTGCTCACGGATGTTGCTACGCGGAACACGGTCGGCGGGGTGTTTCTTGCCCACTTCGCTGAGCACACGCAGGCCGTGCCTGCCGGCGAGTTCCATCAAGAGAAAGCGCGTGTGCATCGACATCTGGATGGTGCCGTCGGAGATTTCAATCGCCGGGAACCCCAACTCGGCTGTGCGTTCCACGAACTCGCGGCCCTTGCCCTGAACGACGGCGACCTCAAGGTAGGTCCCGCCCGGGTAGGCCAGGACGCCAGCGGCGGCGGCCACCTGGATCTTCTTGCGCAAAATGGCTTCGGAATAAAAGGCAGTGGTGCCGAAGGCGAGCTTGAGCAGGTCGATGTAGGGTCCCGCGAGTTCGAGCAGATCGGCCGCAGCCGATACACCCAACCCCTTGTCGATCACCATGGTGATGCCCCGTTCCCTCGGTTTGGCCGTACGTCCCAGCAGCGGAAAGGGGCAGACCCCACCCCAGGCCCCTCCGAGCCCGTCACGACCACGATCGTCCGTTCTGCTCACCCTGCATCCCCCTTGTGCCTCAGCGCGCGGCCGCCGCGCTGCCTCAATCGGCGGCTGCAGCCTATTCGCCCGCCGGGCTGGCGGTGCCCGGCAGAGGCGTCACGCTGTACGGAGGATGCCGCGGGAATGCGCACCTTCGCCGCGGGCCGCTTCCGTGAGTCGTGGCCGGGACGGATCGTGACCGCGTCCGCTCATCGCCTGCCGGACCATGTCATAGGTACGGAGCGGACATGGTTCTTCCGGGAGGGGGGGCACCCTGGCCGACGGCGTGATCATCCTGCTCATCTGCGCAGGCCTGGGAGCCCTCGGCCGCAATGTCCTCATCACCGGGGGCGCGGTCTGCCTCCTGCTGCTGCGGCTTGGGAGGTTGGATTTCGCCGTCCAGTGGCTGACCACGCGCGGCACCGCACTGGGGATCTTCCTCCTGGTGATCAGCCTGATGGCGCCGGTGGCCGGCGGCCGGCTGTCACTGCGCGGCTTCGCGGGTGAACTCCTGCGTCCGTCGGGGCTCATCGCCCTGGTGGTAGCGGCCGTCGCCGCGTATTTCGGCAAAGGCGGCGTCGACTTTCTCCAAGCCTATCCCGCGGCGCTGGTGGGCATCCTGGTGGGGTCGGTCGTGGGTACGCTATTGCTGCGCGGCGTGCCGACGGGACCGCTCATCGCCGCCGGCATCACCGCCATGCTGCTGCAGATGCTCGGACTGCGATGAGCTACTGTTCCCGTTCCTCCTCCTGGCTATGCCGGCCCAGCCGGCCGGTGAGGTCCGCGAGCTGCCGGCCCAGCCCCTCGATCTCCTGCTCGGCCAAGCCGAGAAAAAACTTCAGCCGGGCCTCGTCCTCCCCGCCGCCGTCGGAGAGCAGCCGCCGGCATTCGCGATAGATGTCCAGCGACTGGTCGATCCGGCCGCGCACGTTCTGCACCCGCAGGGCGAGCGTGTCCTCCGGCTGGTCGCCCTGCACATGCACGTAGGAATCGACCAGGAGGGGTTCAAACCAGGCGGCCTCCGCCGGATCGTCCAACGCCACGCGCACACAGATCGGTTCGTCGTTCTCGACCAACGCGGAGACCAGGGCCCCCGGAATCGGTACGGGCACGCTGTGCACGCGGGCCTCGAACACCGATCCCGGCCAGATGTGGCGCCGACCGGCGGCGATGGCGATCGCGACCGGCGCACCTTCAAGCGAGCGCACAAAATGAAGGCGCGCGAGGTTACCGGCCAGGAAACCGAGCAGGAAGGCCATGTCCGGGCTCTGGGGCAGATGGCGGCCCACCCGGACCACCGCCTCAAGCTTGGTGCGCAAGTCGGGCAACGAAGGCTCTCCTCCCGATGGGCCGACGACGACCCGGCTCCAATGGTCCAGGCCCAGGCTGAGTCGTGCTATTGTATCACCGTCGTTCCCGGCGTGGGCCCAGGGTCCACGCCGCACCTGGATGCTCGCCGACCCGTAAGGAGGCTGTCCGCTTGCGCATCGGTGCCCAGTTGACGATCAGCAGGGGCCTGCCGGAGGCGGCGCGGATGGCCCAGGCGATCGGCGCCGACTCCTTCGGCTTTCATACCCGCAATCCGCGGGGGGGCGCGGCGCGCACGATCGGCGCGGAGGAAGTGCGCACCTGGGAGGCGCGGCGGGCCGAACTGGGGTTGGGGGGGCCGATTGGGCACCTCCCGTACACGGTCAATCTCGGATCCGAGAAATCCATCTGGGACTTCGGGGTTCGCGTCGTGGGCGAAGACCTCGTCCGTTGCGACGCCTTCGGGGCCTTCGCCCTGGTGCTCCATCCGGGCCATCACGCACCCGGCGCCCTGGGTGCCGGCATCACCCGGGTCGCGGAGGGCGTGCGCCTCGCCCTGCAGCGCGCCCAGGGGTGCGGCTGCCTGCTCTGCCTGGAGGGGATGGCCGGGCAGAGCGGCGAGATCGGCAGCACGCCCGAGGAACTCGGCAGGATCCTCGAGACCGTGGGGCCCGCGCCCCGGCTCGGCGTCTGCCTGGACACCTGCCACCTCTTCGCCGCGGGATGGGATCTCCGCACGCACGCGGGCATCGAGGCCATGCTGGGGGCTTTCGACCGGTATGTGGGGCGCGGGCGCATCCACGTCCTGCATCTCAACGACAGCAAGTTCCCTTTGGGCAGCCACCGCGACCGGCACGAGCGCATCGGCCGCGGCGAGATCGGCCGCGCGGGGATGGCCGCGATCCTGACCCACCCCTTCCTCGCCGGTTTGCCCATGATCATCGAAACGCCCGTGGAGGATTACAGCGAGTATGCCGCGGAGATCGCAGCGGCTCGTGATTTGACGAAGGGGGCCTAGATCTTGCGCTATGTGGCGCGCGTGCGCGTGGACGACATCGCCGCCGCCCACAGCCTGCCGGGCCATCCCGGGGAGTGCGCCCGTCCACACGGCCACACCTGGGCGTTCGAGGCCACTGTGGGGACCGATCGTCTGGACGGTGACATGGTCGCGGACTTCACGGTGTTGAAGGGCGTCTTCAAGCGCCTGGACCACACCTCCCTCAACGATGACCCCGAGATCACCGCCGACGGCCACCGACCGACCGCCGAGCGTGTGGCCGAGGTGCTGGCGGCGCGCCTGCAGCGAGCCATGGACGAGCTGCCCAACCGCCCCCGGGTGCTGGCCCTGGTGGTGCGGGAGACCGCGCGCAACGAGGTCGTCTTCACCCCGTGAGCCGCCTGCCGGTCATCGAGGTCTTCGGACCCACGCTGCAGGGAGAGGGGCAGTTGATCGGCTGCCGCACCATGTTCGTTCGCCTGGCCGGTTGCGACTGGTCCTGCAGCTGGTGCGACACCCCCTACAGCTGGCGGGCACATGAGCTGGGGCCGGTCGAGCGCATGGATGGCGAGGGCATCGTGCAGCGGCTGCGGCGCCTGGACGCGACGACGCATCGCGTCACCCTGAGCGGCGGCAATCCCGCGCTGCACGATTGCGGCTCCCTTGTCGATGCCCTCCACCGGGCAGGATACACGGTGCATGTCGAGACCCAGGGCAGCCGCGCCGCACCCTGGCTGGCGCGCGCCGATTCCGTCACGGTGTCGCCCAAGGGTCCGAGTTCCGGGATGCCCCCCGATTGGGCGAACCTCGCGGCAACACTCGCTGTCGCCGCGGCGGCAGAGCTGAAGATTGTCGTTTTTGACGAGGGCGACCTGGTCTACGCCCGGGAGGTGCACGCGCGGCATCCCGAGTGTCCCCTCACGCTGCAGGTGGGCAACCGCGTGGACCAGGACGACCGCGCGGCGCTGCTGGCCCGCTTGCGGTGGCTTGCGGACCGCGCCCTGGGGGACGCCGATCTCGCCGACGTTCGCGTCCTGCCGCAACTGCACGTACTTCTCTGGGGGAACAAGCGTGGCGTGTGAACGTGCCCTGGTGCTCCTTTCCGGCGGGATGGACTCCACGGTGTGTGCGGCCGTGGCGGCGCGCGATGGGTATGAGGTGTGGACCCTGTCCTTCGACTACGGGCAGCGCCACCGCGCAGAGCTGGAGGCGGCCCGGGCGGTCGCCGACGTGTACGGTATCCCCCCCGTCCGTCGCCGTACGCTCGACCTCAGCCGGGTCTTTTGCGGCTCAGCACTGACCGGCGATGCCGAGGTGCCGCTGGATCGGGACACCGCCGAGATGGCCGCCGGCATCCCGGCGACCTACGTGCCGGCGCGCAATCTGGTCTTCCTCGCCCTGGCGACCGCGGTGGCTGAGCCGCTGGATGCCCACCACCTGTTCATCGGGGTCAACGCCCTCGACTATTCCGGGTATCCCGACTGCCGGCCGGAGTTCGTTACGGCCTTTGAAGCGGCGGCCCGCCTGGGGACGGCGGCGGGCGTGGCGATCCACACCCCGCTGGCGCACCTCACCAAGGCCGGGATTGTGCAACTGGGACAGGCCATCGGGGCGCCATTGCACCTCACCCTGACCTGCTACCGGGGCACAGTCCCCGCCTGCGGGCGGTGCGACGCCTGCCAGTTGCGCCGCAAAGGCTTCGCGGAAGCGGGCCTTGCGGATCCCATCCCCTACGCGGCGGACGGGCCGCCGGCCGAACGGTGATCGTTCGGCCGGTACGCGGCGCGCGCCGACCTCACTCCCCCGGTCCCTGGTCGCGGCTCCGGGCCCGCTGGTGTCGGTCGAGGGTGCTCTTGCGTAGGCGGAGGGCCTTTGGGGTCACCTCCACCAGTTCGTCCTCGCGGATGAACGACAGGGCATTCTCCAGGGACAGCGTGCGTGGCGGGATCAACTTAATCTCTTCGTCGCCGGTGCTCGCCCGCATGTTGGTCAGATGCTTCTTCTTACAGACGTTGATCTCCAGATCGCCGTCACGGGCGTTCTCGCCCACAATCTGTCCGGCGTAGACCGACACCCCGGGGCCGAGCAAGAGCGTCCCCCGCAGTTCGGCGTTCTGCAGGGCATAGGCCGTCGTGGCTCCCGGTTCCCAGGCCACAAGGCTCCCCCGCGCCCGGCCGGCGATCGGACCCCTGTAGGGCCCATACCCAGCAAAGGTGTGGCTCATGATGCCGTAACCCTTGGTCAGGGTCTGAAAATCTGAGGCGAAGCCGACCAAGCCGCGAGCGGGAGCCGCGAATTCGAGACGCACCCGTCCATCGTCCGCCGGGTGCATGCTCCGCAATTCCGCCCGCCGCGCGCCGAGGGCTTCCATCACGGCGCCCACTGCCCCCTCCGGCACATCGGCGACCAGGTCCTCCATCGGTTCCTCGGGCCCGTCCGGACCCTGGCGTACGATGACCTCGGGACGCGAGACCTGCATCTCGTATCCCTCGCGGCGCATCGTCTCGATCAGGATGGACAGATGGAGTTCGCCGCGGCCGCGGACGGCAAACGCATCCGGACTGTCCGTCTCTGCGACCTCCAGTCCCACGTTGTGCTCGGCCTCCCGCCAGAGACGTTGCCGCAGTTGCCGGGAGGTGACGAATTTGCCCTCCCGGCCGGCGAAGGGGGAGTTGTTCACGGAAAAGGTCATCGCCAGCGTGGGTGGGTCCACACGCAGCGGGGGCAGTACCGAGGGCATACCGGCGCCGGTGATCGTATCGCCGACCGTGAGGTCCGGGATGCCGGCCACGGCCACAATGTCCCCGACCGGGGCCTCTTCGGTGGGGACCCGGCGCAGGTTCTCGAAGGTGAAGATCTGTGCCGCATGGGCCGGGCGGACAGGGGCGCCCGGACCGTGCGCGGCGACGACGGGCTCCCCTGCGCGGAGCCGTCCCTGCCGCACGCGCCCGATGCCGATGCGCCCGACGTAGTCGTCGTAGTCCAGTGAGGTGATCAGGATCTGCAGCGGGCCGTCCTCGTCGCCCGTGGGGGGCGGGACGTGCTCGATAACGGCGTCCAGCAGCGGCAGGATGTTGCCCTGCACGCTCTCCGGACCGAAGGGGCTCGGCAGTGCGCGCAGGGCGACGCCCGCGCGACCGGAGGCATACACCGTCGGAAACTCCAACTGGTCTTCATCCGCGCCCAGGGCGAAGAACAACTCCAGCACCGCGTCGAGGGTGCGCAACGGATCGGCGCCGGGGCGGTCGAGTTTATTGACGACCAGAATCGGCTGGATGCGGTTCTGCAGCGCCTTCTGCAGGACAAAGCGGGTCTGGGGCATGGGGCCTTCGAGGGCGTCCACCACCAGCAGCGCGCCGTCGACCATGGACAGGATGCGCTCGACCTCGCCGCCGAAGTCAGCGTGGCCCGGCGTGTCGACAATGTTGATCTTGTACCCGCGGTAAGCGACAGCCGTATTCTTGGCCAGAATGGTAATACCGCGCTCGCGTTCGAGTTCGTTGCTGTCCAGGACCCGTTCGGTCACGGCCTGATTGGCCCGGAAGACGCCGGTCTGACGCAGGATGGCGTCAACGAGCGTCGTCTTGCCGTGATCGACGTGGGCGATGATCGCGACGTTGCGCACTGCCGTCTGCTGCTTTGCTGCCACGGTGTCGTTCCCGGCCTCCAACCAATATGGGTAGCTATTCTCCCGAATCGGGGCCGCCGCCATGACGCCGGGCCTGCCGCGCGTACGGGGGAAGCCGCGGTCCCCGGCGGGCGGAAACGGCGTCGGACCGGCGGCGGGCCCTGACGAGAATACCAGTCCGCGCGTATCCGAGGTAGGGCCGGCGGGCAGCGGGCTCTGTTTTCGGCCTGACCACGGCTTGGGCGGCGAGCGTATCCGAGTGCGGGGAACGCCTCATGCAGCGCGCAGTCCGTCCGTCAGCCGCATTACCGGAATTACCGGGAGCCCCCGGGGCCGGATCGGCAGGAGGGTGCCGAGCAAGTCCAGTGGGCGAAGCGGATTCTCTGGCGGCCATCAAGACCAGCACCGCTGGGTCATCTCCATCGTAGGCACCCGCCCCGGCCGTACGCCTCCGAAGCGCGGGGACGGCGATGCCGGTCCGGGCACAGCCCACCTGATCCCCGGTCAGCGGGAGATCGAACAAGCGCCGGCGACGCGCGCCAGGGCCGCGGAACTCGCACTACGCGGCGGCGGATGGATATCCAGGACGGGAGCGGAGACACGGGCTGACCGGCACCCGTGCGTGCGCGGGCCGCGGTGGGGAGCGCCCCCGGCGGAGCTGCGCCCGGCGCCGCACCGGATTGTGCCGGGCGGGAGAACCGGCCCGGCGCGTGCGGTGCGCGGGCCCGTCCCGCCGGCCCCGGTCTGGCGGCGTGGGGCACCGCATATCGATCGGGCGAGCCCGCGCTCCGAAGGGTACGGTGCGCCTACCATGGTCGTCCTGCATCTCGGTTCCGTATTCCGGCGCTGGGTGGCAGTCTTCTGCGCCTGCCTGCTGCTTGGGGCCGCCGTGCGCTGGGGACTCGGAGCGGAACTCAGTGGCGGGACCCTCGGACTGCGGGGCGCTGTCAGCAGGGTGCCGGTTTCGGAACGGGTGGTCGCCCTCACCTTCAACGTCGCCGCCACGCACGCCATGGCGCTCTCCAATGTCTTGCAGGCCGCAGGACTGCCGGCCACCGTCTTCATCTCCGGCCACGATGCCGCCGCCAATCGCGCGGCGGTGCAGTCTCTTGCGGCCGCCGGGGCGGAAGTGGAGACGCTCGGCTGGGACGGCACCGCCCCCGGCGGGCAATCGGCGGCGGCCCTGGCGGCGTCGCTGCGTCGGGCCGCCGCTTCTCTGGCCGCGGACACCGGAACTCCTCCGCTCTTCTTCCGGCCGCCGAACGGCGGCGTGAGCGGTGCGCTGCTGCACGCGGCCCGGGCTGCCGGACTCGGCGTGGTGACCCAGACGGCGACGGTGGGCGGCGCGGACAGCGCCCTCAGCGCGCAGGTGGAGGTCGACCTGAGTCCGGGGGCGATTCTGAACCTGCCCGCCGGCGTCTCGTCCACCGCTCTGGCCGACATCGCCGACGGTCTGCGCCTGCGCGGGTACGAGGCAGTCACCCTCGCCGGCCTGTTCGCGTTGGCCGAAGGCGCGGCGGCCGTGTCCGTCCCCTCACTGACGTGAGGTGCGCATGAGCCCGAGCCGGCGCAGCAGGAGCACCCACGGCGCCGCTCTGGGCACGGACGCGGTGGCCGCCAGCGGCACACTGGCGAGCGTGATGCCGGCGACCTGCAACTGCAGACGCCCCACCATCTCGCCCCGGCGGACGGGGGCCACCAGCGTCACTGGTGCGACCACGCGCCAGGAGAGCCGGGGCAGTTCCTCCAGCGCCACCGGCATGCTGAGAACAGTCCGCGGGGCCGCCGGCACGTGCGCCCCGGGATCACGGGCGTCCGCAACAGGCAGCAGGGCCTGCCCTCCCGGCGGGGCCACCGGGACCTGACTGAAGTGCGCGTATCCCCAGCGCAGCAGGCGAACCGCGTCGCCCCACCGGTCGTCGCTGTGCAGGACCACGGCGATTAGGCGGAACCCGCCGCGGTTTCCGGAGGCGACCAGGCAATTGCCGGCGGCGTTGGTCGTTCCGGTTTTCACGCCGTCCACCCAATCATAGGCGACCAGTAGCCGGTTGGTGTTGTGCAACTCCCGCCGGATCTCACGCTGCATACTGTCCCAGCCGCGCATCTCCGCGTCGGCGGTCGCCACCAACTGGGCGAAGGCCGGTACGGCCAGACCCGCCCGCGCGATGAGCGCGAGATCAAGAGCGCTGCTGTAATGGAATGGTGCCGTCAGGCCGTGCGGGTTGACAAAGTGCGTGCTGCGCAAACCGAGCGCACGTGCCCGAGCATTCATCAACGCGGCGAAGCCCTCCTCGGACCCGGCGAGGTGGGTCGCGATGGCGGCCGCGGCATCGTTGCCGGATCGGAGCAGGAGCCCGCGGAGCAGCGCGGCAAGGGTGTACCGGTCACCGGCACGCAGCCCGGCCGACGAGCCCGGCGTGGCCGCCGCCGCTCGCGGGACGACGATCACCTCGTTCAGCTGCCCCCGCTCCAGTGCCACCAGCGCCGTCATCATCTTGGTGGTGCTCGCCGGTGCCCGCGCCTGGTCGGCGTTCCGCGACCAGAGCAGGCGTCCGCTGCGGGCGTCGATCAGCACCGCGGCATCCGCGGAGATCACCGGACCGCGCAACACCTCGGCGCGGGGCGGGTATGTCGCGTTCAACGCCCCAGCCGCCGCGGGCCGGGGTGGAAACGCCAGCAGCATGGCCAGACAGAGGCAGATGGACCTGATGGCGTACCGCATGCGGACAGTATGCCCGCAGTGCGCTCAGGGGAGACCGGAGGTCGCCGCGCCCCCGACGAATGTGCCCGGACTCATCTCAAACGTGAGCGTCTCAGGATTGTTGCCCTCGATCGGCAATGCTTGCGTCTGGTAACCGTCGACCACGATCGAGACGATGGCCGGCACCCGGCCCACCAGGAGGCGCAGCGACTGCCGGGCGGTCCAGGTGGTGGTCGTGCCCGGTTGCAGGAAGACATCCGGCTGAAGCACACCGTCGACCCAATGCCGCACCCAGCACTCTGAATTGCCGATGCGGATGGTGACCGACAGCGCCCGGGTGCCGCTGACCTGGTATGTGCCCTGCCAACCCAGGTTGGTATGGGTGAAGGAGGTCCGTACCCGGACGGCCGAGACGGGCCCCGGTGCCGTCGTTCCCGAAGAGGAACCCCCCGCAGGGGTTGTTCCGGAGGTGTCCTGAGACGGGGATGCGGGGAAGGCACCGGGCGTGGACGCAGACGCCCGTGGCGACCGACCGGTGGCGTCCGGCGTCCGGCGCGCGGCAGGCGCGACATGGCGGCCGCCCGGTATCAGGGCGTGCGCCGCAAAGGCCAGGGCCAAGACCGCCAGCACCATGGCGACGGGTGTGGCCAAGGCCGCCATGGGTGATCGTGCGGCTGACGCGGCTTTGTCCGGGCCACCAGGCGCCAGCCGCCGACGCCGACGGGGCCGTTCCGCATCCTGCTCCGCCTGCAACCGCTGCACATCGGCGGAGGCACGCTTGTAATCCTCCACCATGGCCGCGCCGTCGAGTCCCAGGTGATCGGCGTACGACCGAAGGAAGCCCTTCAGAAACACATCGCCCGGAATATCTCTCGCCCTGCCGGCCTCGATGGCTTCAAGATAACGCTTGCGGATGTGGGTCCCCGCCTCGACCGCCTCCAGCGTCACGCCGCGCACTTCACGCGCGGCCCGCAGGCGGCGGCCGATAGCCTCCAGCTCCGGGGATGCCGCCGATCCGGGAGTGTCAGCCATCCGCCGCCACTCCCGAAGCACCGGCCAGCAGCGGACGGGCCGCCTGACCGGACCGAACGGCCGGTGCTGGCCCGGCCTCCGCTCCGCGCGCGGCGAGGCTGCACGCGGCGGCGCCGACGACCGGCGGATCAATCTTGGCACGGAGGCGGCGCGGCGCCGGACAAACGGTGCCTGGCGCTTCCGGAATGAGCGGGGACCGCGCGCCCGCACAGGACACCCGCCCACCCCCTCCGCAGACCGCTGCCGTTCCGTAGCCGGCGTTCGCCCTTCGGGTGCCCGCATCCTGCCGCCGGCGCCGAACCCGCAGGGTGGCGCAACTGTGCTGTGGAAGGCCTTTGGCCGCAGGGCCGAACAAGCGGGGCAGCGGTCGACGCCGCACTCGGTCAGCGCTGAGCAGGACGGCGCTGCAAGAGGCGGTTCCCGTAGCGGCCGAGAACAATGGACCATTGGGAACGCGGGGCAGCAGAGCCGTGGCCGCGCAGACGTGAACTCTTGCAGTACCCGCCCACTTGCGAAGAAATGAGCCGGCGGTACTTCGCCGGGGGGAGGGAAGCCGAGGTGCCGCCCTTGCGCACGGTGGCCGCACCGAACGCCTTCAAGGGGACGCTGGATGCGCTGGACGCCGCGGAGGCGATCTGTGCGGGAGTGCGGGATGCGGACGCATCCGCCCGCGCGACCGCAGTCCCCATGGCCGACGGTGGGGATGGCACGGCGGCGGTGCTGGGTGCGGCACTCGGCGCCGTCTGGCGGACGGCGCATGTACCCGGTCCCTGGGGGGACCAACGCGAGGCTGCCTTCGCCCTGCTGCCCGACGGCACCGCGGTGGTGGACATCGCCGCCGCCTCGGGGCTCGGTCGGCTCCGCCCCGGTCCGCGGGAGGCCGTGACCGCCTCCACGCTGGGGACCGGCATGCTTGTCGCCGCGGCACTCGGCGCCGGGGCGCGCCGGGTGTGGCTCGCCCTGGGGGGCAGTGCGACGTCGGACGGGGGCACCGGAATCCTGCGCGCGCTCGGGGCCCGGTTCCTGGATCCCGCCGGCAGGGATCTGCCGTTGGGCGCCGCGGCCCTGGCACACCTGGCGCGTGTGGACCTGACTACCCTGGTCCGGCCCAGAGACGGCGTCACCGCCCTGGTCGACGTACGCAACCCGCTCCTCGGGTCGGACGGTTCGGCCGCCGTGTTCGGACCGCAAAAGGGGGCGGATCGCAATGCCGTACTCGCGTTGGAGAACGGACTCGCGCGCTTCGCCGATGTCCTGGAGGCAACCACGGGATGCCGCGTGCGCGACGTGCCCGGGGCGGGTGCGGCGGGCGGCGCCGGGTTCGGACTCGCCGCCGCAATGGGCGCATGCGCCCGCCCAGGTGCGGAGGTGGTCGCCGAAGCCGTCGGCCTGCGCGGGCGTCTCGCGGCCTGCGACCTCTGTTTCACCGGGGAAGGGCGCCTCGACGGTCAGACGGCCTTGGGTAAGGCACCCGCCGCCGTCGGTGCCCTGGCGGCCGGCGCAGGCGTACCGGCCGTGGCCCTGTGCGGCGACCTTGGACCTGGATGGGAGGGGCTCCTGTCCCCCCGGGGGCCCTTCGCGGCCATCCTCCCCCTCGCTCCCGGACCCCGCACACGGGCCGAGGCCCTCGCGGCGACGGCTGCGGACCTCCGGCGGACCGCCGCCGCCGCGGTCCGCCTGTTTACCGCGGCCAATCGCCTCCTGCCGGGGAGTTGAGGCGCGTGGGCTGCTCACTCCCTGGCGGAGAGGAGTTCATCGGCCATCGCCGCGGTGGCACCGGCGGCCTGGTCGAGTGCCTCCAGGACAAGGGCCAGTTGTGGCTCGCTGATCACGGCCGGAGGCATGACCCGAAGCACGCGGTGTTGGTTGAGAGAGTGCACCACAAGCACGCCAGCGTCGATCAGGTGGCTGAGCATCATACCACCGAGTCCTTCGCCATGGAGTTCGATCCCCCAGAGCAGCCCGCGCCCTCGCACCGCGGCGATGGCAGCACCATGGCGCCGGGCCATATCCTGTAAGGCCTGTCCCAGCATGTTCCCGAGGCTCGCCGCCCGTTGGAGCAGCCCCTCCGTCTCGATGGCGTCCAGGGCGGCCAGCGCCGCCGCGCAGGCAAGTGGGCCTCCGCCAAATGTGGAAGAATGAAGGAAAGGATTCTCGTCGAAGACGCGCCAGCATTCCGGGCGCGCGGTGAAGGCCCCAATGGGCATGACTCCGCCACCCAGTGACTTGGCGGTGGCCAGGATGTCCGGCACCACACCCTCCGCTTCGCAGGCGAACATCGTGCCCGTGCGCCCGATGCCCGTCTGGACCTCGTCGAGGATCAGCAGGGCCCCGTGCCGATCACAGACGGCGCGCGCCGCGGCGAGATAGCCGGGGGGCGGCACCACCGCACCGGCCTCTCCTTGGATCGGCTCCAGGATCACGGCCGCGAGTCCCCCGGGTCCGGCGGCCACGGACGCCGCTGCACCATCCAGCGCCGCGGCGTCTCCGTAGGTCACGTGGAAGAACTCGGGGACCAGCGGCCGGAAGGGGTCGCGATAGAGCGCCTTGCCGCTGGCGCTCAGGGCGCCCAGGGTCTTGCCGTGGAAGGCGCCGTGCGCGGCGATCACGCCGGTTCGGCCGGTCGCCGCCCGGGCGAGTTTGAGAGCGCCCTCCACCGCCTCCGTTCCCGAATTGCAGAAGAAGCTGTATTGCAGGTCGCCCGGACAGACGGCCGCGAGTCGTTCGGCGAGTTCGGCCTGCGGCAGGTGCAGGAGCAGGCGGGTGGATTGACCCATCCGCGCCGCCTGGCGCCGGACGGCCTCCACCACCTTGGGGTGGCAGTGGCCGTGAAAGAACATGCCATGCCCACCGCAGTCCACATACTCCCGGCCGTGCACGTCGCGGACCAGCGCACCCCGTGCCTCCCACTCAAGGGTGCACGCCCCAAGAAAGCGCATCAGTCGGGCCAGGGCCGCGCCGGCGTGCCGCTCATACTGCTCCATCGCTTTGGCGGCCACGGCCTCCGGATCGGCGGGCAGCGGCACCTGCCATCCCCCTCCGCCAGGCATGGCGCGCACATCCGGAGTCCCCACCGATTCTGCCATCGCTGACCCTCCCAACGATCCCGGACCACGGGCAGCCCGTCCAGCGGCCGCCCGGTGCAGGCAGCCGCGCCATCAACTTGGACCAAGCACGCCACCGAGCACGTCGAAATATTCCGGGAATGTCTTACCGACGCAGCCCGGATCGGCGATACGCACCCCGGGTCGGCGGAGACCAGCCAGGGCGAAGGCCATCGCCATGCGGTGGTCGCCATAGGTCTCGATCGTGACCTCGCCGAAGGTGTCCGCTGCGGGTAAGGGCCAGACCACGAAGCCGTCGGGCCGCTCTACGCAACGCGTTCCAAGCCGGCGCAGTTCGGCGGTGGCGGCGGCGATCCGGTCCGTCTCCTGGAGCCGGATATGGGAGACGTTGCGCACCGTCGTCGGTCCGTCCGCAAAGAGGCCGAGCACCCCGAGAGTCAGGGCCTGGTCGGACAGCGCGCTCATGTCCTCATCGACAGCGCGCAGGTGCCCGCCCTCCGGCCCGCACACCAAGGCCCCCCCCCTGTCCTGCACCTGGCAGCCCATGCGCTCCAGTACACCCAGGAAGGCCGCATCCCCCTGCAGGCGACTCCGACCGATGCCCGGGGTGTGCACAGAACATCCGCTCACAGCCGCCAACGCCCAGAAGTAAGCCGCCGCGGATGCATCCGGTTCGATGGCGTACTCCCCGGCGCGGTATCGCCCCCCAGCCCGCACGGAAAAGGTGCCATCCTCCCCCTGGGCGCACTCCACCCCGAAGCTCTCCATCAGGCGCGCCGTCATCGCCACATACGGCAGCGCCGCTCGGTGCGTCTCCACTTCCAGAAGCGTATCCCTCTCCGCGTACGGGGCCACCATCAGCATCCCCGACGCCGGCTGGCTGGTCTCTCCGCCGGCGATGCGGATGTATCCCCCACGCAGCGCCCCCGCTCCGCGGATTGTGAACGGTAGATTTGGTCCGCCGTCGATATCCACGCCCTGCGCGCGCAGCGTATCCCACACCGCCCCCATCGGGCGCAACCGCATCCTGGCGGTGCCGTCGACATGGTAACGGCCACGCCCGAGCGCCATGTATGGGCAGAGGAATCGCGCCGTTGTTCCCGACAGGCGGACGTCGACGTACGCCTCCCGCGCCGGGGGGCCTCCCCCCTGCCCCTGTACCGTCACGCAACGAGCCTGCTCGTCGCCCTGCGCAGGGACCCCCAGCGCCCGCAACCCTTCCATGCAGGCCCAGGTGTCGTCGCTGAACAGGGCGCCCCGCAGGAGCGACCGGCCGGAGGCAAGCGCCGCCAGCACCAGCGCGCGGTTGGTCAGACTCTTGCTGCCCGGAACCCGGACCACCGAGTCGGGCACTCCGCCTGGGGGCAGCGGTCGGATCGGCAACGGGTCGGCAGTGGGTGGCACGCGCAAACCTCCCCTTGTGAACATATATTTCCCGCGGCAGAACGGGCAGGGACACGTTGCCCGTGCGCCGCCGCCCCGCGCCGGGTCGGTCGGGACTAGGCCGGTGTGTCGACGGCAGAGACATCGGCTGGCCGACACATCATCCGCCCCGGACCTGCGCCTGAGAGATCTGCCGCGCCCGAAGCACAAGGACCGCGGCTTCCGCCCGGCTGAGGGGGGCCAGGGGCCGCAGCCCCCCGCCGGCCGCTGTCCCTCCCACCAGACCGGCCATCAGGGCGGCCGCATACCACGGGGCGTCCGCCCGGGATACCTGGGCGCCGTCGGGGTAGGTAGCCAAAACGGCGGCGGCAGTGGTCGGAGACAACGGGATGGAACCGTACGCCTTCGCCGTCCAGGCGACCGCCTCTTGCCGCAGCACCGGCCGGTTCGGCCGAAAGGGGCCGTCGGGAACCGTCCCCGGCAGGTCCAGGCCCACGGTGGCAATGAAGGGCTCCGCCCAGAAGCCGGTGTGCACGTCGCTGAAGCGCGCCGCGGCCAGCGCGCGCAGATAGGGTCGGCCGGGCAGACCCGCGGCCAGCATGCGGGCGAATTCGGCCCGGGTCACCGCCCCGTTGGGACGAAACTCACCGTCAGGATAGCCGCCGACGATGCCCGCACGCACGGCCGCCGCGATGGCGGCCCGGGCCCAGGAATCGATCGTATCCGGAAACACACCGGAGATCTGCGGCTCGGGCACGAAGGCGGGATTGCTGTATACGTACAGGGAGGTCAGGGTCAGGGTCGAGGACCCCTCCTGCACATCGGCGTCGATCTCCACCGACGATCCTTGGGGCACTGCCACCGTGTCCGACCACTGCGCGCCCGGCCGCAGGGTTGCCAGCGGAACAGGGGCATCCGGGGCCTGAACCGTGTATGGGCCGCCGATGGCCTGCGCGGCCAGCGATAAACGGACACCAACGTTGGTGCGGTCGGTGAAGAGGCGGGCGCGGAAGCCGCCGAAGAGGACGGAGGGCCAGGGAGATTGCCACTGCACCCACTGGGCCTGCTGATACGGCGATGCTGTACCGGCGTCGGGCAGATTCCTCCAGAAGGCATCGAGTTCGGACACCTGTTTGGCCGTGGGTGGCGGGCACGCCGCCTCATAACCGAGGACGTCGCCCGGGGCGCGGAACGCGTAGGCGAAATCCTCGGCGAAGCACTCGATGGTCCGCTCCGCCCACGGCACCTGGGTCGGGTCCTCCCAGGCGAGGCCGCGGATTTGGAGGTACTGCTGCCAAAAGGCCGACAGCGGCTGCCCCGTCGATGTGGTGTCCAGGCCGCCGAAGCGGAAGTGCACCGCGTGCCCGAGTTCGTGGTAGAGCACGTGCCGCAGGTCGGTGGTGGCCGTCGCGCCCAGCCAGATGCGGATGCCGGGGCCATACACGTCGGTGAGGGCGTATTCCTGCGGCAACCGGTAGGGCATCAGAAAGATCCGGTCACCGGCGAACAGGGCCGATGGCAGGGGCAGTTGGTCGATGAGCGCACCCACTGCGGACGGGGTGATGGCGTTGCCCTGCGGCGTGCTACCGATATAGTTCCCGGGATCGCCGTAGCCGAGGTCTCCGAACCGCGGGTAAGGCCGCAGGGCTTGGAGCCCGAGCAACCAGAGCAGAGCCCGCTCCCGCGCCCAAAGCGCCAGGTCCAGGACGTGGATGACGGCGCTCGCCCCTGAGGGGTAGACTGTCACCCCACCCGGTTCGAGGCGCCCCGTCGCCCGGTAGTACGCCGCCCGCAGATCGGCGATGGCCAGCCACTGGTTGTAGGCGTTCTTCAGGCCGAGCGAGAGGATCTCGGATGAAAATCGGGCACGGTCGTAAGCGCTCCACGCATCCGCGGTCATCGTCCTGCCGTAGAACAGATCCAGCGCGTCACCCGCTGAGACGGCCGCGGCGTCAGCCTCCGCGGCGGATCCCCCGGACACCGAGGTCATGGCTGCCCGCGCCGACATCGCCGCGCTCACCGCAGCGTACTCCGGACCCCGATCTGCGGTTGCAGCCGCAGAACTGCCTGCCGCTGCGGCAGCCGACGACGCGAAGCCGGCGCCCGCCGGAACGACGAGGACGGCCAGCAGGCAACGGGCCACCAAACGGCGCGCCGTCCACGCCCACCGACTCACGATCGGCCTCCCCGCCCACTCCTGCCGTCAATGTGCGCTTTATACCTGCTCCCATCAAGTCCTGCAGCCCTGGAGGATGGCGTCATGCACGCGGGGGGCTTCCGGCCGGAAGGTCCGCCGCCCGGGATGCCGTGGGCGCACGGCCGCGCGGGCCGCGGACGCGCGACCGCCTGTGGGGTCAGGGCTCCCGCCATGGGCCGCTGCCGCCCCGCGCTCAGACGGCTGCCGGCGGACACGCCGCGATTGCAAGCTGCTCCCCGAATGTGTTGTGGCTCAGGCTATGCACCGAGAACGACGCCGGGCTGCGCCACTGCAAGCTGGGGGCGTTGTGGTGGGGGAGTCCGGCCGCGCGGTCGGACAATCATGGGGCCCGGTCGATCCCGCCCCCTCATGGACCGCCGACGCCCCCTCCCTCGCAGAGCACAGGGCATCGCCGCGGGGATGACAATACACCCCGCATGGAGGGACCCCGCCCCCCCCTACTCCCCCCCCCCCGGAGAATCCACCATCAGGCTCGTTCCTACGTATACCCGGATACGACCCATACTAAAGATTAACGGGCGCCCGTGGAGTGGCCTCGATGCCGTAAGGAGCCGTCAATGATCAAAACTCCTGGTTGGCGGCGGAGCACATCCGGCAGCGGTTGAGCAAGCCACCGACAATTACCGTGAGCCACTGCACTGGTGAACGGACTTGGACGCGCTCAAGGTAATTGGCCCCAAGTCGGTTGAGATACGTGTCCCGATGTCACCCTTGCCGGCGAGCCTCTGTGGGCACGGTCCAGGACGGCGCG
>JAJZMB010000033.1 GCA_021803205.1 Bacillota bacterium | reverse complement strand
GAGTGCGCGCAGTTGGAGGACGGCCTCCGCGCTGTCGAGTCCCCAGCGGGCGCCGGTGATGTCCATCCGATCCTTCACGAGGTGGCGGCAGGTCCCCTCGATGACCCCGGTGGCGATCGGCCAGCCGCGCTGCAGGGCCGTGGGATAGTCGAGGTAGGCGCGCTTGCGGTGCAGGTAGTCAGCGCAGGTGTCCGCGGGCTTGCGTTTCTGCGGATCGAGGCGGGCGGCGGTGGCCTTGCGGCGCACGGCGGCCCCCACGAGGGCACTCTTGCCTCGCAGGACCTCCAGGGCCTTGTCCCGGACCCAGGCCTCGGCGGCGCGGTCTCCTTCTTGGAAGAAGCACCAGGCGGCCTTCCAGAGATACTCCAGAATATGGATGAAGTCGACGAGGACGACGAGTTCCACGTTGTGGGCGCGGGCTTGTGTTCGGATGTGCCTGAGTTGGTCGTTGTTGCCGTCGACCAGGGCCAGCCAGGTGCGGCGGTGCTGGGGGTCACGCCGTTGCGCCTCGGCGAAGCCCTGGCCGATGACCGTGCCCATGTCGGCGACGACGCTGGCGGTGACCCACTTGCCGCTGGCGTGGGGCGCCGGGCGCCCGCGTTTCTCCTCGCTGGAGGCGAGGATGTCTTCTGGGGTGCGGGGCACGGGCGCGACGTCGAAGACGGCGGCCACCTCGGCCATGCGCTTGCGGTTGGCCTTCTCGCCCTTGGAGAGGCGGGTGGCGAGCTTTTGCGTGGCGCGGGCCGCCGCCGCGGCTGTCCCGGGCCGCAGGGCTGCAGGGAGCATGACGATGCCCTTGCCGTCAAAGGAGAGGGCGAGGAGGGTCTCGGCCGGCACCGCGGGGCGCTCGGGCTGGGCATAGAAGGCGTCGAAGTCGGCGGCGGCGCTGCGCACCAGGTCCTCCAACTGGCGTTTGCCCAGTTCGACCTGGGGCGCCGCGGTGAAGGCGCGCACGGCCTGGACGGCCTCACCGAAGGAGCCCCTGCTGGCCTCGACGGCGGCGACGCGGCGCAGGCCGTGGGAGAACTGCTCCTCGGGGAGGTTCTGCTGGGCGTCAGCGGGGAAGAGGTTGCCGCACCCGCGCTGGCGGTAGGCGTAGCGGGAGACGCGCACATCGCCGAAGAGCGTGGCCAGGTTGCGGGTCTCCCCGCGCACGGCGGTACCGCGACGCACCCCCTCGGCGTCGCTGACCTCGGGCAGCCGCTGCTCGCGTTGGGCCAGCAGGTCCTGATGGCCCTGTGCCAGCAAGCGGCCGACCTCACGGATGCTGGTGCGGATGAGTTCCTCCACGTCGGCATGCATCATCCCGGCCGTCTCGGGGCCGGCCAGGCGCTGCTGCAGGGCCTGCAGGGCCTCGGTGGAGGCCGCCCAGGGCGTCTCTTCGGTCAACGCGACCGCCCCCCGGTGGACGGCAGTGCGGGCAGGCGCCCGTCGGTGAGCAGGGTGCGGAAGCGGCGGTCCAGGGGCAGCAGCCAGATGTCACGGATCGGCTGCCCGCCCCGCCCCTGGCGGTCGTTGCGTCCGCGGCCCCGGGTCTGGCCGACGTGGACCCAGTTCGCGGCCGCGTAGGACGTGCCGCGGAAGCGCTCGCGCTCGACGAAGGTCTCCAGCAGGACGGGGCGGTAGCCGGCGCGCTCCAGCCAGTCCGCGGGCAGCCGACGGGCCGCCAGCCCGAGCAGGGCGGAGGCCAGCCCGCGGACGGCCACCCAGGGCAGCACCATGAACCTGCGGTTCTGGACGACCTCGTGCAGGTGGGCCTGGCGCTCCGCGTCGGTCCAGCCGATGTAGCGCTCGCGGGCGGCCAGCCGCCAGGCCGCGGCGCCAAAGCCCAGCGCCGCGAGCACGCGGTCGCCGTCGTAGGCCAGGTAGCGGCACTGCGCCCCGGCGGACTGGGTGCGTCCGAGGTAGTGGTAGCGATCGACGAGTTCGTTCCACAGACCCGACTCCGCGGGGCTGGTGACGGGCACCAGGCGCAGGTCCTGGAGGTCCCCCCGGCTCCCGGTGATCGGGGCCGGGGGCTCCCCGGCCGCCGTGCGCCGTGGGGGCCGGGGCCGGACCGGCGCGCGGGTGGGCAGGGGCAGCCAGATCACGCCGTGCGCCTCCATGCGTTGCAGGGCGACGTGGCAACTGACCACCTTGGGTTGGCCGTCGGGCTTGACCCAATGCAGCGCCGCGCAGACAGCGCGCGCGATCTCGGCCCGCGTCTCATAACGGGGGTTGTCCGAGAGGCCGCGGATGGTCTCGACCTCGGCCTCCGTGAAGGTGCGGCCGCAGTAGCGGAACGGGGACGGGCCCTTGGGTGCCTCTTGCACTCGCATGTTCCTGAGCATGGCCGTCGCCCCGGAGACTGTCCAGGGCCGTCAACGCCAGGAATCAGGCACCGGCAAGCGGCATTCTCGGGATACGGGGCGGCTTCTCGTCGGCTCTCACGCCTACCACCTCGGACGCCCTCGTGCGTCTGCGCGGCCCCTCAGCTCGTCTCTAACCCTCTGCGCCAAAGCGCCGACGGACCGGCCCGTGCTCATGCCGCCATCGCCCGGTCCCCCTTCTCCCGCCCCTCCAAAGGAGCCGCACCCAGTTCTTTTCGTCGCCATCCCGGGCCCTTGCGTCGGCCGGTGGCAACCCTCCGCCAAGAGTGCGCCCGCAAGCCCCCATGCCGGCGGGGCCGGCGCCACGCGGCATGAAAAAGC
>JAJZMB010000128.1 GCA_021803205.1 Bacillota bacterium | reverse complement strand
GGCGCGCACCTGCTGCTGGCGGCGCATCACGCAGATTTGGTCGATCACCGATTCGTAGTATGCATCGCGCAGGTAGCGGAAGGATGGTTCGTCGGGGGGCTTCTCCTGTGCGCCAGCCTGGTTGTAGCGTTCGGATCGCGACATCTGGGAAAAGAACTTGCCCCGCGCCTGCCGCTCGGCAGCCTCAGCAAGCGCCTGCTTGCTCTTTAGGAACGCCTCTGGCACCAGCAGGCCGGTCTGCGGGTCTGGCGCGAACGCGAGGTCCGCCATGCCCGCCCGGCCCCCCTCAGTCCAACTCCGTCTTCCGCCGCTTCGGCTTCTCCGCCGCCACCGGCTTCGCCCACCGACACGCCGGGCACAGGATGCGCCGCTGCAGCCGCGTCAGAGTCCGCGAGATGTGGTCCACGCCGCGCACGGCGGCCGGGTCGAACGAGCCCTGCGCCTCCAGGCCGACGAATCGCTCCCCGGTCTTCGTCTGCCCGCACTTGGCGCAGGCATACTCCCCGGGGGCGTCTACGGGCTGCCAGAGTTCCCAGGGGTCGGCGACCGCGGGGCCGGCGAGGTCGGGGCGGCCCAGGATGGCGGGGCCCCGCGTCGAGCGCCCGGCGGGACGGCGGGGATAGCCGTACGGCCTCATGCGGTTGCCGTGCGGCACGCGAGCCGCCAGACTTCGCGCAGTCCGAAGCCCAGGCGCACCGCCAGGGCAGCCAGCGGCTTGTGCCGCCGCAGCAGGCGTCCGTAGAGCCATGCGCGCCACGGGGGCAGCCGTAGGACGTCGGGGACGATGGCCGGCGGCTCCAGCGGAGCCTGCGCGTAGCCCCACGCCTCCTGCTCGCGCCGTGCGTCCTGCACCGCCGCCTCGCATGCCGCCCAGCCCTCGCCATACCCGCGCTGGCGGCCCAACTCAAACGCCTGCACGATGCGCGGGTCGGTCTCGGCGGCCCGCAGGGAGTCGTTCCACTCGCGAATCTCGGTTGGCGTGCTCACCACGCACCCTCCCTTGTCGGCAGCAGCGCTCGGCGCATCAGCGCCGCTAGCCGGTCCTTGGCCGCCTGCGCCTCGCCCTCCATGGGGGAGTCTGTCAGCGCCAGGACCTTTGTGATGGTCTCCCAATCGGCGGCCGGGCGCGGCGCGGGAACGCCCTCGGTCGCCCGGGCCGGCGCGCCCGCCGCCACCTCGCAGGCGGTCCAGCCCTCGCAATACCCGCGGTGCCGGCCGGCGTCGAATGCCGCCTGGACATCAGGGCTCGCCCGTCCGTGCGTCATGTCCCACAGGACGCGCTCATTTGCTGGCCTGCGCCGGTCCTCCAATCCCCATCGCTGCATCGACGACATCAGCATCACCCCGGCGGCTTCCCCGCCACCCACTCCAGAGCCCACCACGTCGCGCCCAGCGTGCCATCCGCCCACGGCTGCACCAGCGCCAGGGCGGCGGCCGCATGCCCGCACATCAGCAGGGCCCGCGCGCGCGCGTAGACGGCGCGCTGCTCGTGCACGGGAATGCCGTGCCAGGTGGCATCCGTCACGTAGAGGTCGCACACCGTGCGCGGCGGGATCGCTCCCTCGCCCACCACGGTGACGTGTGCGACCTGCCCGCCGGCCAACTCGCCCGAGGACCACGCGGAGATGGTCGCGGTGGCCACACCCTATCCCCCCGGCGCCGCGTCCATCACCGGCCAGCCCGCGCCGCGCAGTCCGCCCCACAGGCCCGCGTCGGCCGGGGCCGGCACGACGACCGTCACGCCGAAGTCCGCCCGCACCCCGCCGGGCTCCTGCAGGGTCAGCCGCTGGCCGGTCGGCAGGCCGGGCATCGCCACGGCCACCTCCAGCACGGCCAGGGCGCCGGCCTGGCTGCCGGCGATGATCTGTCCGTCCAGGACCACGCCGGGCACAGGGGGCGCTCCGGGGGGCAGCCCGGGGACGTAGCGGACGTCCACCAGGACCTGCGCGCCGCGCTGGAGTTGGGCGAGGGTCACGCCCGCACCAGGTCGATCTCGCCGTTCGCGTCCGGGCGCAGCACCACGGTTCGCGGCGCGCGCTCGCCGGGCACGGACACCCGCACCGTCACCTCAGCGGGGAGAGCCGCCAACACCACGCCGTCCACGTAGCCATCGCCCTGACCGTGCGATTTGCCCACCGTGGCCGCTCCCCACGGGACCCGCACCCGCGTGCCGGACCGCACAAGCGATGCACGCATCAGGAGGCCTCCTTCGTCTCGTCGTCGAACCACCGCTTTGTCCTGGCCGTTCGCAACGCCATGTCAAGGGCGTCGACGCGATCATCGTGCGCGCTCGCCGGGTACTGCGAAGCCTGCTCGAACAGAGGCATGGCCGACGCGTGGACGCGGACCGGGACGACGCCGGCCGGGTCCAGTTGCCCCGGCTCGCCCGGCTCGGCCGCGCGCAGGTACACCTGGCCGTGCTCCACATACGGGGACATCGCCACCAAGCGGTTCTGCATCGCCACGGCAGACTTGCCAGACCCCCTGCCAAAGACGATGCGCCGGATCGGCACCAGGACTTCGCCGCGCACCTGTTGGCGCAACGCGTCCTGATAGGCCGTCGATTCCACACCTAGGGCCTCGGGCTGCCAGTCGAGCACTAGGTCCTTGAGTTTCTTCACCTGCGCGGGGAAGTCCAGATGCCCGCACCACATGTCCAGGACGAGGATGCGGTTGTCGTCCGTCACGCCGATCG